>DFTJ01000028.1:24547-27535 GCA_002381485.1 Candidatus Saccharibacteria bacterium UBA4215 | reverse complement strand
TTCGGTGCAGATTTATACAGCCTTTGCGCCGATGGTTCACATTGGTGCACTTGAACGTGTCGCAGATGAACTATCTCTCGAATTATTGGCAGTTGCTGCCGAGCCGTTTGCGGTGAGCCGGAGTGTTTTGGGGAGTGACGCCAGTAGTAACTTTACGGCAATCCTAGCAGATGTCGGGGGTGGCACGACTGATATTGCTGTCGTAAACGACGGTGGCGTTGAAGGTACGAAGATGTTCGGCATTGGCGGACGAAGCTTTACTCAAACAATCGCTAGCGATATGAACCTGACGTACAAGGACGCTGAAAAGCTAAAGGTGAATATTGGCCACAGTAAGATTAAGCCGACTGTCGCGAAAGAGGTCCGTGCGGCGATTGATCGTACGCTCGAGGTGTGGGTTGCTGGTGTAGAGCTGGCATTGAGTGAGTTTGATTCGGTCGACCATTTGCCAAACAGGATTCTGTTATGTGGCGGTGGGGCTAGTCTGGAAAAGTTAGTGGACGCCCTCGAGGCATCTGATTGGCACAAAGAGCTTCCGTTCACAAAAAAGCCAACCGTACACCACATTAATCCGACGGAAGTCATTGGCGTCGTTGATGAAACCGGTGATGTTTCTGACCACACCTTCATTACCGCCATGGGTTTGCTACGAGTCGGATATGATACACTGGTAGGGAGTGGAGAAGGGGATTCAATCAAGGGAAAACTTAATCGCCTCCTCAGAATTTAATCTATGAATAAAGACGTTATTTACATTGATGTCGACGACGATGTCACCGCCATTATCGGCAAAATAAAAACTGCCAAAGAGAAAGTCGTTGCAATTGTGCCACCGAAAAGAGCCGGGGCGCTTCAGAGTGCTGTAAACTTACGCTTATTGGATCGAATGGCACATTCTAGCAAGAAAAAACTCGTCCTTATTACCAGTAACCCTGCACTGGTTGCGCTGGCGGCGAACGCTTCAATTCCAGTCGCAAAAAACTTACAATCCAAGCCAGAGATTGCCACCATTCCTGCACTCGCGGTAGATGATGGCGATGACATTATTGACGGTGGCGAGCTGCCTGTTGGTGATCACGCTTCAACAGTGCCGGTGCGTGATGGTAATCGTGAAGAGATGCGAAGCGAAGCAATCGAATCAATTGATATTGATGGTGTAAAGACGTCGACCGCTGCGAAGGCTACAAAGAAAGCCGGCGGCAGTAAAAGTAAGGTCAAGGTACCGAACTTTGACACCTTCCGGAAGAAGTTATTCTTGGGTATTGCTGCAGGTGTTGGTTTGACGGCCCTATTGATTTGGATGTTTGTTTTCGCACCAGCTGCAACGGTTATCGTGACCGCCCGTACGACCACTGCTCCAGTCAGTGCTGCAGTTACCCTCAGTACCGACCAGCCGACGAATTACGAAGAGGGAATTATTGCTGCTGTTCGGGAAGAGATAGAGGTTGACGAGTCGATTGAATTTACCGCCACTGGTACAGGGCTCGTGGGTGATGAGGCGACCGGAAGCGTTACCTTTAGTAACTGTGACAGCTCTGACCCGATTACTGTTCCGTCGGGCACAACGATTACTTCGAACGGACGTTCTTATGTGACCCAGGCGAGTGCTACTGCGGGGGCCGCAAGTTTCGGAGGAGGCTCTTGCCAGACTGCCGGTACTTCTGGGGCCGTTGGTGTCGTGGCAACCACTGTCGGTAGCGCGTTTAACCGTCCTGGCGGGACACAGTTTAGTGTTTCTGGCTACAGCAGCGCAATGCGAGCGATTGCAACAAGTGAGGGTATCACGGGCGGTAACAGTGAAGAAGTAAAAGTTCCGACAAACGCTGATGTCGAGCGGGCAAGAGGTGAGCTTATCGGTCGCTCAACCGACGAACGAAAGCAAGAATTGATCGCCAGCTTTGGTGATGGAGCGAAGGTAATTGACAGTAGTTTTGCGGTCAGTCGTGAAGATGCCGTTTCGTCACCTGCTGTTGACGAGGAGGCTGCTGACGGAACCGCCACACTGACGATTGCAACAGTCTACTCAATGTATGCGGTCCCTGAAGAAGCACTCGGCGAATTTCTAACGGCAAGTATAGAGGCCCAGCTTCTCGATGATACGCAACGTGTGTATGACAATGGCACTGAAGAGGCAAGCATCAGTAACTTTCAGAGTGACGACGACACTCTTACGGCAAGCGTTGTAGCGAATGGTCGGATTGGACCTCAGGTCGACGAGGCCGCCCTGAAGGAGCAGGTAAAGGGTAAGATTTTTGGCGAGGTTCAAGATTCTCTGGAATCAATTGACGGTATACGTGAAGTTGATGTTCAGTTCTCGTACTTCTGGGTACGCACTGTTCCAAATGATACAAATAAGATTGATATCGAGTTTAAACTAGAAGATGAGTAAGCAGTCGCTACTGTGCCTGGATGTGGGCGAGAAGCGTATCGGCGTGGCATTAGCTGATACGGCAGTGCGTATTGCAGTGCCTTTTGACACCCTCACGGTTGACAGCGGTGAGTTGCAGGCAATTGCCGATATTATAGTTCGTGAAGATACCGACATAATCATTGTGGGCTACCCTCGCAATCAGCAGGGTGAAGCGACCGCACAATCTTCATACGTCGAGCAATTTGCAGAGCAGCTGCAAGACCTTGGACCAAAAATCGTTTTTCAGGACGAGTCATTAACGAGTGTCATGGCTGAACAGCGCCTCAAAGAGAGTGGTCGTCGCTATGAGAAAGGCGACATTGATATGAATGCAGCTGCAATTATTTTGCAGGATTATTTGGAGGAGCATTTTGGATAAGTCACCGACGAATACGCCACAGCCACCAGAGGTACTGCCGGTCCCTCAGCCGCAGCCGATCGAGGGAACTCAGAGCGGGCTCAAAACTCCTGGTCCCGGTAAACGGAAGAAGATTTTATTGTGGGTGAGCGCGGCGATTTTTGCGCTGCTTGTTCTGCTAAGTCTGGGCGCGTATCTGTGGTATCAACAGCAACTATCA
>DFTJ01000028.1:21888-24369 GCA_002381485.1 Candidatus Saccharibacteria bacterium UBA4215 | reverse complement strand
CAGCAACTATCACCTGTTGACGCCTCAAGCACCGAGCTGGTCAGGGTTGATATTGTCGCCGGCACAACTCCAGATGGGATAGCACGCCAGCTAGAAGAAGAGGGTTTGATACGGAGTGTTGCAGCTTTTAGCGTATATACTCGAGTGACTGGTGTGCAGAATAGCTTGCGGGCAGGCACTTACCGGCTGTCCCCGTCTGAATCAACACCGGAAATAGTCGGCCATCTTCAGAACGGGAAAGTTGACAGTTTCGATATTACGTTCTTGCCTGGAGCTACATTGGCTGATAATCGACAGGTGTTGCTTGCTGCTGGGTATCCCGCTGAAGAGGTTGATGCTGCGCTTGCGGTGAACTATCAGTCACCATTGTTCGCAGGAAAGCCAACTGGGGCTGACCTAGAGGGTTATATCTTCGGGGAGACCTACCGTATGGCAAGCGGTGCTGCGGTCACCGACATCTTGCTGCGGACGTTTGATGAGTTCGAGGCGGTTATTGATGAGTATGATTTGGTAGCTGGGTACGAAGCACAGGGCCTGAGCCTGTTTGAGGGCATCACACTGGCCTCAATCATTCAGAGAGAGTCAGGAGGCGGTGATCAGGCGGAAATTGCTCAGATCTTCTTAAAACGGCTTGAAATAGGCATGGAGCTTGGTTCAGACGTCACCTATCAGTATATTGCTGATAAAACAGGAGTAGAGCGCTCGGTGGACCTTGATTCACCGTATAATACTCGCCGTTATGCTGGACTGCCACCCGGACCGATTGCAGTACCAGGGGTGGACGCTCTTCGGGCAGTTGCTGCTCCTGCTGACACAGACTATCTGTTCTTCTTGAGTGGTGATGATGATGTAACGTACTACGGGAGAACCCTCGAGGAGCACGAGGCCAATATCCGCAATTATTGTCAGCAAAAGTGCCAGATCATCTAGGTATTCCAACAGAGGTCAGTGTCTCAAAAGACATAAACTTCATTGATTTTATCTGCTAGCTTTGCTACAATTTGAAGTGCACATTAGTGGCTCTGTCTACTGGTTGGATTTTGCGAACTATTTTTACATAGAGGAAATCCAAATGCGAGTGGGAAGCCAGGTCATTAGTGAGCCTGCCGCAAACGTCGTACGGGTATCGAAATTATAATAATGAAATCGGTCGAACATACCCTTTTCTCGTTAAGAGAAGAAAGACTTATTATGGTAGTCGCCCTTGTAGCAATACGAGTGGCAGGAGAACGATAATTCGTAATCAGATCTCGACAGGCTCTGCCTCTCACGGATCAGCTGTTGCAGCGCAACAGCCCACCACATACCGACGTCGCTCTGCGAAGAGTCGGATCAAACCAGCAACTATCGCTATATACGCGAGTGTTTTTACCCTCCTTATTGTGATAATTGCTATCGGCTACCGTTCACCACAACAGGTGACAGGTGTCGCTAACTCAGCCGCTTCCTTGGCTATTCAGCCAAATGAAAATGATACACAAACTGCCGTAAACGATGTTGTTGCATCGTCTATTGCTTCTAGTGTCGCGCATTCTGCCAACTTGTCAGTCGCACCGTCGGTGGCCAGCCTCGCTATTTCAACGCAAATTGAAAGCGAATTGCCAACTACTGACGAGTCTTCGAGTGCCAAGCCACAGATTATTCCACTTTCTGCCGCGAGTCGACAGATTGAAACGTATACTGTGAAAAGCGGTGATACTGTTGCAAGTCTTTCAGACCGCTTTGGTATTAGCGAGAACACCATCAAGTGGGCAAATGACCTAACGGGTAACTCTTTGACCGCAGGGACAAAGCTCGACATCTTGCCTCGCAATGGTATCGTCTACACCGTAAAAAGCGGTGACACCGCCGAGAGCATTGCCGAGAAGTATCAGGCTCAAGCTGCCTCGATCATTACCTATAACGACCTTGAAATCTCTGGCGTGACCGCCGGGTTAAAGATCATTATTCCAAATGGTATCCTTCCAACCACTGAACGTCCTGGGTACGTTCAACCGTCTCGAGCACCTTTGTCTGATGCAAGTGTTGGTTACAACCTCGGATATGGAAATGCCTTCATAGGTAATACATGGACCATTAGGATTGGTACACCAATGTATAGTGGAAATGCATATGCTTTTGGGAACTGTACTGCATACGTATACGATCGTCGAGTTGAACTTGGACTACCTGTGGGGCAATTCTGGGGGAATGCAACGACGTGGGATGATAGTGCTGTAAGGCAAGGATTAAAAGTGAGCAACACTCCTTCGGTCGGAGCCATTATCCAAAATGAAGGTGACTATGGTCACGTTGGGATCGTAGAAGAAATTCTTCCAAATGGTGACCTTCGATTGAGTGAAATGAACGCGTATGTGAGTGGGGGTGGATTCAATATCGTATCTGGTCGTACGTTACCAGCCTCTCAGGTTTCAAATTTCGCGTACATTCAGTAACAATATGTTTGTAGATACCGCAAAAGTGTTTGTGCAGGCTGGACGC
>DFTJ01000028.1:20192-21841 GCA_002381485.1 Candidatus Saccharibacteria bacterium UBA4215 | reverse complement strand
TTTCGACACGAAATTTATGTTGATAAAGGTGGCCCTGATGGTGGCGACGGCGGCAAAGGTGGCGATGTTATTTTTGTTGCCACTGAAAACTTGAATACACTGGTAGATTTTCGATTCAAACCAGAACTAAAAGCGCAGCCAGGGCAATCTGGTGCAAAGCGTGATCGACATGGTCGCTCTGGTGACCCGTTGTACGTAAAGGTTCCAATGGGGACAATCGTGAAGCGTGAAGGCCTTGTGATTGCTGATTTTACTGAAGATGGCCAAGAAGCGGTGATTGCTCGTGGCGGTGATGGCGGATTTGGGAATGCTCACTTTAAATCATCGGTTCGTCAGGCACCGCGTATCGCTGAAAAAGGTGAAGAGGGCGATACGTTTGAAGGTGAACTTGAGTTGAAATTATTAGCTGATGTCGGCTTGGTTGGTTTCCCGAATGCCGGAAAGTCCACATTCTTAAGCGTCGTTAGTAACGCCCGACCAGAGATTGCTGACTATGCCTTTACAACGCTGACCCCCAACCTTGGGGTGGCCGACATCGATGACGGAAGCCTGTTGATTGCTGACATCCCCGGGCTGATTGAAGGCGCTAGTGAGGGCAAGGGACTCGGAGATGCCTTCTTGCGTCACGTTGAGCGTACGGCCGTCTTGCTGCATCTTATTGACGCGTACGAGTCTGACGTCGCTAAGGCCTATCAGACGATCCGTCACGAGCTCTCATCGTACAATGCCACCTTGGCTGATCGACCAGAAGTAATTGCACTGACAAAAACAGAAGGCCTAGATGAAGAGTTGATCCAGATGCAGATGGAGGCTCTGAAGACTGTGGCTGCCGATCGACCTATTTTTGCTATTTCCTCACCCGCACATACCGGCCTTAAGGAAGTTTTGCGCGAACTACGGACTATGGTGACGGAAGCCCGACAGAAAAAGGCAGATGAGGAAGCAATCGATGACGAGGGCATGCCCGTTATCTCGCTGTCATCCGAGCAAGTAGCGAAGGCTTGGCACGTCGAGAAGCTTGAGGAGTCTGACCAGATAGTCTATCGGGTAACGGGTCATAAAATTGAGAAGTTTGCCCGCCGGACGAACTTCGATACTCACGAAGGCTTGAACCGCTTGCGTGACATTATGAAGAAAATGGGGATTCACCACGCCTTAACACGGGCTGGGGCACAAGGCGATAGCGTTATTCGCATCGGTCAAGACGAGTTCTCGCTGGTCGAGCAAAAAGACGACTTTTAGATACCTATTGACATTTTCACTAATTTCTGTTAGTATTAAAAAATGTTCATCTGATCGGATGCAGGGCCCCGAGCCCTCCGACGTTGGACACTTTGATGGAAACTGGAAGCGAAAGGAGTATTAAGCTAAAAACTTAATACACACGTCGCACATAAACCACGGAGGCGGTTCGTCTTGCGTCACCCCGTTCAACCCAGACGGATAGGACGTAAGCGTTAAAAAGCTCGGTAGACCCGAACACTGCCAACGCTCGCCGCCTCCGTGGCCACCTCGTATACATAACTCATAATAATCATGAAATTATACTGAAGGACCATCACATCGAGCGCCCAATTTGGGCGCTCTCTTCTATTTATCGTTATAATAAGTCGTATGCCGAAAACTTTTTTCTTTTACGACCTCGAAAT
>DFTJ01000028.1:16151-20117 GCA_002381485.1 Candidatus Saccharibacteria bacterium UBA4215 | reverse complement strand
CTTTTACGACCTCGAAACATCAGGGCTCAGTGCCCGCGACGACCGAATTATGCAGTTTGCTGGCATCAGAACCACATTGGATCTGGAACCGATCGGCGAACCGTACAATCTGCTCGTTGCGTTGAATGACGATACGCTTCCTAGCCCCGACGCATTGATGGTAACTGGTATTACGCCACAGCAAACGGTTGCTGAGGGGTACAGTGAAGCTGAGTTTGCTAAGATACTCATGAAAGAGGTTTTTACCCCAGACACTGTTGTTGTGGGGTTCAACAATATCCGTTTTGACGATGAGTTTATCCGTCATTTATTTTGGCGAAACTTTTATGATCCCTATGAATGGTCGTGGAAGGAAGGGCGATCACGCTGGGACCTCCTTGATGTCGTGCGCATGACGCGAGCGCTCCGTCCCAAGGGTATCGAGTGGCCGGTAGTTGACGGCAAGGCGACCAATCGCCTTGAGTTGCTGACGAAGCTGAATGGCATTGATCATTTTAAGGCCCATGATGCTTTGAGTGATGTTGAAGCGCTCATCGCAGTGACAAAGCTAATTAAACAAAAGCAGCCGCAATTATACGAGTATTTGTTTAAGATGCGCGACAAGAAAGCCGTCAAAGAGTTGGTTAATTTAGATGATAAACAGCCGTTTGTGTACGTCAGCGGGCGGTTTGATGGTGAATATCATAAGGCGACGGTAGCGTTTCCGTTGACATCGGGGCGCAACGGCGCAGTCGTGGCATATGACCTGCGCCACGACCCAACACCGTTTTTAGATATGCCACTGCCACAGCTCGAGAAGATCTTCTACGCGAGTTGGGAAGAACGCAAAAAGGATGACTATCAAGGTCTGCCTATTAAAGAGCTACAGTACAACCGTGCGCCAGCCGTGGCGCCGCTTGGTGTATTGGCACAAGAGGGTGGCTGGGAGCGGATTGGGCTCGATGAAGCAACAATTGCGAAGCATCGTAAGATACTGCTATCTTCACCATCGTTTGCCGAGAATGTGCGTACGCTTATCGAGCGGCGACCAGAATTTAAGAAAGCTGTTGATCCCGAAGCGCAATTATACGATAGTTTTTTGCCTGACCAGGATTCACTCGCTGTCGAGAAGATTCGGTATGCTCGACCAGAAGACTTAGCCGATTTGCATCCTAGTTTTATAGATGAGCGGCTCGACCCACTCTTGCTGCATTACAAAGCACGTAATTTCCCGCGGTCACTTGCAGAGGACGAGGTGCGCAGCTGGGAGCAGTGGCGAGCAGACCGATTGCAGCGTCAGATGCCGGCTTTTGTGCAGCGCCTTAATCAATTAGCGACAACGATCGCTGATGAGAATAAGCAGTTTATCTTGCAAGAGTTGCAGCTTTGGGCTGAGAGTATTGCGCCTGTTGACGTCGAATAGAGGCAGCAACCAGCCGGCCGAAGACGAGACCAACCATGAGTACGCTCAGGCTGAGCATCGTGCTTGCGTCAAGATAGAGGGTTGTGCCAGGAATTTTTCCAGCAATCAGAAAAAATGCGAGCTCATTAAACGCGTTCATACTGTCGAGAATCAGTACGCTTGAGGCAATAAGGCTGGTGTAAAGGATTGTTTTTTGCATAATTATTTTCTAATGTTGTTAGGAATATAGCAAACAGGGGTGATAAAAGGCAAGCATAAGGGGTACGCTTCACTTGGCGATACTGGAAAAAAGTTGCAAAAAAGAGTATAATCGAACAGTTATGTCAGAAGTCATTCGAGTTACTGGAGCCCGCGAACACAACCTGAAAGATATTTCGGTTGAGATTCCCCGCGATAAACTAGTTGTTATTACTGGCTTGAGCGGCTCTGGAAAATCTAGTTTGGCGTTTGATACGATTTATGCCGAAGGGCAACGCCGGTACGTCGAGAGTCTTTCGAGCTACGCTCGCCAATTCCTAGGCTTGATGGAAAAGCCCGATGTTGATCAAATTGAGGGGTTGAGCCCGGCGATTAGTATCGACCAAAAATCAACCAGTCGGAACCCGCGCAGCACTGTAGCGACGGTGACGGAGATTTACGACTACCTGCGGCTGCTGTTTGCGCGCATCGGTGTGCCACACTGTCCTGTCTGCGGAAAAGCGGTGACGCGTCGAACTCCTGAAGATATTATTGACGAAATTATGAAATTAACGACAGGCGCCCGCTTGATGTTATTGGCGCCAATCGTTAAAAGCAAGAAGGGTGAACATGCTCATATCCCCGAACAATACCGTCGATTAGGGTTCGCTCGAGCAAGAGTAGACGGAGTAGTTTACTCACTGGATGAATTCCCGCAGTTGGATAAAAAATACAAACACGACATTGAAATTGTGGTCGATCGCATTTCGTTATCTGAGGATATGCGTTCGCGGGTTGCGCAGTCTGTCGAGCAGGCACTGGACCTTGCTGGTGGTGTTGTGGAGATTCACGATGTTGATGCCGACACCAACCATATGTACAGCCAGCGGTATGCGTGTCTTGACCACCCAAACGAAGAGATCCCCGAGTTAGAACCGCGACTGTTTAGCTTTAACGCTCCGCAAGGTGCGTGTCCTGTCTGTACGGGGCTTGGCAGCCGGCAAGAAGTTGATCCAGAGCTTGTCTTTAATCCCAACCTGACAATTTCGGAAGGCGCAATTCGACCGTATAACCGTGTGAACAGTGACGCGTGGTACATGAAGCGCTTGCAAGCCGTGGCAGATCGACATGGCTTTAGTTTGAAAGTGCCAGTTCGTGAGTTAAAGCCTGAAGCCATTGAGAAGATTCTGTATGGAACAGGCGAAGAGAAGTATCGCGTATCCCTGGGCGACGGACGTGCCTATGACGCAGCATACGAGGGAGTCATTCCAAACCTCGAGCGTCGGTTCAAAGAGACTGACAGTGACTTTATGCGTCGTGACATCGAACGCTTTATGCGTGAACGCCAATGCCACGCCTGTAAGGGCGCTCGCCTAAAGCCAGTTGTCTTGGCAGTGACAATTCACGGCTTGAACATAATGGATATTTGTATGTTGGGTGTTGACGCAGCACTGGATATCTTTGAAAAGAAACTGAATCTTACTGATGAAGAGCAGTTTATCGCTACCCAGATTCTGAAAGAGATTACCGCTCGACTTGGCTTTATGAATAACGTTGGCTTGAACTATCTTGAGCTTTCACGTGCCGCCAACACACTTTCTGGAGGTGAGGCGCAGCGTATCCGTTTGGCGACCCAGATTGGTTCTGGTTTGCAGGGTGTACTGTACGTTCTGGACGAGCCTTCGATTGGGTTGCACCAGCGGGATAACGATCGCTTGATTGCAACATTGAAGCATCTGCGTGATTTGGGTAACACCGTGTTGGTGGTAGAGCACGATGAAGATACGATTCGTCAGGCCGACTATCTCCTGGATATTGGACCTGGTGCCGGCGTTGCTGGAGGGCACATTGTTGCTCAGGGGACACCGACAGAGGTCGCCGAGAACGAGGAGAGTATCACTGGTCGTTATTTACGAGGTACCGAGAAGATTGAGGTGCCAAAGAAGCGGCGCACCGTCGAGAAGGATCGTGGTCTGGTAATTAAGGGCGCACGAGAGAACAATCTGCGCAATATTGATGTGACGATTCCACTTGGTGTGATGACGGTTGTTAGTGGCGTCAGCGGATCGGGTAAATCAACCCTCGTAAACGATATTCTTGCCAAAGAGTTGTCGGCTCGCTTGCATCGTGCACATGAAGTTCCAGGTGCCCACGATAACATTGAGGGTATCGAAAAGCTCGACAAGGTCATTGTTATTGACCAGTCAGCAATTGGGCGGACACCTCGTTCAAATCCGGCTACGTATACCGGTGTCTTTACGCCGATTCGTGATCTATTTGCTGCCACAACCGAAGCGAATATTCGCGGCTACAAAGCCGGTCGATTTAGTTTTAACGTTAAGGGCGGCCGCTGCGAAAACTGTCAGGGTGACGGGGTCATAAAGATC
>DFTJ01000028.1:15101-16059 GCA_002381485.1 Candidatus Saccharibacteria bacterium UBA4215 | reverse complement strand
GACGGTGTCATAAAGATCGAAATGCATTTCTTGCCTGATGTTTACGTTACCTGTGATGTCTGTAAGGGCAAGCGGTACAATCGTGAAGCTCTAGAAATTAAATACAAAGACGCCACAATTAGTGACGTACTTGAGATGACGGTTGAACAAGGCGCAGCGTTCTTCGAGAACATACCGGCCATCGCTCGTAAGCTTAATACGTTGGTCGACGTGGGGCTGGGATATATTAAGCTTGGCCAGCCAGCAACGACATTTAGTGGCGGAGAGGCGCAGCGTATTAAGCTTGCCTCAGAGCTTTCGCGTCGTTCAACCGGCAAGACATTGTACATCCTGGACGAGCCAACAACTGGGCTGCACAGTGCTGACGTTAAGCGCCTGTTGGGTATCTTGCAGAAGTTGGTGCAGGGGGGCAACAGCATGGTGGTGATTGAACACAACTTGGATGTTATTAAGACTGCTGACCATATCATCGACATGGGGCCAGAGGGTGGTCTTGCTGGCGGACAGGTGGTTGCAATGGGTACGCCAGAGGCTATCACGAAAGTTGCCGATTCGTACACTGGAAAGTATCTTAAGAACTTGCTATAGATTCAGGATCTTGGGCAAGAATAAGAACATTGTAGTCTGCGAGTTCTAACGAGAGCTCGCAGTTTTCGTCTGTGGTGACTGTTGAGATGTTTGTTTCGTGAAAGTCGGGGCTGTAACCGTTCCAGCTGCTGTTGAAGCGGACATGCCAGGTTCCTGCAACCGGTACGTACAGCTTGTAGTTTTTGAATCGCTGAGCGCTGGCGTTGACAATGACAATAACGTCATCGTGCGGGCCACCGTGCAGCCAGCGGTGATAGGCAATCACATTGCTGGACATATTTTCGTGGAAGACGTTGATTCCGCTGCCGGTCAGCCCGGCAGTATTGTGGTATAAGTTCTTTCGTAAATTAACCATGTGTTGGTGAGCCAT
>DFTJ01000028.1:11912-14933 GCA_002381485.1 Candidatus Saccharibacteria bacterium UBA4215 | reverse complement strand
CCAAATTGACGCGCCGATAGGCTCCCTGAGTTACCTGGAGATGCGGCTTCGCTGAGCCGTACTTCCCCGTTAGCCGCAGTATCGTGTGAGTCGCTAAAAATGACTTTTTGGAAGACATCGCCGTTGTAGGTGTGGATTAATTCTGACGCGAGAGTGTTCCCGTATTCGGCCTGCTCTAGGTTGAGGGCACTGCGTACGGTGTGTGGGAACGAAAGTCCCCATTGGGCATCAAAGCCTGCACCACCAGCTTCGGTAGATTGAGTAATGGCGTCGTTGACAGAGCTATCTTCGGCAATCATTAAGGCGTGTGGGTTAATCTTGTGCGCAAGGGTAGTGATTTCTCGGAGCAGTGACCATGCTTCCGGTATCTCGGTGCTAGCATCTCCTTCAGGCCCTTTGGTGTTGCGCATATAGATTGTTGAATCGATTCGTAAACCATCAATCTTGTATTCGGTGAGCCACATCGTGACGTTATCGAGAATGAATTGGCGCACTTCCTCGCGGCCATAATCAGGACGGCCACCCCATGGCGTATCGCCCCGTTCGTCGTTATAGAAATAGATACCGCCTCGGTTGTTTTCGCTCCAGCCATCGTATTGCCATAAATCTGTTTCAGGGAAAAAGTGATTGTAGACAATATCAAGGACGACGGCAATGCCACGCGTGTGGCAGGCTTTTACAAAATCGAGTAAACCACGACGCCCACCGTAAGAATTCTCAACCGAAAACAGGTAATTCGGTGCATATCCCCAGCCATTGCTGGTAGCCATGCTAGTGACGGGCATTAACTCGATGGTGGTAATCCCTAGTGATTGTAGATATTCCAGCTTTTCTATCGCAGTATAGAACGTGCCGCTGGTGGCAGCATCTGGGCGGTTGAACGTGCCGACATGGAGCTCATAGAGGATGTGCTCTTCTTTTTTTAGTTCTGGCTGAGGAGTGTTTTCCCAGTCGTAGTGCGGGTCAATAATGACTGAAAGCCCCTCTTCGGAGGCGGTGAGCTGTCGAGCTCGTGGGTCATTTTTTTCGAGGGTCTGCCCGTCTTTGGATTGAATGCGGTATTTGTAAGATTGTCCAGCTTCGACATCGGCGGCTGTGCCGCACCAGTATTCGCCATCTGCGACAAGGGGAAATTCTGTCCAGTTGTGCGGCTCGCCTACTAGTGCAGTGACCGAGACCGCAAATGGTGCCCACACGCAAAAATCAACTCCTTTTTCTGTTAAGTGTGATCCTAGCGTATGTGTTGAAGAATGGCCCATATTCTGATAACAGTATGCTCCTTATGCTTATTTTTGACAAGCTGAGCCGCTAGAGGTCATCCCGATCATGCAAAGGGTAGAAAAAGATGGTATAATGGTCTGGTACAGCAAATGACGGAGGTATCAATAGATGCATGATTTTTCACTGAAACTAGAGGCTCGAACGGCCAGCGGCAAAAAAGTCGCTGCACTTCGCAAAGAAGGGACTGTTCCGAGTGTCGTGTATGGCGGCCAAGACGATCCGATTTCTACCCAATCAGAGCTTGTTGCGACAACTAAAGTGGTGCGTGGTGCTGGGCGTCACTCGCCAGTGAAGTTGACGATTGGTGGCAAGAAAAAATTAGCTATTATCAAAGATATCGACTTTGACCCAGTGAAGCAGGTTGTGCGCCACGTAGCATTTCACGCTATTAAAGAAAACGAAATTATCACGACTGACGTCCCAATTGTCTTGACCGGTAAGGGCGAAAGTGTGGCTGAAAAGGCGGGACTGATTATCCTGCAAGCGATTGAGCGTGTGGAGATTAAGGCGAAGCCGGCTGACCTACCAGAGTCAATTGAACTTTCGATTGCCGACCTTGCGACGACAGAAGACCGCCTGACGATTGCTGATTTGCAGCTTCCAAGCGGTGTCGAATTCGCCGACTCCGAACAGCACATGGACCTCGTTATTGCGAACGTGTACGAGCCAGCCGCTCTTGAAGCTGCGAACGATGCAGCGGCCGGAAGTGCTGAGGACGAATCTGAAGTAGAATCAGAAAACGGTGAAGCTGATAGCGACACGGACTCTGATGACGACAGCGATACCGACGAGTCGTCTGAATCGTCTGATAAAAAAGAGTAGATTTCCTGCTTGATTTAAAAAGCTCCGCCAGTTGTGCGGAGCTTTTTATTCTTCGATAAACCCGCCTGATTGATGGTCCCAGAGACTTCGGTACAGACCTTTTTTGGCAAGAAGCTCTTGGTGACTACCGTCTTCAATGATGCGTCCTTGTTCGAGTACGATGATGCGGTCGAGTGAAGCAATGGTCGAAAGACGGTGAGCGATGACGATGCTAGTGCGCCCCTTCATGAGTTTCTTGAGCGCACTCTGAATTAGCTTCTCGCTTTCGCTGTCTAATGCAGAGGTTGCTTCATCCAGAATCAGGATAGGCGCATCCTTTAGAATGGCGCGTGCGATGGCGATACGTTGTCGTTGTCCGCCCGAAAGTTTTACGCCACGTTCGCCGACGTGCGTATCGAGGCCGTTCGGAAGCTCGTTGATGAACTCGAGCGCATTCGCTTGCTGAGCGGCGCGAGTGATTTCTTCCTCGGTTGCATCCTGTTTTCCGTAGGCGATATTCTCGCGTAGGCTACGGTGAAACAGCATTGGCTCTTGGGGGACGTAGGCGATGTGTTGGCGAAGACTTTTCTGCTGGATGTCGGTTATCGCGTGACCATCTATGCGGATTTCACCTTTCGTCACATCATCGAAGCGGAGTAGTAGTTGCGTGATGGTTGTCTTGCCGGCCCCTGAGCGACCAACCAGCCCAACTTTTTGGCCGGCAGGAATATCAAGGGTGACGTTACGAAGCACGTCTTCTTTGTTGTCATCGTAGCGGTAGGAAACGCCATCGAGTGTAATTGTTGGGTGGGGATTCTTTAGCTCGATAGCGTGCTGGTTATCTGTCACCTGATTTGCCTGCATCAGCATTTCTGTCATCGGGGAGGCCTCAAGCAGGGCGTCCTCGTAGCCATTGAGTAGGTCACCAATCATAAAGAT
>DFTJ01000028.1:6937-11887 GCA_002381485.1 Candidatus Saccharibacteria bacterium UBA4215 | reverse complement strand
AAGCATTTCTGTCATTGGCGAGGCTTCGAGCAGGGCATCCTCGTAACCGTTGAGTAGGTCGCCAATCATAAAAATTTGAGAACCGACGAGTTGCAGATAGGTGAGAGAGAAGATGACGGTTGAAACGTCGGCGCGACCCTCAACGACCAGCCATGCACTGACACTAATAGCAATTATCTGTGTCAGAATTAGGATGAGTATGCGGAATGAGCCCTCGGTTGCGACAAAGCCAAGGTCTTTTTTCCAGGCGACGTCGAACCTTCGTCCAATGGCTCGTAGCTCTTCTGTCTCTTGGGTCTCGCGGGCAAAAGTCTTAACAATCAGGCTATTGGTAAGGCCATCGGCAACCTTTCCGTGAACCTCTGCGCGCAGATCTCGTCGGGCATAGCGGTAAGGTGTCCTCACCTTGAGGCTCCATTTTACTTCTATGATGAGGCCAACAAGGAGAGCGAGCAGAATGAGGGCAACAATCCATGACTGCAGCGCAATGAGGAATAATCCGGTTGCAAGCGATAAAACAAGTCCGGCTGTCCTAACAACAAGTAGGTTTTGAATGGTAAGATGGCCTCGCACAAATTCGATGTATTTACTGGTGAGCGCGCCGACTTTTTGATTTACAAAGAAGCGCAGATCTTTTTGGATGAGCTGTTCGAACATGGCGTTTCGGTTGAGCGATATAACCTTTGATTCATGGTGAACCAATGCCTGGAAGCCAATGTAGTTGAGGAGGAAACCGAGGAGCCCCACTCCAGCAGCGAGCGAAAGGTTAATGATTACTGTTGAGGTGTCGCCGGAGATGAGCTGTCCGATTGCCTGACTGAAGAAGTACGCCAGGAGTGCGTTGATCATAAGGGCCGAAATGGGAATAGTGATAAGCATTGTAAAGAAGCTTGGCTTGTGCTTTCGAGCCTGCTTCCAGTAGAGTCCTATAGTATCGCGTGTTGTGGCCATAAGATCTCATTATAACGGCGTGCGCTATAGAGGTAAATAGGATATAATAACTATCGTGCAAAAGATTCTGTTATATTACAAATTTACTCCTCTTAAAGACCCCCAAGCGGTCATGTTTTGGCAAAAGACATTGGCTAGCAGTCTTAATTTAAGGGGTCGTATTCTTATTTCTGAACATGGGCTGAATGGAACGGTGGGTGGTGATATTGATGACCTCAAGGCATACGCAAAGGCAACCAAGCAATATCCAGGCTTTAAGGACATCGTCTTTAAATGGAGTGACGGCAGCCGGGAGGACTTCCCGCGCCTGAGCGTCAAGGTGCGCAACGAGGTGGTTGCGTTTGATGCTGGCGATGAATTAGTTGTCGACGAAAATGGAGTAGTTGGCGGTGGTGTTCATCTAAAACCTAAAGACGTGCATGCACTGGTTGAGTCACGTGACGACGTCGTCTTCTTTGATGGCCGCAATGCGCATGAGGCGGCAATCGGTAAGTTCAAGAATGCCGTGGTGCCGGATACCCACACTAGCAGAGATTTCATAAAAGAGCTGGAGAGCGGCAAGTACGACGATATCAAAGACAAGCCAGTGGTGACGTATTGCACCGGTGGCATTCGCTGTGAGATTTTGAGTGCGCTTATGAAAAAGCGCGGCTTTCAGGAAGTCTATCAAATGGATGGTGGCATTGTGAAATACGGCGAGGCCTACGGAGACGACGGGCTATGGGAAGGCAGTTTGCGCGTTTTTGATGATCGTATGACAGTTGATTTTTCAGACCACGCGAAGACGATAGGTGAATGCTCGCACTGCGGTGATGCAACCAACAACTACGAGAACTGTGCCTTTGCCAACTGCAACGACCTTGTCCTTATATGCCAAAACTGTAAAGCCAACCCCGACCTTCTGTTTCACACCGAGGCGTGTCGGTCGAATGCTCAATTACAAGCAGCCTAAGGAGGAATATGGAACATCACCACGATCACCATCATGAACAGGGCCCCGCAAGGGCCGCAGCTGGACAGAAGTCGGCATTAAGTCTATCGGCGACTTCGATCCGCGACTACATTCCGCTGATCGTTGTCTTTTCATTCATTGGGCTTAGCTCATCGATATATGTTGCACTACTCGGGAACACTGAATTAAATTGGCTCAATGCCATCATGGGATTCTTTTTCCTCTACTTTGCGCTGTTCAAGTTTCTCGACCTACCAGGATTTGTTGAGGGATATCACGAGTACGACCTTTTGGCTCGACGTGCGAAGTGGTACGGCTGGGTGTACCCGTTTATTGAAGTGACGCTGGCGCTACTGTACCTGCTGGGCATTGTTTCGATAGGGTTATATGTTGTAACGATAGTGGTCACAGTGATAAATATATGGGGTGTCGCAGTAAAGTTGGCTCGCCGAGAGAAGTTTATGTGCGCTTGCTTGGGGACGATTCTAAAGGTGCCGCTGACGACTGTCACCATCATTGAGTACGGCCTTATGGGCTTGATGGCTGTGTATATGATGGGCGACGTTCTTATTACATGAATAAGTTGCTCTCAGAGAAGTTAAAGACGCTGCCTCGTTCGGCAGGCGTGTACTTCCACAAAGACAAAAAGGGCGAAATTATTTATATCGGAAAGGCGGCCGTTCTAAAGAACCGAGTGCGGCAGTACTTTCAAAGTACGCGCGACATGGATGTGAAGACCAGGGCATTGGTAGAAGAAATCCATGATACCGACTGGGTAGAAACCGACAGTGAGCTCGATGCGTTATTCCTAGAGTCAGAAATGGTCAAGCGCTACATGCCGCGATACAACATTCTGCTGCGTGATGATAAGTCGCAGCTATTCGTCCGTATCGATATGAAAAGCGAGTGGCCGAGCGTGGCATTCACGCGTAATCCAGCTGATGACAGCGCGCTCTACTTTGGTCCGTACTATAACGGTTATGTCATCAAGAAGGCGCTGCGCTATCTACGGAAAGTGTTCCCTTATTATACGAAACCACCTAAAGAAGGGGTCCGGCCAGATTTAGATGCACATATTGGCTTAAGCCCTCGGCCAGGTACAACCAGCGCCGAATATAAAGCGATACTTCGACGATTGATTCGCTATATTGAAGGCGGCCGAAAGGCGATTGTACGAGAACTAGAGAAGGAAATGCACCAGGCCGCCAAGCTGCATGACTTCGAACACGCCGCCCGCCTCCGTAACAATATTTCTGACCTAAAATCTCTGCAACAAAAGATTATGTTTGGCGATAAGGAGTTTTTGGATATCAGCAAAGACAAGGCTCTCAGCGACCTCGTTGATCTGCTGGGGCTTGCGAAGACACCGGTTCGGATAGAAGGCTATGATGTTAGCCACATGGGTGGCACGAATGTAGTGGCGAGTATGGTAGTGTTTCGAAATGGTGTAAGTGATCGAGCAAGCTATCGCAAGTTCAAAACGCGTATCGAGCACAACAACGACTTCTTTAATATGAATGAAACACTCGCCCGTCGTTTGAGTGAAAAGAACCTATCGGCATGGGGTAAGCCAGATTTGGTGCTGATTGACGGCGGGAAAGGTCAGTTGGACGCAGCCCTAAAGGCTCGTGATGATAAAGGGCAGGCCATTCCATTCATTGGCCTTGCGAAGCGTGAAGAGCAGATCGTGATTGACCACCGCCGCTCAGGGGTAGAGTTGAACAGGGAAAAGTTAACCGAGCTCGATGGCTACGTCACAAGCACCGAAGATTTTACATTGGTTAACCTGCCGCATAGTACGCACATTGTGAAATTGTTGCAGCGAATTCGGGACGAATCACACCGCTTTGCTGTCAGTTACCACAGCGTGTTGAAGCGGAGTGGTCAGACGAAAAGCGCTCTCGAAGATATTCCGACAATTGGTCCAGCAACGCGGCGTAAGCTCTTGAAAACGTTTGGCAGCCTGCGAAACATTAGTACAGCTACGGATGCCGAGCTGGTTGCCGTCGTCGGCGAAAAGAAAGCAGCCCTTATCCGGACGTATTTGCAGGCAAAATAACGCTCATGCTATACTCTGACTAGAGTAACCCAACATAAAAAGGATCGTCGATGACGCGCTCACAATTGAAAAGAAAACATCTTCAGTATCTGCAGCGCGGCTTTACTATTATTGAGCTGATCGTCGTGATTGGGGTGATCGGCATCATAAGTGGAATTTCAGTGTTTGGCTATGGTGCATGGCAGCAGAGCATCAGTGAGAATTCCGTCAAAAGCGACTTGATTAATGCCGCTTCGGCGATGGAAAGTGCGCGTACTTTTGATGATGCATATCCCCAGAATGTACTTTCTGTATTCAGCCCAAGCGATGGAGTGACATTGGAAGGTGGTGGCTCGGTGAACGGATCATCGTATTGCATTGAAGGCACTCATAGTAGCAACGAAAGTATTGGTTTCTATATCACAAATGTGATTGCGACAGATGGACCCGAAGCAGGCACCTGTGACGATGCGTCGGGCGGTACTTCTTGTGAGGATGCTGGACTGTTTGGTGTCTTCCCGGACTGTTTCGATTACGACGCTTTGCCGGTTGCGACCTCCATTGAGGGCTACTGGACATCAGTACCGAGTGGCTACTTGGAAGAAAATGGGGCGGCGGTCTCTCGCGACACGTACAGCGACCTGTTTGATGTTATTGGCACGACCTTTGGTTCTGGAAACGGTTCGACGACCTTCAATCTGCCTGACTCACGCGGACGCGTAGGTGTAAACATTAGCCCAGCGGATACTGAGTTTGACACAATGGGAGAGAAATATGGCAACAAGACAGAGACGATTACCACCGCGCAGCTTCCGGTACACGCACATGATCTTTGCCTGGGAGTTAACACTGGTGCGACGACTTGCGATCCAGCGTATAATGCTATTGGGTGGGGGACCGGCAGCTCTACCCAGACGGGAACCGTCAGAGCGTCAACCCCCTCCAACCCAGTAGAGAACTCGCGCGCCACGGGAGGCTCGACGTCTAACGCTCGTTTGGTCGGTACAAA
>DFTJ01000028.1:0-6819 GCA_002381485.1 Candidatus Saccharibacteria bacterium UBA4215 | reverse complement strand
GGGGTCGCATACTAATATTCAGCCGTCGATTGCGAAGCGGGTTGCGATAAAATACTCACCAGCAACAGGGAGCGATACGGGGCTTCCTGCGGGGACTTCAATTGCTGGGTACTGGCCAAGCGCGCCGTCTGGATATTTGGACGAGAACGGAGCCGCCGTCTCGCGATCGACCTATAGTGCTCTTTTTTCAGAAATTTCGACAGATTTTGGTGCTGGGGATGGTTCGACGACCTTCAACTTGCCCGATTCACGCGGGCATGCCAGCGTGAATCGTGATGCCGGTGACGGCGATTTCGATGTCATAGGTGAGAAGCGTGGCGCAAAGCGAGATACGCTAACTGTGAATCAAATTCCAGCCCACGACCACGATATGTGTATGAATTCAGCTTCAGGTTCATTTAGTTGTTATGATCAGTATAGCGTGATGGCATTTGGGACTGGTTCAACAGCTCAGACGGGTACTATTAGGGTTCCACTTGCTGCCGATACAGTAACGAATTCGCGTGCAACGGGAAGTACCGGAGGCAACGCACGCCTGACAGGTACTCGTGAAGTCGGTTCGGGCGAGAGCCATAATACTATCCAGCCTTCAATTGTAAAACGTTATGTCATTAAACATACGGCTGCTGTTGCCGTCGGGAGCGAAGGTCCTGCGCCGGGGAGCTCTATTATGGGATATTGGGATAGTGCACCAACAGGTTATTTGCTAGAGAACGGCGCGGCCGTATCAAGAACGACGTATGCGAATCTGTTTGCGGCGATAGGGACGCGGTTTGGCGACGGAGATGGATCGACGACATTCAATCTGCCTGATTCTCGAGGGAGAATACCGGTTGCTCTTAGTGCATCATCGGCAGAGTTCAATACGATTGGTCAGAAGACTGGCACCAAGGCGGTCACCCTTACCGTTGCACAAATACCTGCTCATGAGCATGGTTTATGTATCAACACATCACCAAGCAGCTACTTTTGCAACGAAGATTTTTCTGCGCTTGGGTTTGGCACCGGCTCATCGAGTCAAACAGGGTCTGTGCGTGTGCCGATCTCGTCTTCACCGGTCATAAACAGTCGGACGACAGGAGCAGGTAACCCAACTGTTCGCGTACTGGGGACACGTCCAACTGGGGGTGGGTTGCCACATAATAATATCCAGCCTTCGATTGTAAAGAACTTTGCCATCAAGTATTAAGGTTCAGTTTACCTCTCTGTGATACAATAAAACGAGTATATGAAGCAGCAATTTGCCGTTTTTCTCGTTCGTTGGGTGCTCAACTCGTTTGGGCTTTGGATTGCCGTTCGTTTGTTGGGAACAGGGTATCAGGATGTTGAGGTAACCGCTGGGTTCTGGGGATTTTTACTGGCCGGACTCATCTTCTCGCTGGTGAACAGTATTTTTAAGCCGTTAGCCGTTATTCTGTCGTTGCCAGCGATTCTGCTGACACTTGGGCTGTTTGTTCTGGTGGTAAATGGCTCGCTCGTCTATGTCTCGTTGCTCATTGCACCGGGCATATCGATGTCGTTTATCAACTCGATTCTTACGGGAATCATCCTTAGTCTGGTAAACTATATAGTAAGTGCTGCCGTGGAAATACGACGTAGCAAAACAGGAGTATAAGATGGATATCAATACAATTTTACAGATTATCACGATTGGCTCAGCCGTATTGATGGTATTGGCGATTCTATTGCAACAGCGTGGAGCAACACTCGGGGCGGGCTTTGGAAGTTCGGGAGAGCTATATACGACACGACGCGGTGTAGATAAGAACTTATTTGAAGTGACTATCATTTTTGCTGTTATCTTCGTTCTCTCAATATTGGCGGGATTACTTATCCCGACCCCTAACTAGAAGGTTTAGGCGTGCCCGAAAAGCAACCAAGCAAGTGGAGTCGGCTGCCGAAGATGAGCTTTAGCTCGAAGGATCTTTCGCGGCGCATGAAAAAAGTTGAAGGCGCAACCGTAAAACATGCTCGCCGCTTTGTCTTTCGACGAATGAATAATGTCCGAGAGGTGCGTCGTCACGTTGCCTTGTGGGTCTTGGTAGTCGGTCTCTTGATTGGCGCAAGTGGGCTGCAACTGTATTGGTATCAGCAAAGTTATCGCACGACAGCCGCGGCTTCTGACGGCACCTACGCCGAAGCTGTTTTGGGTCCAGTAGAGACGCTTAACCCTATTTTTGCGCGTTCGAGTGCCGAAGAATCAGCCAGTCGATTGATGTTTTCTCGCCTTATGACGTATGACGCAGACGGAACGCTTAACTATGATCTTGCTGAGAGTATTGAGTTGAGTGAGAACAAGCGGACGTACACATTAAAGATTCGCCCTGATGCGCGGTGGCATGATGGTATCTATGTGCGCGCGAAAGATGTTGTCTTTACGGTCAATACGCTGAAAGATCCTGAAACACGCGCTAGTATATCTGGATGGGATGACATAACGGTTACTGCAGAAGATGATCGAACGGTTTCATTCACATTGCCAGCAGTGTTCGCAGCCTTCCCACACGCGTTGACTTTTTTGCCGATACTACCTGAACACGTCTTGCGAGACGTTGCTCCGAGTGCGCTTCGTGAAAATTCATTCAGTAATAACCCTGTCGGCAGCGGTCCTTTCTCGTTTCGCTTTACTCAGTCAATCGATGCAAATGAAAGTCGGCGAGTTGTCTATTTGGGACGCAACCTTGAGTACTATGGCGGCGCGCCGAAGCTGGAGCGGTTTCAGCTGCATGTCTATGAATCTAGTGACGCAATCGTGCGTGCGCTGAATGTGTCGGAGGTAAATGCTGCGGCTGATGTACCGGTGAGTGATTTTGACCGTGTAAGTCAGGATCGCTACGACACAAATCGCCAGCCAATCAATAGCGGAGTGTACGCACTCTTCAATACCGATACTGGCGTTCTGAGTGATCGGGATGTCCGCAAAGCACTTCAGGTAGGGACAGACACGACAGCGGTGCGAGAGGCTGTGGGGCCTGAGACGCCAGCACTATCTCTGCCGTTTATTAATGGTCAGGTCGAGGGTGCACCAAAGGCGCCGGCTTACAATGCGAAACAAGCTGCAGAATTCTTAGATGAAGCCGGGTGGCGCTTGAATGACGAGGGTCTGCGACAAAAGGGTGACGCTACCTTGCGATTGAATGTCGTGACGACACAGAATAGCGATCAAGAGCGTGCACTAGAGGCTCTACAGGGGCAGTGGCGCGATTTGGGTATATCAGTGACAACTAGCATCGTCGATCCGTCTGACCCAGCTCAGAACTTTGTGCAGAACACACTGCAGCCCCGAGATTACGACGTGCTGGTGTATCGTTTAACGATTGGTGGTGATCCGGATGTGTACCCATATTGGCACTCAAGTCAGGTATCGGGTGGCTTCAACCTTTCGAATTACAAGAGCAGCACCAGCGATGACGCCCTGTCGAGTGCCCGTGATGTCACCGAAAAAGAGTTACGCGACGCTAAGTACGCGACGTTTGCACGACAGTGGTTGCGTGATGCACCGGCTATCGGGCTGTACCAATCTACCTCTCAGTACATCTCGAATAAGGGGGTTTCTGCTCAGCCGGTTCGGCAGTCAATCGTCGGTGCGACCGACCGATATTCAGACGTATTGTATTGGACAGTGGGTGAGCGATTTGTTAACCAAACACCGTAGTTGATTATCTGGTCGGTTTGCCGTATAATCTCATCTGTTAGGGCGCTTAGCTCAGTTGGCTAGAGCATCTCGTTTACACCGAGAGGGTCGGGGGTTCGAATCCCTCAGCGCCCACCATGACATTATGCGCGCGTGCTGAAATTGGTAGACAGGCCAGCTTGAGGTGCTGGTGTTCGCAAGGACGTGGAGGTTCAAGTCCTCTCGCGCGCACCACATCGTGATAACTCATTATTGAGTTATTTTTGTTTTTATGGCATAGTATTGATAAATGAGATTTGCTAACGAAAGAGGTCTCGCTGCAAGCCTCGAAGCAGCGCTAGGGAATCATCACCCCCTTGCTTCAGCATTTGATGCGTCGCTTCGGTTGAGGATGGGCATGTGCGGGTCGGTTTCGGTTGCGGTGGCTGATGCACTTCGTCGAACGGGCATCTATGCTGAAACGGTGCACTCAAAGCCAATGAGCGCTTTCGATCCTGACTACGAGCACGTAATGGTGCGCGCCACTTACGAAGGAGATTCCTGGTTGATTGACCCTACTTATAGCCAATTCTTAAGAGACGTAGGATTGTCTGCTGGGTATGTTTTTCATGGCGGGCAAGATCTATTTCCAGAGATGAAAGTCGCAGTTGTAAGGAGTGGGGAGGGCCATCATGTGGCAGCTCGTCTAGCCGACGCCGCCGAAGACTTTCGTCGTCAGCGAGAGCCGATCGAAGCACTGGCACATGCGCCTTACGCACTCAGAGAGAGCAGCCATAGTGACCTGTTTGAAGCGTGGGAGCCATTTTGGAATCCAGTGCACTTTGAGAGGCACACCTTTGATGACGACAACGTAATGATCGAGGGTCTGAAGATGGGTCGCTATATAGTACCCCATCACATACAGCTGGTTGATTAATAACCCCAAATATGCTTTAATGACAGATAAGGAAGCCCTTCAATTAGGGCGTATTTTTATGAAAGACCCACAACAGATTCGAAACGTCGCTATTATTGCTCACGTTGACCACGGAAAAACAACACTTGTCGATGGACTATTGAAGCAAAGCAATACCTTCCGCTCTAACCAGGCAGAGATGGAGCAGTCTTTGATTATGGACAGTGGTGATCAGGAGCACGAGCGCGGCATCACCATTACTGCCAAGCAGACTGCGGTCTATCACGGTGATTATAAGATTAATATTATTGATACCCCAGGACACGCTGACTTTTCGGGTGAGGTTGAACGAACCTTGAATATGGCAGACGGAGTGCTGTTGATTGTTGACGCTCAGGAAGGCCCAATGCCTCAGACGAAGTTTGTGCTCTCCAAGGCGCTCGAACTTGGCTTGAAGCCGGTTGTTGTGATCAACAAGATCGACAAGCCAGCTCGTCGCATTGATGAAGTGATTGATGAAGTTTCAGAGCTCTTCCTGGAACTCGCTGTTGACGATTCGCAGCTGCACTACCCTGTGTATTACGCAATCGCACGTGACGGAAAAGCCTGGACTGAGCTTCCAGAGAATCCTTCGGAGCATACTGATCTCAGCCCGATCTTCGACTCTATTATCAACGACATCCCTGCGCCATCGGTTGAGACTGATAAGCCATTCCAGATGCTCGTTACCTCATTGCAGTACGATTCATTTTTAGGTAAGTATGCGATTGGTCGCATTTCTCGTGGTGACATTAAGAAGGGGCAGCAGGTTGCCTTGATGAAACGAGATGGCTCTATCGCCAGTGCTAAACTTGATAAGATCTTTGGCTACCGCGGCCTACAGCGCGAAGAAGTTGACGCCGCAAGTGCTGGCGACATCGTCGCCGTTACTGGTGTTGCCGATGCCCACATTGGAGAAACTATTGCCGATAAGGAAGCGCCTGAGGCGTTGCCAGTAATTGATATCGAAGCCCCAACGTTGAGTATGTACCTTGGCCCAAACACGAGCCCACTTAAGGGTAAGGAAGCTAAGTACAACACGAGTCGCCAGATTGGTGATCGCTTGAAGCAAGAGCTTGAAACAAATGTTTCGCTGCGAGTTGCTGAAGATGGCATTGGTTTTGTTGTGTCAGGACGCGGTGAACTGCACCTTTCTGTGTTGATCGAAACACTTCGTCGTGAAGATTTTGAATTTGAAGTCGGACGACCGCAGGCCGTTACTATTGAAGAGGACGGAGTAATTAAAGAGCCGGTTGAAGAATTGTTGATTGAAGTTGCTCCCGAGTTCCTTGGCGCAGTTAGCCAAGAGTTGGGAACACGCAAAGCTTCACCTGTGAAGCAGGAGCAGACCAGTGCTGGTACGACTCGCTCTACCTACATTATCCCTACGCGGGCAATGATTGGTTTGCGAAACCTACTGTTGACTGCAACAAAGGGAACGGTGATCATGAACAGCTTACCTCACGGCTACCAGCCGCTAGGTGCAAAGCTTCAGCAGACACGGAACGGAGCGTTGGTCGCGACCGAAGCTGGTGTAACAACAGCTTACGCACTCGATACGGCCGCTGCTCGCGGACAGCTCTTTGTTGGACCTGGTACGACTGTATACCAAGGAATGGTGGTTGGAATGTACAACCGCCAAGGTGATCTTGATATCAATGTCTGCCGTGGGAAGCAGTTGACCAACATGCGCTCATCTTCGAGTGATGGAACGATTCAGTTGACACCGTACACTGATTTAAGTCTCGAGCAATCAATTGACTTTATCGAGAACGACGAGCTACTTGAAGTAACACCCAAGAGTCTACGACTTCGCAAGAAGTTTCTTGACCCGAATCAACGTAAGCGAAATAAATAGTTAAGTAATTAATTAGGAGTTTGTGAGCTGGATTGTTGTCCAATCGCTCACTAGGTTTTGTATGGTAGCGCTTTTGACCCGTATACGGTATTCAAAAGTCTGACCGGGGGCTGGACGGGCAGGTGTTCCTACCCACGTTAGCTCATCAGTTGTACCCGGTATCTGAGCTGAAAATGCGGTGTTATCTTGGTATGAGGAGATCGGGGCATTCGGGCTTGAGACATCGTCAATGATGCGCCTAAGCATCCACGTCCCGGTTGGCGAGTCTCGGAGTTGAATCTCGTAAAATGCACCCGGTGTTAAGTGGGGACTCTGATTAGTCCACGCAAGTGTTACGCTGTCTTCAGCCCCCGAAAGTGTGGCCGAGAAATCTGCGATAGCCTCCTGCGATGC
>DFTJ01000022.1:740-2852 GCA_002381485.1 Candidatus Saccharibacteria bacterium UBA4215 | reverse complement strand
TCTTCAGTGTCGCCCGATGCATGGATCAAGTTCGGAATACCTTTATTTGTACTGTCACCGTAGCCATAGCTCATGTGTGAGTAATCACCGCGGATAGTGCCTGGTGCGGACGATTTCGGTTCGGTTGAGCCAACCAGCTTGCGAACGAGTTCAACCGCCTCAACACCTTCCAGCACCATAGCAATAACTGGTCCTTGGTTCATCATTTCCATGACATTATCAAAGGTTGCCTGCCCGCGGCGTGTAATCACCTGGCCGATCTCTTCATAGTGCTTGTGGTAGTGTGCCTCATCAGGGGCAATCATCTTTGTTCCAATAATCTTCAGGCCAACCCGCTCAAATCGAGTTAAAATCTCACCGACGACACCACGCTGTACCGCATCGGGCTTAAAAAGTATTAGGGTTCTTTCAATATGCGTCATGCATTCTCCTTATTATGTGATGGTTCTTTGCCCTATTGTAGCAAAAGAATCGTAGCAAGAACTGCTGCGAGCACTAAACGGTACCACCCAAAGATTGCAAGAGAGTGTTTTGCCAGGTAGCCCATCAAGAACCCGACCGCCAAGTAGCCGGCAATAAAGGCGAAGATGTTCGAAACAATCACAACCATCAGATTGGCGGCAACGTAATCAGCGTCAGTAAATAAAATCTTTGCCGTCACACCCATCATAATCGGCAGTGATGCAAGAAAACTATATTCAGCCGCTGCGGCTGGGCTAAGGCCAGAAAAGCGACCAGCCAAAATTGTTGCGCCAGATCGCGACACTCCAGGAATCAGGGCGATCATCTGAGCCACACCGATAGCAAAGGCACGGAACCCCGACAGCTTCTCGCCATCTTTCATCGCCGATGCCTTTGGAAGTTTTTCGACGGTAATCAACAAGACGCCGACGATCGACAACGTGAATACAACCGTAACAGCGCTCGCGAAAAAGGCGGTTGTGCCAATAAAATCGGCCAGAAAGAACCCCACCAGCCCTGCAGGCAAAGAAGTAATAACAATGTTGCGTGCTAACCTGTACTGTTTATTCTTAAAAATATCGACAAGAATTTTCCAGATTCTCTTACGGAAAAAAATGAATAGCGCCAGCATCGTTCCAATGTTCACGAACTCGAGAAAGAGACGATCTCCGCCGCCACTCAAGAAATACTGAGCGATCAAAAGGTGCCCCGAGCTACTAATTGGGATAAATTCGGTCAATCCTTGGATAAGTCCCAGGATGATTGCTTCAAGCCATTCCATTCTCCCTATTGTATCCCTGAAGGCCATTTTAGGCTATGCTTACTATATGTACGTGTCCGAATTAATCCTAGACTTTATTGAACACCTTGAGGTAGAGGGTGGCCGCTCAGCAAAGACGGCCGAAAACTATCGGCTGTACCTCGAGAGATTCGTTGAATTTACCAATGACATCAAAGTTGGCGACATTACAACTGAGGTTGTTCGCAAATACCGCCTGTGGCTCAACCGCTATAAGAATGACGCTGATAATGACCTGGCGACCATCACCCAGGCCTACCACTTGATCGCACTGCGCGGCTTTTTAAAATACCTCGCGACGCGCGACATCGAAACACTTGCCCCTACCAAGATTATCCTCCCTAAAATCAACCGCAAACAAGTCACCTTCCTGCACTACGACGAGGTGGAGCGACTGATCGAAGCGATTGATATCGCTTCCGAATCGGGGCTACGCGATCGAGCCATCGTCGAACTGCTCTTCTCGAGCGGTCTTCGCGTCTCTGAGCTGGTCAATCTCAACCGCGACCACGTCAACACGAAGCGCAGAGAGTTTATGGTGCGCGGAAAGGGCCAGAAGGATCGACCAATTTTTATCAGTCAAGCTGCTGCCGGCTGGGTTGATCGCTACCTTGATGCGCGCCAAGACAGCCTTCCGCCGCTTTTTGTCAGCTACAGTCGCAACATCGAAACATCTAACAGTGGTGACTACCGCCGCCTGACGGCTCGAAGTATTCAGCGAATGGTCTCAAAATATGCCCGCCTTGCTGGCATCACCAAACACGTCAGCCCGCACACCATGCGCCACAGCTTTGCCACCGACCTCCTCATGAATGGCGCCGATATTCGCAGCGTCCAAAGTATGCTTGGCC
>DFTJ01000022.1:0-688 GCA_002381485.1 Candidatus Saccharibacteria bacterium UBA4215 | reverse complement strand
CAGGTCTACACCCATGTAACCGATGAACTCCTCCGCGAGGTGTATGAACCATTTCACAGCGAATCAGGCGACTAGATACGCAAAAACGTTACGGCGTACAGCTGGTCGAGCCATCAATATAGGTCGTATCTGTCACGGCAAAGTTCTTACAAAGACTACCCAAAACATCAACAGCCGCTTCTGGATACGGGAAGCTGGTATCAACCAAATCAACGCGAGTGGCAACACGGCGGAAGAGGTCGTTTGCGCGGCCAGTTGCATCAATTTCTGGCTGGACGCCGTCAAACTGAACAGCCGTGCCACCATCCGACATCGTTACGCGGAAGTGAGATTCGTTATACAAAGGAGTTAAGCGCAGGTATGCTGTGCGGTCTCCCCCGCCAACAGGTTCTGGTAAGATCATGGTGACGCTACAGGCGTACCCACCAGAAGATAGGCTCGTCTCACAGCGCACTGCCGTAGGGCTATTGCCGGCAGTATCCGCCGGGGTGCTCGCACCAGGACTATTGGCACGAATATCGCGAGTAATGAACTGCTGTGTTGCCGATGCAACCCCTGCGGTCGGATACAAGAAAACGGTGTTCGCGTTGCTTTGACCGGCACTCGTATAGTCGAAATCATCGAGAGTAAAAGTACTACCAAACTGCATCAGGCTTGCTCGCAACAATGAAGGTCGGTTCGTTGGCCA
>DFTJ01000008.1:11780-16092 GCA_002381485.1 Candidatus Saccharibacteria bacterium UBA4215 | reverse complement strand
CCGTCATCGTTGTCAGTCGTGTCGCCAAGGACAGCTTGTGGGGCAATCTGAGGGGTGCCGCCTGTTGTCAACGGAGTTGTCTCCGGCGTTGTGTCAGTGCCCTCGATCTCTTCTTCTGGCACAGGTGCCGGCTCTTCTACCGTCAGAGTTGTCTGGGTTGAAGTGTCAGCTGCGCTTGCGTTTCCCACCGCGTCTTCAGCACTAATAACCGCAACGTAGTCCCCTGCGTCAAAGCCGCTAGTAGGTACAATTGCCTGCCATGTGGTGCCATCATTTGTGGTTGGGTATTCAATGCCATCAAGGGTGAACGTCAGTACAGCAGTTGGGTCATCCATTGTTCCTGTAAATACTGCGTTGTCGCCGATAATAACCGGTTCGAGTGCGTTAATTGTTACAACTGGCGCTGTGTTGTCAACTGTGGTCTCAGCTCGGTCAGCGGCAGTATTTGAAGTCTGATATGTTCCGCCAACGCTATCGTTTGCTCGGGCAACCACTCGGTACAGCTGACCATCTGTCAAATCAGCTGCAGTATCGATGTCAATCGTCCAGTTACCACCAACAACATCTACACGATACACCTTCTCGGGTGATTGTAGGACACCGCCAATAATTGGACGGAAGACGAGACGAATCTCTTCGTTCAACAAGCCGCTTCCATCGTCGCTCGCAGTGCCACTGAATGTGGTGACGCCGTTGATTGTCGACGCTACTGTGTCAATCTCAACTAGAGGGTCGGTTGTGTCGAGCGCGAAGGTTAACGTTGCGCTATTTCCAGCGACATCATAAACAACCAATGTGTTATCGCCCTCAACTGCGCCAAACTTACCTGGTTCTACATTGTTGAAGTCGCTGTATTTGTTGTCAGAAAGATTCTTCTCGACACCATTCAATGTAAGGCGATCTACTTTGTTTGCGTCAAACAGCTTAAAGCTAACCTTACTGTATACACCATCGCCACCGATTGAGTTGTCTTTAACTGTAATGGTTGGGATGGTCTTGTCTACGATGAATGAATTGCTCGTTACCTCTGTACGGTTGCCCGCTTCGTCAACGGCCACACCAACCAATTCATGCGTACCCTCAGGCAATGCGCTGGCGTCACAAGTTGCGTCTAGGTTTCGGTGTGTTGAGTTCACGTTTCGGCACAAGTTCTCTGCATCTACGGTGTTAAAGTAGATTGATTTGTTAATCATGCCGGTTTCGTTATCAACACGTAGTCGAGTATGGAAGTCTCCCGAAACAACACTTGGCGGTTGAACCTGGAAGTATGCATTTGGCAGCTCTTTATCAACAGCAAGAGTTCGCTGTATCTTTGTCATAGCCTGGTTGCCGTCCATAAATTGTGCTGAAACAACTACTGTTGTTCCGTGCGCCAAGCTAGACACGTCGTATGAACAATCAGCAGTCTCACTCGTACCGAGTAGGAAAGCTCCTGGTACTGACATACAATTTTGCAGCAGCGTTCCGCCACCAGCTACCTCAAAAGCATCTTTCCAGAAACGAAGGTAGTACGCACCCATGCCATAGTCATCGGTTGCAGTAGCGCTCATCTCTACCAACCCGTTCACCTGCCCACCGTCGGCTGGAGTTGGCGCGTTGAATACAACTTCAGGAGGAGTGTTTGGTGCGTAAACACCAGCCTCAATGTTGCTCCATCGTACAGAGTAGTCATCGCTGGCTGTTGTGCCGTAGTTGTAGCTATTAAGAATGATCTCGCGGAAGTATGCAGTTGGATTGTGCTGGCTTTGCCCAACAAGCTCTCCGTTAACATATACATCCGTGCGAGTGTCGTCTGTCGCGCTGATTGTCAGCTCAAAGCTGTTCCAAGCGTTAAGCTCGTAATCGGCTGCTGTCTCTACCCAGCCACCAGGTGCGTAGCTGTTCCAGATACGCAATCCAGTAAAGTCGCTCGTGTTTGTAAACTCAACAATTGGGTAAGAGCTAATTGCATCTGCTGAATTGCGACCAACGCTCCAGAGTCCAGCGCGAACGTCCGTATCGTTTTCGACCCAGTCACCGTCGATGTATAAGTCTGCCTTAATACTATCTACTTCAGGGATTGCCTTCTTGACACCCTCAGTTCGGTAGAAGCTTCCGGCCGTTGAGGCAGCTTCGTTCTCAATTGATAGCTCCAGTGCACTTCGGCCAGCGAATAGCACTTCATTCACGCCACCCGAAGGAAATGTCCTGTCAGTTGTCCAACCAGACAATCCGACCGGGCTATAGGTCGCTGTGTCTACCGCGCTTGCCTTTTCCGAAAAAAGAAACGGCCCCATAGCCGTCAGTGTGCTCACCGCAAGAATAAATGCGAAAGAGATGTTCGTTACTCGTTGATATAGTGCACTATTGAAAAACTTCATGTTGCAACTCCCAGTTACGGTGACCGGCCCACGCTCGCGATCGGTTTACTACTTATTAATACAACGCTCTCAACTTTTGTATTTTCATTAACTGTACCACTATTTAGGTAAGGTGGCAACTTTCTTAATGGGAGTTTAAGAAAAAAATGCTAGCTATCGTGTTGGTGCCCACGTCGCTCTAAATAGTGAATCCGGTCATGATCTAGCCCATAAAAATGAGCAATCTCGTGCCACAAAGTGCGCTTGATTGTTTCGAATAACTCTTCGGGCGTCCGAGAAACGGTTGCGATAGCATGCTTGAACAGCGTAATCTTATCTGGCAGCACAAACGTATAGCCTGCGCCGCGCTTCGTCAGAGGGATACCTTCGTATAATCCCAACAAAAAGCCGCCCTCGTGGGCGCCCGATTTTGACTGTTGGTGCTGATCCGGCTTGTCGGCATAGACGACTACGACATTATCAAGGCCGGTAATATATTCTTGCGGAAGTTCATCCATCGCCCGAGATATCAGGCTATCAAATTCTTTGTCAGTAAGCTCAATCACTATACTCAGTATAGTCTATTCTTTAGAAAATTGGATCTTTTCAGGATCATCTTTCAGCTCAGTCGACATTTTTTCCCACGCTTGATCAAAGGCTTCTTCATCAAAGTCCTCGTTTAAATCAATCGTTTCATCTGCTGGAAACGTATCAAGATCGCTAATCTTACCATCATCAGATGGCTCGACGGATTGAAGCTGGAGGTAGGTTAAAATCGACATGTTTATATTTGATTGGTTACTCTTCTATTTAAGCATAATTGTATTAAAAAGTCAATGCCTGTCCCTATTCATCATGGTGATGGCGCTCGTGGTATGATGGAATTATGAATCAAATTATCGCACGCATACTCACCGGAACACTCATTGTTATTTTTGGGCTTGGTGCCCTGTTGGACGCACTGCAGGTGCTGCCCTTCTGGGCGAATATTGGCAACTGGTGGCCGATTGGGCTTGTACTTGTTGGGGTCATCATTCTTATTAATAACCTCAGTCAGTTCATCTGGGCGACGATTTTCATCGGCGCTGGCGTACTCCTGCAACTCGAACGACTCGGGCTTGTTGAAGTAAACTTCTTCGCTCTGTTCTGGCCAATCATCATTATCGGCATCGGTCTTTCGATCTTATTCCAAAAAACAATGCGCCCAAAGAACATTAAGGTGCAAGACCTCGACGATCTGACCGCCATCTTTGGTGGGTCTGAAACTGTCAACTCTTCTAAGAATTACCTGGGCGGCAAAGCCACTGCCATCTTTGGCGGCGTAACGCTCGACCTTCGTGACGCAGTCATCAAAAAAGAAGCAACCCTTAACGTCTTTGCACTCTGTGGTGGCGTAGAGCTAAAAGTCCCACGTGAATGGAAAATCAAAACCGAGGTCTTCCCTATTCTTGGGGGCGTTGAGAGTAAAAGCAGCAGCACCGCCTTTAAAGACGATGCGCCGCTCTTGATTGTTACCGGAACCGCCGCATTGGGCGGCATCGAAATCCGTTCCTAGGCTTTCTGAAGTCTCACTAAGAGGTCGGCACCGTCCACTGTGGCGGTGCTTTCGTTTTCATACTGCCCGTCGGTCGTGATAGTTACGGCAAGTGTCTCAGCTGCGATGAGCTCTTTGTGCTCGGCAATCGCTTCCTGCAATTCACTGTCAGTAGTTTCTAGGCTTAAGGAAATACGATCATCAACATTGAGGCCGGCGTTTTTACGGGCAGCCTGGACGAAGCGCACAACTTCACGGGCGTAGCCTTCGCGCTTTAATTCGGGTGTCAATTCTGTATCAATCGCCAGTTCGTCGCCCACCAGGACCTTTTTGACGTTAAGTTCATCGATTAGGACATCTTCGAACTTCACGAATTCACCCAGTGACGGAACTGTCACGCTTGCCAGCGGCTGGCGAATCTTCAGTTTGGCGGCAGCCC
>DFTJ01000008.1:11279-11587 GCA_002381485.1 Candidatus Saccharibacteria bacterium UBA4215 | reverse complement strand
TGGTTGACGTACTCGCGCACCGTCTCCATGTCTTTCACCACCAACTCGTTTACATGGCCTACCTGCGGCCAGTCAGTCAAGTGAACGCTTTCTTCACCTGTTAGCTTCTGATACAACTCTTCTGCCAAGAAAGGAGTGAACGGCGCCAGAACCTGAGACAAGCGCACTAAAACATAGTGCAGTGTCTGGTAAGCGTCGTTTTTGTCGTCCAAGTCGTCACTCTTCCAGAAACGGCGTCGCGACCGGCGGACAAACCAGTTACTGGCATCGTCGACAAATGGCAGAATCGGCTTCAGCGCGCTTGCGAG
>DFTJ01000008.1:9915-11166 GCA_002381485.1 Candidatus Saccharibacteria bacterium UBA4215 | reverse complement strand
CCATGTGAGTCTCGACCTCATGAATCAACTGATGCAATCGGCTAATAATCCACTGATCGAGCGGATTCTTGAGCTCTTCCGATGGATCTTCGATGTTATCGCCAGACTCCCAGCCGTCGACGTCGGCGTACATCGTAAAGAAGTCATACATATTCCAGACCATACTGAGTTTACGGGCGACATCTCCGACTTCTTTGTCCTGCAATACAAAGTCCTCACCAGAGAGCAGCGGGCTAGAAAGCAACAGGAAGCGCAAGCTATCAGCGCTAAACTTGTCCATCAACTCGTTCGGGTCGGTATAGTTGCCGTAGCTCTTACTCATCTTGCGGCCATCATTGCCAGCGACATTACCGGTCACAATCACATTTTTAAATGAGTTCTCGCCAAACAGCGCCACACTCATAGCGTGCATGTAGTAGAACCAGGCACGGACTTGACCGATGTACTCAACGATAAAGTCGCCAGGGAAATTCTCTTCGAACTTCTCTTTGTTTTCAAAGGGATAGTGGAACTGAGCGAACGGCATACTGCCGGCCTCAAACCAGCTGTCCATCACCTTATCAATGCGGGTGTAGGTCTCACCATCGATATCAAAGGTGACATCGTCGATCCATGGACGGTGATAATCGTCTAGCTCTACCCCACTCAGCTCTTTCAGTTCAGCATAGCTGCCAACAACCTTGACCTTGCCCGATTCTGATTTCCAGACTGGCATAGCCGTAGCCCAGAAGCGGTCGCGCGAGATGTTCCAGTCAGGCGCTTGCGTCATAGTCTTTTTGAAACGGCCGTTTTTGACATGCTCTGGGAACCAGTTTATATCACTGTTCTGTTCCAACATCTTGGTGCGCTGACCATCGATATCCATAAACCAGCTCGGGTGAGCTCGGTACATCAGCTTGGTGCCACAGCGGTGACAATGTGGGTACGGGTGACGAATGTACTCAATTTTCCAAACGACGCCGCGTTCATGCAATGTTTTTGCAATCGTCTTGTTGATAGCCCAGACATTTTCACCTTGCCATTCGGTTTCGGTGTACTCGCCGTTCTCGTCCAAAACATGAACAACCGGAATGTTTTTTTCCTTTGCCAGCGCAAAGTCTTCTTCACCATATGCTGGTGCGATGTGGACAATACCTGTTCCCGATTCGGTGGTAACATAGTCAGCCGCCCAGATCTTGTGGGCGTTTTCGCCACGGTCCCCAAAGAGTGGTTGGTAGGAAGCTCCGAGCAAGCTATCCGCATCAACCGCAC
>DFTJ01000008.1:9489-9826 GCA_002381485.1 Candidatus Saccharibacteria bacterium UBA4215 | reverse complement strand
AGCTATCCGCATCAACCGCACCTTGAACTGAGTAGTCTAGGGGTTGATGTTTCTCATCTTTAAAAACCGCTTCAACAAGTTCCTTCGCAAGAATAAAATCTTCGCCAGCATGTGACACTGAAACGTATTCAATATCCGGATTAATTGCGATGGCTGTGTTGCCCGGCAGCGTCCACGGGGTCGTCGTCCAAACAAGAAGGGAGCGCCCATCCTCGAGCCTAAACTTCACATACACACTCGGATCCGTCACCTCCTGGTACGCTCCGGCATCCATAGTGACTTCGGCCTTTGAAAGAGGCGTGGCGTCGAGGGTACAGTACATCAGGACCTTTTCGCC
>DFTJ01000008.1:8015-9310 GCA_002381485.1 Candidatus Saccharibacteria bacterium UBA4215 | reverse complement strand
GAAATCAACCCAGCGGCCGATTCGGTCGACGGTTTCTTCCCAGGCACTACTGGTTTCCAGCATGTTGGCACGGGTAGCGGTGATATACTTCTCAATGCCGTACTCAATCACCTCTTGGCGAGAGTTGATGCCTAGCTTTTTCTCGGTGTAGCGTTCAGCAGGAAGGCCATGCGCGTCCCAGCCCCAGACACGTTCGACTCGCTTACCCTTCATGGTTTGGTAGCGTGGCACGGCATCCTTCACAACCGAGCTCAGGAGCGTTCCATGGTGAGGAACACCAGAAATAAACGGTGGGCCGTCATAAAAAACGTATGAATTCTCTTTTGGCCGCGTCTCAACAGATCTCTCGAACGTCTTGTTCTTTTTCCATTGCAAGACTAGATCTTTCTCGTACTCGAGTGCTCGTCGGCGTGTGTTGGCGTGAAACTTCATGGCGCTCCCATTTTTAAATAAAATAAACCTTCATCCATCGGAACCCGGTAAGGGGTGGTACCATCCGATTTCTGAAGGAATTTCCTTACAGCACTTAGTTGTTCACTTTGTCGCAGTGAGTCGCGTTCGGTTCTACTGGGCTGGCAAGCTGTTCTTCCGAAGACTTTGTGGGTGATAGCCACTCAAACGTCTTATCTGTATTGTAGCCTATTTACGGACTTACGCAAACAGGTCAGCGCCAAATTTTAATACCACCAATGCCACCATCAATGCCAACCAAGCAATCACGATCATTTGGTGATAGCCAGCGTCGAGGAATTTCTGAATCTTCGCATCTACCTTTTTCTTAAATCCGTAGGTGTTTTGCTTCAAGTTCACATGCAGCATACTCGAGAAAATCAGTGTCGTTGAAGCAGTTACCAACAAGCACCAAGGGCATAGAATCTGAATTGCGTAGACACTCTGGAAAAAGAGCCAGTATGAAAAGATCGCCCCGAGGAAAAAGCCAATGCTGCCAGCAACCAGAAACCAACGGGGGAAGACAGTCCGGGCAAGGCCCAGTACTGCAATCGTAATAACCGACGCGAAAGCCATCAAGCCAATCACCATGTTCGGAAAGCCAAACACTTCTGACTGCCAGGTGCTCATCACCGTCGAGCAGTCGAGTACCAAATTAACGCTACAGGCCAGTACAGTATCTGGATTCTGCAAAACGTCAAACTTGTTTACCGTCAGAGTGAATGCAGCTGCCAAAGCGACAATACCCGCTAATAGCATTACGATAAATGGCGTCACACTTTTACGCATAGTAACTCACCTCACTTATAGTTGGTAATGGCAGGCCTCGCCATTGATTTTGCATG
>DFTJ01000008.1:4681-7940 GCA_002381485.1 Candidatus Saccharibacteria bacterium UBA4215 | reverse complement strand
CGCCATTGATTTTGCATGTGGCCATCGTCCGATAACGCGACAAGGGTCGGGAACTCCATAATGTCATAGGCTCGACAGAACATAACGCCATCAGGAGACTCGGGGTCCATCACTTTTAATTCACGTCCAGTTTGCATCTTAAAATCGCGCAGATAATCAAGTACCGTGCGTGTGTAGTCCATATTGTCTTTTGATATCACCACCGTGCGCATCGTGTTATTCCGCCTTTTGCGCTTGATTAGCTTCCTTGCGGTGCTCGAGAATCTTCACGAAATCATCCAGCGTCTTAAACTCTTGGTAGACACTTGCAAACCGCACGTAAGCTACTTCGTTACGAATTGCCAGCTCATCAAGAACTTTGTCACCAATCTGCTTCGAGGTAATTTCATTTTCGCCCAAGGCGTAGACGCTAGCTTCAATCTCATCGATCATTTCCTCTACTTCAACTTCTGAGCTAAAGAACTTTCCGACTGAACGCTTAATGGCGATTGAGAGTTTTTCGCGATCAAACAGTTCACGAACGGCATTCTTTTTGATAACCGCAAGGTTTGGCTTTTCAATCCGCTCGTACGTCGTAAAGCGCTTGCCGTCTGGCGTCTCGCGCCGACGACGAATGGTAACACCATCGCTAACTTCTCGAGACTCAATGACACGGCTATCGCCAATTCTAATCTGTGACATGACTACTCCTGTGATTTCTTATTGCGCTTTTTGCGGCGGCGCAGAAAGGCCGGAGTATCTGACTCATCTTCTTGTTCGGTTGCTTGGTCCCACATGTTTTCCTGTGATTCTTCAGCAAAAATGGCAGCCGATTCACTGTGGTCGAGCGACATATCAACGTCGCTGACAACAGATTGGCTGACTTCTTCGTCGTCTGACTCAGTTGTCTCGCCTGCTTCTTCGGTTTCCTGGAAATAGGCGGCGTCAAAGCCAGTCGCAATCACCGTAATGACCAGCTCGTCTTCAATTTCAGGCTTCAAGGTTGCCCCAAAGATAATGTTGGCATCTGGCGAAACAGCGCTGGTAATAATTTCAGCCGCCTCTTGGATTTCGCTCATACTCATGTCATAGCCACCAGTAACGTTGAACAGAACACCCTTTGCGCCATCGATAGAGACCTCGATGAGCGGTGATTCAATTGCCTGCTGAGCAGCTTGGGCGGCACGATTATCTCCACTTGCACGGCCAATACCCATGAGGGCAGAACCAGCATTGCTCATAATCGCTTTGACGTCAGCAAAGTCGAGATTAATCAACCCGTGTTCGGTAATCAACTCAGAGATGCCTTGGACACCCTGGCGAAGAACATCATCGGCAATCTTGAAGGTCTCGAGGAGCGGCGTACGGCGGTCAATTGTCTGTAGCAAGCGATCGTTTGGAATCGTAATTAATGTGTCCACGTGGCGTCGCAGTTGATTAATCGCCCAATCAGCGTTTGTGCGGCGCTTTTCACCTTCAAAGCTGAAGGGCTTCGTCGCAACACCAACAACGAGGATGCCAAGCTCTCGGGCAACTTCCGCCACTACATAGCCAGCACCAGAGCCGGTACCACCACCAGCACCAATTGTCACAAAGACCATATCGGCGCCAGTAAGAGCGTCGCGAATTTCATCACGAGATTCAGTCGCAGCAGCTTCACCAACTGTCGGATCAGCACCGGCACCGAGTCCACCTGTCGTACTGTGGCCGAGGTGGATTTTTACGTCCGCCTTACTGTTGTGCAGTGCCTGCGCATCAGTGTTCATAGCAATAAATTGCACGCCGGAAAGTCCGGCTTCTTTCATACGGTTCACCGCAGACCCACCTGCTCCGCCAACACCAACTACTTTGATGCTCGCAAACGTCTGTATATCACTTGGCTTTACTTCAGGCATGCGTCTTTTTTCTCCTCAGTCTACTGAAACTTTCTTCTCTCTAGTATAACACTTTGTGTCTATGGAAAAATACTAGGCTTTAAATCGAGCAAATAATTTCGTCACGAATCCCTGTGCGTCTTTCATTTTCATGGAAGACTTCTTGGATTTTTGTGAGCCATTTGTCCGTTCGGCATCAATCAACATCAAGCCAACAGCTGTTGCATACGCTGGGTGTTCAATATTCTCTGCCACCCCTGCATATCCGGATGGTTTTCCGATACGAACAGCTAAGCCTAAAGCATGCTTAGCATACTCAGTAACGTGCTTCAGCTCAGCACCACCACCGGTTAAGACGACACCGCTCGGCAACTTGCCGGCTCGACCAATTTTCTTCAATAAATTCTGAACACCTTCGAAGATCTCTTCCAAGCGCGCTTCGACAACTTCATCGATTTCATTTGTTAGAAAGTTATAGATGTCACCATTATGCTTAATGCTGACACCAGAATCTTCTTTGCGACTCATGGCAGAAGCATGTTCGCGCTTAATCTTTTCAGCGATTTCAGGGTCGGTCTTGAGGCCAATTGCTAAATCGTTGGTAATGTTATTGCCACCGATAGGTGCAACGCCCACAAACTGCAAATCACCCTCTTCGTAGACGGCAACGCTGGTCGTTGCTCCGCCAAGGTCAATAACGGCAACACCGTTCTCTAGCTGCTGTTCGCCCAACACAGCGCGGGCAGCGGCAATGCCACTCGGCACGACGCTGCGTGCGTCTACTTTCGCCGTCTCGGCAGCTTTTTGAACATTAATCAAATAAGGGGTCAGTGCAGAAATAACATGTGCGTCAATTTCTAGACGCGTACCGGTCATCCCGACAGGGTCTTTAATGTTCTCTTGCCCATCAAGCTTATAGGCGTGTGGAATGACATCAAGGATCTCGCGGTTTGGCGGCACCTTACCAAGCGTGGCAACTTCTTCAATCCGCGCTAAATCATCTCTGTTAATCTCGTGATCAGAAGTGCCGACAGCAACCATGCCGTCCGTGCGTGAACTCAAAATGTGTGCACCATTGACGCTCACCGTGGCGATGTCGACTTGGTGGCCGCTCATTCGTTCCGCTTCGCCCAAGGCGTCATCAATTGCCTGCGCGGGACCGTGAAGATTGACAATTACCCCTTTGCGCATGCCGCTGTTTGGTGCCTGGCCAACACCAATAATCTTTGGTGTACCAGTTGTTTCATCTATATGGGCAACGACAGCTTTGACAGTAGTAGTACCGATGTCAATTCCGACGGCCGTGACTGAGCCTTCTTGCATATGGTTCAGTATAGCGCTTACGGTGCTCTTTCGACAAGTCTAATCAGTTACAGTCGCGTTAAAATCTCGACACCATCTTCGGT
>DFTJ01000008.1:1872-4550 GCA_002381485.1 Candidatus Saccharibacteria bacterium UBA4215 | reverse complement strand
GTCCAGCCATCATCTTCAGATAAAATCTTCTCGCCACCAAGTGTCGCCATCGGCTCGATAGCAATGGTGTCACCGGGCGACAGGAGCTCGCCCGTCCCTTTTCGGCCGTAATTAGGCACTTCGGGTGGTTGATGCATTTCGTGACCCACACCGTGACCGACAAGCTCACGAACGATACCAAGCTTGGCGTCGCGCAAGACCGATTCAATTGCTGCACCGATATCACCAATACGCACCGGGCCTTTAATGGCGTCAATGCCTGCATATAAGCTCCGTTCAGTTGCCGCAACCAAGTGCTTCTTGGCGCCACTTGGCTTCTCGCCCACTACCATCGTAAAAGCGCTATCGGTTTTCATTCCACCAAACGCAATCACAAGATCAAAGCTCACCACATCGCCTTTTTGTAAAACGTAATCGGTTGGAATACCGTGAACAATCTGCTCGTTCACCGAGATGCACACACAGGCCGGGAAGTTCACTTCCGAAGTTTTATACGTCGCGATTGCGCCGTGCTTAATAATCTGTTCTTCGACCCAGGCATCTAACTGGCGTTCGCTGACGCCAGGTTTGGCTTGCTCCTTAAGGCCCTCAAAGATAGTGGCAATAATCTTGCCGCCTTGGCGCATTGCCTGTATTTCGTCATCTGTCTTGCGTGGTCCAAACATGTCTAGGCCGCCAACGATCGGGAAGTTAGTTCGGCGACAATACGGTCGTGGACTTCGCCCACCGTACCGCTGCCGTCAATATGAGCGACGGGGATGTTCTGGTCTGTTAAGTACGTCAGGATAGGATAAATCTCTTGGCGATATTGGTTGAGGCGATTGTCAATTACCTCTGGGGTGTCGTCAGCACGACCGCGAATAGCCAGCCGCTTTAGAAGTTCTTCTCGCGGGACTTCGAGAATCACTACCAGCCCAATCGATTGGCCATGATCAGGCTGAGACTCTACCAGCCACTGCGCTTGCTCAAGTTGTCGCGGGAACCCATCGAGAATAATCTTATCGACATCGGTAGAATTTTTAATCGCTCGACCAATAATCTCCACGATTCGTTCGTGCGGAACCATTGTGCCCTCATGCATAATCCGTAAAAGTTCAGCATCGTGCGTATCACGCAGCAATTGCCCGGCACTCAACCATCGCCACCCCATACGAGCTGACAAAATTTGGCCTTGTACGCTTTTGCCTGCCCCAGCAGGTCCGAAAAATAAAATCATGTTTTTATGATACCTTTTTTGTTGCTATTGAAACAGCTTATGCCAAAGATTCTTTGACCAAGCGCGCCACGGTCGCACCGTCGGCAGTGTTGCTCAACTTACCCTTCACTGCGCCGATCACCTGACCCATCGCAGCTGGACCACTTACGCCCATCGCCGAAATGGTTGCGTCGATTTCCTTTTGGATATCAGCTTCAGACAGCTGGTCTGGAAGATACGCCTCTAAAACCTTTGCTTCGGCTGCTTCAGTTTCAGCCAGTTCGGGACGTGCGGCAGCGGTATATTGCTGCACGCTATCGTTGCGCTTCTTCACTTCACGAGCGATGAGCTTTTCGATACTTTCATCGTCTAGGCCGGTGTCACGCTTCCCCTGAGCAACTTCTTCGTTTAAGATAACGGCTTTTAGGCCGCGCAGTACATCGGCAACAAAACGATCGCCGCCCAAAAGAGCGGCTTTAATATCGTTTTCGAGTTGAGCCTTGAGGCTCATTCTTAGCGAAGTCCCAATCGAGCTTTGTTCAGCTTGTCAGCCTTACGCTCTTTACGGATGATCGCTTTTGCTCGACGCTCAGTCTTACTAAGTGGCTTGCTAAATCGCATCGTAGCTTTCGCCTCTGCGAGCACACCGCTCTGAAGAACCTTGCGGTTAAAGCGACGGATAATATTCTCGCTCGCTTCTCGTTCGTCTTTACGTGTTACTTGTACCATATCGGATGTATTGTAACAGATGACAGAGCCCGATGCAACTAGCTTACCTCAAGATGCAACAACATTCCTTCAACCGTACGCCTCCCCTGCCATTCGTTTATGTCGAGGGTATACCAGATAGTTACGTTTTGCCCGGGGTCTACGAAGAAGTGATCGGGAGCATTAAACGCCAACATATCAACCGTCCGGCCATCGGCTTCTACTGTCAGCTTGACGTGCTGACCGTTATCCCCCATTCTCCTTTGGTTGCGCACAATTGTGTTCACCGATCGCAAAATGGGCTGCGGGTTACCATTGCCAAAAGGTTCAAGCTGAGCGATTTGTTGCACCACAGCCTCTTCGAGCTCATAGAGGAGTGCGTCGGTATCAGCCTTCGGGAGCAAGAGACTTGCCTGATCTGTTAGTTTTTGCTGCTTGTAAAACTCGTTCACACGCCGACGAAATGCCTCAATATTTTTGGTTGGCAGTGTTACACCGGCTGCCAGTTTGTGACCACCGCCCTTGATAATTAAATCGTCGGCCGCACGGATCGCGTCGGCCGCACTGAAATCACCATAGCTACGAGCCGATCCCTTTGACTCTTCCCCCATTTCTTCCAACACGTAGGTTGGTTTATGGTATTTCTCTAAAAGTTTTGCCGCAACGATGCCGACAATACCGTGATTCCATCCCTTACCACTCACCACCAAGACCGAATCATTCTTATACTCTTCTGCCTGTATTTTGGCAGCCTCAAAAATTTCATTCTGGTCAG
>DFTJ01000008.1:0-1807 GCA_002381485.1 Candidatus Saccharibacteria bacterium UBA4215 | reverse complement strand
TCTGGTCAGCGCGCCGAGTTTTATTAAACGCATCCAGCTGGTTGGCCAGGCGTAATGCCTCCATTGGATCAGTGGCGCGTAGCATATCCAGTGCGTGCTGAGCTGTCTCCATTCTTCCCGAAGCATTCATGCGCGGCCCCAGCCCAAAACCAAGGCTCCGCGCATTCAATGTCTCTGGGCGAACCCCCGACACCGCCATGAGCGCCTTTAGCCCCGGACGCTGTGTCTTCGCGAGCACCTTCAACCCCCAATACACATGCATTCTGTTCTCATCGCGCAGCGTGACGACGTCACAGACCGTCCCTAAAGCCACCAGATCAAGTAGCCATTTCTCTTGGCCCTTCGGCAAACCATCAAGCCGTGTCTGGAGCGCTTGTACTAATTTGAATGCTACGCCAACGCCCGGTAAATCCACGAATGGGTACAGGTCTTGATTCTGATGACCAGTAACTGCTTGCGAAGAAGCCTTGATGCTGCCGACAGATTCTTTGGCAGATACCTGCCTCGGCGAGGATGTCCGAGCCCTGGCGAGTTCCGCAGCCGACAGTGAATCTGGCGAAGAATCTGACCGCGCAGTTTCACCGGCTTTCGAGCGAGCTGCTGCTGGGCGCTTCAGAATAAAGTTCTCGTATCTTTCTGGATAATCTGCCAGTAATCGCTTCGGATTAATCACTGCAATAGCGTCGGGCTGGGTATCGGCAACATTGTGATGATCGGTAATAATAACATCCACCCCCAGTTCTTTTGCTCGCGAGACTTCTTTATGGCTTAAGCTCCCGCAATCGACAGTAACGATCAGACCCGTTCCGTCGGCAGCGATTTTTTCAATAGCATCAAGCGTCAGCCCATAGCCTTCCACAAAACGGTTTGGGATAAAGGCCTCGACGTTCTCAAACCCAAATGAGCGGAAAGCGTCCAACAAAAGTGTCGTAGCGGTGAGCCCGTCAATATCGTAGTCGCCATAAATGGTGATCTTTTCTTGCGCTTGGTGCGCAGCAACGAGTCGCTCCACCGCCGGTGCCATGTCAGGTAAAAGGAACGGATCATGCCCAGCTTCATACTCCGGAGAGACAAAAAGCGCCCAATGATCGGGCGTTAGTCCTCTAGCGGCGAGAATTCTTTCAAACAGGCTCATGCACGATCGCTAGTTGTCCGTTTTGGCCGAGAAGCATGTTGCTGTGACTTGATAACAATACTTTGAAGTTCTTTGAAAATAGGGAATTGCTTGTTGGTTGCGTAGATCTTTGTGTTCCCTTGCTTCTCACTCGTCAAAAACCCTACTTTTTCCAAACGTTTCAGTTCGCGCTGGATGTTGCCCGGATCTTCTTTAATAAGTTTGGCAAGGCCACGGACGTGGGTGCGGAAATCAGGGTATTTGGCGTATACCACCACAATCTTTCTTCGAACCCGAGATGTAATAAAAACGTCTAACATGACTCCCCTTAATTTAGCGCTCGCGCTGCATCGTTGATGTTTATTCTACACTCTTTAGGTCGCATGGGTCAACGCCAATTCAAGACGATTTTATTGATTTTCTCGACCGTTTCTTCGTGGGAAGGGACATCATTCACGTTGAAATAGTGATCGGTGCCGATGTAATTACTCTTCACATCCAGGATATGCAGTTCGTCGGCCAGCAGGTGCACTTTATCAACAACCTGAATCGAGGCCACCGGGGCAGCAACCACCAGACGATGGATACGAATAGGCTTCAAAAAATCAACCGCTGCGTCAAGGACACTACTGCTATCCAATCCGTCAGCTACCAAAATCACTGTGTGATCGCGCAGCATGTCATGATCAATCA
>DFTJ01000031.1:35453-35724 GCA_002381485.1 Candidatus Saccharibacteria bacterium UBA4215 | reverse complement strand
CTCGTCACCCACGGGCACGCTAATTGGCGCACCCGTAGCAGTCACCGAGTCACCGCGCTTCAGGCCGTCCGTGCTCGAAAGAGCGATCGCTCGGATTGTCTTTTCATCCAAATGCTGAGCAACCTCAAGGACTGTCTTTGTCTTGCCGTGGTGCAGCTCAAGTGCATCGTGAATTGCCGGCAGAGCACTGTCGAACTCTACGTCAATGACGACGCCGACGATTTGTATAATTTTTCCTGTATTCTTAGTCATCATTTTCTCCTTCATGTTC
>DFTJ01000031.1:33002-35148 GCA_002381485.1 Candidatus Saccharibacteria bacterium UBA4215 | reverse complement strand
GCGCCTTGCCGCGCCTTGTTCATGGCCATCGTCAGGTCATCCACAAGGTCGGAAGCGTTATCGCTGGCGTTTTTCATAGCCATCATGCGCATACTGTGTTCACTGGCACGTGAGTCCAGCAGAGCTTGGTAAATCTGAGCTCCGACTAATCGGTAGGCGACACCGTTCAAGACTTCCTCGGTGCTTGGCTCGTACTTGACATCACTGGCAACACCAGCCTCGACAGCAGGGGTAAACCCAGCCGGGAGCACGCGTATAATCTTTGCTTCCTGTGTAATACTGCTCACAAAGTCGGTATAGATCATATCTACAGCATCCACAGAGCCGGACTCAAAAAGTTGACGAGCATTCGACAAGATAGCTTTTAACTCGCGACCATCTGGTCGGTCAGGTATATCCTCGTACGCACCCAACACCTCTGTGTCTTTTAGTCGAGCAACAAATTGCGCCGCTTTCCGCCCAACTGTGATGGTCGTATTTTTGATACCTTCAGCATCATCCTTCTTGAGCTCATTCGCATATACACGAATAATATTGCTGTTGTACGCACCAGCTAAACCTTTATCCGAAGCAATTACAATCATCAGTCGAGTCTTTACGGGGCGCTTCACGAAGAGTGGGTGATCTTTGACGGATACGTGACTCGAAAGCGCCGTCAATAACTGACGCGCAGCCAGCGTATAAGGAGCTGACGTCTTCGTCGCCTCCTGTGCTTTGCGCATTTTACTGGCAGCAACAACCTGCATCGCCTTGGTGATTTGGCGAGTGCTCTTTACCGAGCGAATGCGAGATTTAAGTGCCTGCGTTGAAGCCATTATTTATCCTCAAGCCCCTTTGCGATAGCTGTTGCAACTTTCTTGACAAGCTTTACATCGTCTTCGGTTGGCTTACCGCCCTTATCAAGCGTCTGCATGGCCTTTTTGTGATCAGCCCACAACTTTGTCAACAGGGCACCTTGGGCGTCTTTAATATGACTGGCAGGAACTGTGTCAAAAAAGCCGTTTGAAACCGACATAATACTGACGACCTGCTGCCAAATACTCATCGGTGCATACTGTGGTTGCTTCAACAGTTCAGTCAACCGTTGTCCACGATCAATTTGCTGCTTGGTAGCGGCATCAAGGTCGCTGCCAAACTGGGCAAAGCTGGCAAGTTCGCGGAATTGACTCAACCCAAGCTTCAGGTTGCCGCTAACAGATTTCACTGCTGGGCTCTGCGCAGCACCACCAACACGCGATACCGACAGGCCAGCTGAGATCGCCGGCCGAATACCCTGGTAGAACAAGTCAGTCTCAAGGAAAATCTGACCGTCAGTAATCGAGATGACGTTGGTTGGAATATAGGCACTGATGTCACCAGCCTGCGTCTCGATAATCGGTAGAGCGGTCAATGAGCCAGCGCCCAATTCATCACTCAGCTTGGCAGAACGCTCAAGTAAACGAGAATGTAGGTAGAAGACGTCACCAGGATACGCTTCGCGGCCCGGTGGGCGACGGAGTAGTAGCGACATCTGTCGATACGCAACGGCGTGCTTCGTAAGGTCGTCATAGATCATCAGCGCGTGCTGGCTGTTATCGCGGAAGTATTCTCCCATGGCAGTTCCAGAATAAGGAGCCAAATAGAGGAGAGAAGCCGGGTCAGACGGACCAGTTGCAACGATAATTGTCTGGTCCATAACACCTTCTTGCTTCAGGCGGTCAACCAAGCGAGCAATCTTAGACAGCTTTTGTCCAATCGCAACGTAGACGTTCACCACGCCGGTCTTTTGTTTCGCTTGGTTAATCATGGTGTCGATCGCAAGTGCAGTCTTTCCAGTCTGTCGATCACCAATAATCAGCTCTCGCTGGCCGCGACCAATAGGGAACATGGCGTCGATGGAAACAATACCTGTCATGAGAGGCTCATGGACCGACTTACGACCCATTACACCGATTGCTTCACGCTCAACCAAGCCTCGCTGCTTGGCCTTAATCGCCGGACCGCCGTCGAGGGGTCGCCCCAACGGGTCAACCACACGACCAAGGAGCTCGGGACCAACCGGGACGTCAAGCACCGTCCCCTTCAGACGAACACTTTGGCCAGCCTTTACTGCCGAGTCTTCACCCAGCAACACAGCACCAATCTCATCTTCCAGCAAGTTAAGTGC
>DFTJ01000031.1:30337-32825 GCA_002381485.1 Candidatus Saccharibacteria bacterium UBA4215 | reverse complement strand
CATCTTCCAGCAAGTTAAGTGCAAATGCCTCAACTTCACCTTCGTCTGTGTCAATTAAAAGCACCTCGCTGTACCCAGCCTTGCGAAGACCGTGAATCCACGCCACGCCATCACCAACCCGCATCACCACGCCAACTTCGTCCAAGTTGCCTTGAGTCTCTAGCTGGTCGATAGCCTCGCGAAGGTCTTTTGATAATTCTGTTATCGATATATTCGTCATATTTGGTTCCTTCTATACTTTCTTGAAGCGAGTCTTAAGTTGCGTCAGTTGATGGGAAATGGTGCGGTCAATCTGCAAGCCGGGAAGTGATACTTTGTAGCCGCCAATCACTGCCGGATCAAGCTGGTAGGAGAGTGTCACACTTTTAGCTTTCGAAACATCAGCCACATATTCCTGAATCGCTTGCTTCGTCGATTCCGTCAGTTCGTGCGCAGATAGTACCGAGCCACTGACGATGCCCTTGTCGGACAGAATGAATGATACGTCACGCATAATCATGTCCAGCTCTTTTGTACGCCGAGTAACCACCAGGTGCGCCGCCAGTTGTTGCGTCGTCAGCGATAGATCGCCACCGCTTACAATAACGTCAGCAACATGTTCGGCTAACACCCTTCGTGATACCCGGCGAGCCACTACTGAGACTCCTTCAGCGCTTTGGCAATTCGTTCATTATCGATCTTGCCGTTCAGGGCGCCGGACGTGACCTTCTCGGTTGCAAGCGCAATCAGGTCGATGGTGTGATTGTGCAACTCCTTCTTGGCTAAGGCTATGTCTTTATCGATCTGCTCGTGTGCATCTGCCACAATTCGCTCGGCTGACTTTTTCGCCTTCTTTTCACTTGAGCTCATAATCTCTGCCGACTCAAGTTTTGCCGTCCTAACAATCTCGGCCGCTTCCTTGCGCGCTTTTGCTAGCAGGTGAGCGGTCTGTTCTTGACTTTCAGCAGCAGATTTCTGAGCCAAACTGGCTGCCTCTGCGGCCGCCTCGATGTTTGCCTGTCGTTCATCAACCTGCTTCATCAGCCACGGGTATACGAACTTACCCAGCAAGAACACCAAAATCAGAAAAGCAATGATCTGTAGAATCAGCAAACGCAGGTCAATACCAAGAGCTCCGAAGAGCCCGGCTTCGGCTTCAGCAGTTTCAGCAGCAAATTGGCGAATAAATGTCATGTGTTCCTCAGACCACATTCCTAGATAAAGCGCGCAATAATCGCAACAATGATACCAATAATAGCCAGCGAGTCAGCAAAAACGATCGCGGTAATCATCAGGGTACGAATGTCGCTTAGTTTTTCTGGGTTACGACCAAAGGCGTTCAATGCGCCCGCACCGATAAATCCAACGGCAAGTGCGGCACCAAATGCTGGCAACCCGTAGGTCAGTCCAAATGCTAATGCGTCCATAATACTTATTTCTCCTTATTTCTTCTTTAAATTATATCATTTCCGTGCCGGCACCGGTTTCGGTGCGATAGCAGCGGGGGAATGATCATCAGAGGGGTCCTTGGATGGACCATGGTGCGCAACGGCCAGCGCGGTAAAAATCAATGTCAGAACAAAGAACACGTATGCCTGGATAAAGCCGATGAATAGCTCGAAGGCCATGAATATCGGCAGTGTCACCGCAGCCATGTATCCAGTGAGGAAGGCAATTACCACCAACAGAACTTCACCTGCGAAAGCGTTGCCAAATAAACGCAGGCTCAGCGCAACACCACGTGAAAACTCTCCTAATAACTCTAAGATACCCTCAAAAGCTCCGACTGGATCCTTCAATGGGTTGCGGAAATAGCGGCTTGCATTCGAAAAAACACCAAGATGACGAACGGCATATATTTGAACCGTTATGATCGTTATAATTGCTAGCCCCAGCGTAAAGTTGAGATCAGCCACTAGGCTACGGAAAACCGGTACATCGCCAATCCTAATCGAATCGATACCCGGCATAATACTTAGCCAATAGTTAAACAGTACAAAAAAGAAGATCGTGACAGCAAGCGGGGTAATCTTACGCGCCATCTGCTTATCGGGGATAATATCGTGAATGGATTTAATAAGGCCTTCAAATACCCACTGGATGAGTCCAACGAAACGGTTGTAGCGGCCGCGCTTTATGCGTCCGGCCACCCCCGCCAACACAGCAACGGTAATAATCGTTCCAATGACACCGGTTAAAAGAGCGTTAGTAACAGGGAAGCCAAACACCTCAAACAGCGGTTCGGCTGCAATCGAAATGTGAATGTCGCTGGCGGCAAATTTCATGATGTTATTGTTGTTTTCTCACGCTTATTAGTTGTCGTGCAATCAAGAAAACGCTCAGGGCGGTTCCGAGCACCAAACACACGATCGTCGCGATAGGGGCGATGCCAAAAAGCCTGTCGAGCCCTATCCCAGCAAATGTTCCGCCGATAGTCGGCAAGAAAGCTCGCCACGTAGTGTCGAGTGCAGTAACAACGAGGATCATCGGCGCTGATAGCTGCCGGCTC
>DFTJ01000031.1:28334-30187 GCA_002381485.1 Candidatus Saccharibacteria bacterium UBA4215 | reverse complement strand
CGGCGCTGATAGCTGCCGGCTCGTCGTCTGGCTTTTCTTGGAAAGTCGAGGCGACGTCATACCTTGGGTATTATACGCAACTCGACACCATTACACCAGACCCAACCGAATGGCTAAATATCTGGGCTAGGCCTAAAATCGGCGTCGTAACTCACAAAAGACTGAGGAGAGCTATACCAGTCGCTCGCGGCGAACCAGCCAGTATCCGTACGATCAATCACTACGCTATCGGAGATGCGTTGAGCCGAGAACATCATACCAGATGGCCCACTTGCCCCGTTTTGTAGCTCAAGCGCCACTTGATGCGGACCCGGAGAAAGTGTAACATTCACCGTCGTTGCCTGAGGCCACGTGGCACTAAGTACTTCCTCTCCATCTATAAGTACCGCACAGACATCATCACACGCAACAGATAACTGGAGTTCTGTTTGCTGAGTAAATGTCCAGTCATCAATGCCGTCTGACCTAAAATAGGTGTACCCGCCGGGGTAACTTGTTCCGCTCAAATTATGAGTAGTGCTGACCCATCGTGCCGCCGCGTCACCACCAGCACCCGACCACGTAGTGACGGAAGCATGAGGGCCGCTAATATCACGCACAGGACCCCAACCAGTTGACGACTGATAGTAGTTGGGCTGGCTATAGCCAACCAGCTCACCGATCGAAAAGCGCCACGAACGATCAGTCACGACCAGGGGAGTCGATGCACCCACCTGCGTAATCGCTGCAGTAAAGTTTGCTGCATTAGATGTCAAGCCACCATTGGTCGACTCGGCGTGAATCACGTTACATCCAGGGTCCAGATCGATAACCTCCGATGCCGCCACAGCACCACCAGTCTGCTCCATAACAAGCTGCCCATTAATATACACATCCGCCGCTCCATCGGCGCGAACCTGTAGCACGTACTGCCCAGCCTCTACGACATTAAAATCTTTTCGATAATGAACAGTTCCTGGCTGCTGATTTGGCGACGAGCTAATCCCGAGTACCTGCGCCGAAGCAACAGGAAAGGGGGTGGTAACAGCAGTAGTTGTTATCGAGGCATTGCTCCATCCTAGATCACTCCGGGCTGCGCCCGAGCACAGCGCGGGGACAACCGTCGCTTGTGTCGATGGTTGCCGATAGGTACGATAGACATCACCGTTTGAAGACCTCAGGAGCTCAACATACCCATTGTGAGGAATAACCGTCGCTCGACCGTCAGCGTCAACTTCGGGCAGAGGGATACTAAAAGATGATCGCAGTTGGTCGGTTAACAAAACCCAACATCGAGAGTCGGTTTCACACGATGACGCCCCTGTGACCGCCGATACATTAAATGTTCCGCTTGAAGTAAAGCGGTGAATCGTATGCCCGGCATATTGAATAATAGTGCCGCCGGTTGCTGTCACCGCACCAGTTGGATAGCGAATCGCAACCACCCCCGAGCCGCCAGCCCCTGAATTGCCGTTACGCGTTCCGCCGCCGCCACCGCCGCTATTGGGCGTTCCCGAGCTCCCGTTATTTGTGTTCGAAGTTGCTCCAGCGCCGCCGCCACCTTGGCCACCAGCCGCTCCATAGCTAGGGTTCTCTCCCGATCCGCCGCCGCCGCCAACCCAGCCCAAAACACCAACTGAATCCGAAAAGTCATCGCCTACATAAATACCATCACCGCCAAATTGCTTGCCTGCGCCAGCCGCATTAGAAAATCCGATTTCTCCAGCGCCACCACCGCCTGCGCCACCGACAGAAGCAACACTATTGCCACCCCTGAAGCCTTGATCCGGAGTACCGCTACCACCAGAGGTATCCCCCGTGTAGTGTCCACCACCGCCTGAGCCACCGGTCCGAGCCCCGACTGAACCAGTACC
>DFTJ01000031.1:26207-28146 GCA_002381485.1 Candidatus Saccharibacteria bacterium UBA4215 | reverse complement strand
CGCCGCCGCCAATTGCGACAAGGCCATTGAAGGTTGAATTGCCCCCATTATTACCAGAAGTCCTTGTAACACCAGCGACGCTCGCGCCACCCGAGCCAACTACTACTGGATAAGAATCGACAGCAATCTCAGTACTCTCTACAATGACTCCGCCTGCGCCGCCACCACCACCACGATGCTCACTCGAAGACGTGCCGCCGCTTCCGCCGCCGGCCACCACGAGTGCCTCAACACTCGCTTCTCGTACGCCATTACAATCCGTGCCTGGTTGCAACGGATTATCATCTGACCACGTCGGCACATTTCCGCTCTGCTCAAGACAGGCCTTGGCGAACGCGACGCCCGCCTCACCAGCAATCTGAGCGAGTTGCGTATAGTATTGATTCTTTAATGCAGTACGTGAAGCAGTCGTTGCAGTTACCGAGACAGCCAAGATCGTCAACAGTACAACCGAAGCAATCAACACCGTCGGTAGTGCAAACGCTCTTTTATACCCCCATGTTCGCAAGCTTTTTCTCATATGTCTTTGCAGTATAGCCCTTTTGGACTATTGTATCATAAGCAGTATCGCCAAGACCGTGTTTACCGCACCGATAAATTACTGTACAATGTATAGTAAATAAGAGAGGAAACCTATGAGCACAGCAACTCCACAAATCACCGTTTACAGCACCAGCTGGTGCGCCTTTTGCCACACCGAAATGCAGTGGCTCGAAAAGCTAGGGATTCCTTTTGTCGCTAAAGACATCGAGGCCGACCAAGATGCACACGACGAGCTTATGAAGAAGATTGGTGGCGACTTCCGCGGCGTGCCCGTCACCGACGTCGCAGGGGATATCATCCTTGGGTTCGATCGACCAAAGCTGCAGGACGCCATAAAAGCGCACGGCATTCAACCCAAAGAGTAGGACGAGAAGTAGTCCGCAATTCCAATTCTATATACATAGGAATATACTAAAAGTATGGAAGAGCGCGGTTCCTCCGAAACACCCAATCCTGATGTCAGCGACATGCAGGAATATAGAAAACGCCTCTACCCCAGTGAGCTGCCACAACCCGATGAGTTCTCCGAGCTAGCCGAACACGACGACGCCACGCTGGCGTCGTTTTATTTTCAACAGTGGTCTATGCCCATAAACGGTGTCCCGACATCTGAAAGAATCCTCGACGACATAGCATCAAACGAAAAACTCGCGTACATTACCAGCGACGACTACCTGAGATCACATGGCGCAACGCTTAATTTTGCGGGGGAACGTTACGTCAGAGCAATGATGAAAACTAACCTCACCGAGACGCAAGCGAGAGCACTAGAAATGGCCTTCAGAGTACATTTTGTCTACCAAGTTGCACACCACATTCAAACTGTTGTTCATCCGGCGCTATATGACGTCATCCGATCGATCAAGACTGAGGGCGACTAAGCGCTAGACCGCGTCTTCATCGAAGATATCAAGCGAAACGCGACGACTGGCGGCCTCACGCCGAGCCGCTTCTAGGCTTTGTGATAATTGCTCTAGATTCTCAGGCGATAGCTCATTTAGCCGTAGCTGGTGGGTAATAATGGAGAAAGCAAGTCGCGCCAGTCCATGCGAACTCTCGGCTCTTCGTCGTGATGCGAACTCAGGCTCCAATAGGAATAAGCCCTCCTGATAGCTGGCCTGTCCAGCAATCTCTTTGATTTTGTTTTGAATCATAGTGTGACGAGACTGGTCTCCTTTGCCGGATAACTTCAGGTTCAAAAGCTTGTTGCAGAACACAACCAGTTCATCCTCAATCAATGCCGCAGCCTCACTATCGCTCCGATGCTGATACAAGCGACCATACGCCTCCTGGAGCGGCTGAAGGTTGCGAATAACGCCGAAGGGAAGAAGGCCATCAGCCGCAAAGGCCTGAATTCTTCCTGGAAGCGTTGCAAATGCCAACGCATCGCGCACCT
>DFTJ01000031.1:16727-26075 GCA_002381485.1 Candidatus Saccharibacteria bacterium UBA4215 | reverse complement strand
TGCCAACGCATCGCGCACCTTAGTCTCACTAAAACCCAGTTCAAGCCCAAGCTTCTTAATATTGGGAGCAACGCCAGTCTTGCGAATAAGATCATGATACTGCAGTGCGATAGCTCGAGCTTCATCATATGGGGGCAGGCGATCGTGGTTGTTCTCACGAAGCTGGTCAGCGAGCGCTTTAGCAAACTCGATATTATCACCCACGTGCGAACTCACGGTGGCCCGCTCGGCATCTAGCCCAAACGCTTGAATGAGCGATTGAATCGCCAAAGTGCGGCGGTGGCCATAGTTCAGAATGATGAAGCGACCATCGTCGAGTGGTCGAAGATCAGAGGGCGTTTTGCGATCAGCTTGAGCTATCTGATAATATTCACCGTGATCGTTAATGTACCGCCGAAGTGAGCTCTTGTCGTGTCGCCCAACGCCAATCGGCTCTAAAAGATTGAAGTCAGCCGACCCGACGCTACCATTTTTCTCTAGTGAGCCCTCCTTCATAATCGAGATGGCCAGCTCTTCCAGCCGCTCCTGGTCATAGTTCGTGCGGACTTGCTCAAGCTTATTTATTGCAAGCAGAGGGACAGCCTCAAGACTGCTTGGCCCAAATTCAATAAGCTCTTGTGATTTCCCCTCAGACATACCCACAATAATGCATGATGTATAAAAAAATGACAAGCAAAAGTACGATATACTGACGGTAGTGAAAAAAGTTCTCATCATGATTCACGGCTTTCGTGGCACCCACCAAGGGCTGTCTTTGATTGCCGACCAGCTGAATACTGTCAAGACAATCGTGCCCGACCTGCCTGGCTTCGCAGACGGTGACATGCTGCACGACTACAGCCTTGAGGCATACGTTGAATGGCTGCATGGCTACGTGCTTTCTCTGGAACTTTCAGGGCCCCCTGTTCTTCTGGGGCACTCATTCGGCACCATCGTATGTGCAGCATACGCAGCAAAATATGGCGATACCATCGATCGGCTTATACTAGTAAACCCAATCGGGGCACCAGCGCTCGAAGGGCCACGTCGCTTCATGACAAAGCTTGCCATCTTCTACTACTGGCTCGGCAAGCACCTCCCGAAGGGCATTGCTCGAGCCTGGCTCTCCTCAACACCGAGTGTCGATATCATGAGCGCCGTCATGACAAAAACGAAAGACAAACAACTTCGAACCTTTATACGCGATCAGCATCGCCAGTTCTTCAGCACCTTTCATAGCCCAAAATCGGTCTACCAAGGGTTCATCACCTCTGTGAACCATACCGTTCAAGAAAGCGCGCCCAGCATCAAAAACAACACACTCCTGATCGCCGGTGATGTAGATGACATAACACCCCTAGAAAAACAGCAGCAGCTGGTTGCACTATTTCCAGATGCGCAGCTTAAGGTCGTCAAAGGGGTCGGGCACCTTACGCATTACGAGGCGCCCGAAAAAATCGCTGATCTTGTTCAAGCTTTTATTAAATCTTGATAAATTTTTTCGAACTGCTTCAGGGTTGTTTGCAGGTCGTGTGTTTTCGCAATCGCAAGGCTTTCTTTGCTCATCGATTCTCGCAGTGAAGCATCTTCAATAATAGATATAATCCCAGCAGCGATCTCTTCGTCATTATCTTGCTCGCACAAATACCCATTGCGCTCGTGCTGACAAAGTTCACGGAGCGCCCCAGCATCAACCGCCACGATTGGCTGTCCGCTCGCCATAGCTTCAAGCGTTGCGATGCTCTGTAGCTCAGCAGGGGAGGGCATACAATAAACTGTTCCAACGCGGTGCAGTAGCACCAAGTCTTCGTCACTCACCTTACCGGTAAAAGTAACGTGTTGCTGCAAGCCAAACTCTTTAACAAGTGCCTTCAGGCGAGGTGCATCCGTCCCATCGCCAACAATCAGAAGGTGTGCCTCAGGGTGCTGTGCATTCACTCTCACGAATGCTCGGACCAAGACAGATATATGCTTTTCGGCATCAAGACGACCGATATAGGTAACGATTGGAGCATCGTTCGGCAAGTGAAACTTTTCATACACGGACTTGGGTGCCTCTTGCGGCGTAAAGCGGGCCAAATCAATACCGTTAGAGACAGGCGCCATCGGAATTTTAATTTTGTCGCCAGCATTAAACATGTCGATCGCCGCCTGCGTCGGCAGTGTCACATAGTCGGCCTTTGAATGGAACCGGGCACCGTACGCCTTCAGGATATAGTTAATGGAACGAGAAACCGGCGCTAAAAGCTTTAAGTTATCCATCAAGTTTTCGGGCATGGCATGGTTAGTGCTGACGATTGGGATGCCGAATTTGTTGCCGTATTTTAATGCAGCACTTCCCAGCCACAACACCATTTGAATGTGAATGACATCAGGGTCAAAATCTTCGATAATCTTTCGAACCTCACGGGCGGGATTGGGGGAGATACGAAAGTTCTGGTAGAAGGGGAAGGGCACCGAGTTGGTGCGTACAATAACGTGGTTTCCATCCACTTCTTTACATTTCTTGCCGGTCTGGCTAGGTGCAATCACCACAACTTCATGCCCAAGGTCAGCTAGGCCACGCGCTAAGTTACGGCTAAAAGTGGCGACACCATTGATAGTCGGATAGTGTAAATCCGACGCGATAAGGATTTTCATATGCTGCTGATTATACCATGAGCCCAATCAACGCCCAACGCATGCTACAATCTACAGAGATGAACGTATTTTTTGACGCACGCTATATCCGGACCGATTTCCACGACGGAATTAGCCGCTATTCGACCGAACTAGCCAAGGCTCTCTACCGTCACCTAAAAGTCACTTTCTTAATATGCGATCCCGCACAAATTCAGTTTCTTCCTAAAAAAGCCGCCTATCTCCAGATTCATCGACCGGACTCAATCAAAGAACCTTTTACCGCTAAAGTCCTGAACAAGTATCAACCCGACGTCGTCTTCTCGCCATTACAAACAATGGGATCAGCGGGCCGTAACTACAAGCTCATCCTGACATTGCATGACATGATTTACTATCGCCATCGCACGCCGCCTCGACAACTTTCACCTGTCCTTAAGCTTGGCTGGCGTGCTTTTCACCTTAGTTACGGCCCACAACGTCTGGCGCTCAATGGCGCAGATATCGTCGCAACCGTCAGCCAAACTGTCCAGCGGGAATTTCAGCAGCACAAACTCACCAAGCGCCCGATTATCGTCATCCCAAACGCACCGCAACGATTCCACACCCACAAAGTAACCCACAAAAACACTATCAAAAACATCGTCTATATGGGCTCGTTTATGCCTTATAAAAACGTCGAGACACTGATTAAAGCGATGGAGTGGCTTCCCGGAAAAACGTTACACCTGCTCAGCAAGATTGATCCCCAAAGACGTCATGAGCTCACGGCTTTAATACCCAGCGGCAGCGACGTTCGGTTTTATGGAGGCGTTACTGATGACGAGTACGAGGCGCTGTTGGCGGATAATGCATTGCTTGCAACTGCCAGCAAGGATGAGGGGTATGGTATACCCATCGCCGAGGCGCTCTCAATGGGCGTACCGGCAGTCGTCAGTGACATCCCCATCTTTCACGAAGTCGCAGCCAGTGGTGCTGTCTACGCAAACGTGAAGAGCCCTAAAAGCTTTGCGGAAGGCATCCTCTCACTAGACACACCTGACAAGCGACAAGAAGTCATCAAACAGGGGAGTCAGCACATTGCCTCCTTCACCTGGGATCGTTCAGCACGTACACTCCTTGCTGCCATCAAATCGCTCGCCTAATCTGTTACAATAGAGCCACTATGGCAGCAGCGAAGAAAAAGAAAGTTCCGACTCAAAAGGCGATCGTTAATCGTCGCGCTTCGTATGACTATAGCCTCGGCGACGAGCTAACGACCGGCATCTCGCTGACAGGTCGTGAAACTCGCGCTGCCCGTGACGGACGCGTCCAACTAAAAGGGTCTTTCGTCACTATTCGCGACAACGAACTGTGGCTGAACAATGCCAGTTTTAGCCTGGTGCTCAACAGCAAAGGCGAAAATGAAACATCGGTGGACACCACGCCGCGCAAGCTGCTGGCGCATCGTCGCCAAATCGATGCCTTAGCAAACCAAAAGCAAGCCGGCATGAGCATTGTTCCATTACGACTCTTAACACGCGGTCGTCACATCAAGCTTGTCATTGCCATTGGTAAAGGTAAAAAGAACTACGACAAACGACAAACTATTAAACTACGCGACCAGCAACGCGAAGCGAAAGTGCGACTATAATATGGCTATGAAATTATACTCTTGGAACGTAAACGGTATCCGTGCAGTCATCAATAAGGGCACCTTCCAGCAATTTATCGCCGATCACCAGCCGGACATCTTGTGCTTGCAAGAGACAAAGGCAAAACAGGGTCAGGCCGAGATTGACCTGCCCGAGTACCACGAATACTGGAATAGCGCCGAAAAAGCTGGCTATAGCGGCACGGCAATCTTTACCAAAATCAAGCCTCTTTCAGTAATAAACGGGTTTACCGACGATATCGCCACAAAATTCGGACTCGCCGATGATGGCTACGGCGACCCCAACAAAGAGGGTCGTGTTATTTCAGCCGAATTCGATGATTTCTGGGTCGTGACCGTCTACACCCCAAACGCAAAAGGGGATTTATCACGATTAGAACTCCGTCACAAAAAGTGGGACCCAGCATTTCTGGCTCACATCAAAGAGCTGGAGAAATCAAAGCCAGTTATTTTTTGCGGCGACCTGAATGTCGCTCATAACGAAATTGACCTCGCAAATCCAAAACCAAATATTGGCAAACATGGCTTCACGGATGAAGAGCGGGCTGGTTTTGACAATTTTGAAGTTGCTGGTTTTTTTGACACATTTCGTAGCGCATACCCAGATAAAAAAGACGCATATAGCTGGTGGACACACTGGGCAAACGCTCGAGCACGCAACGTCGGGTGGCGGATTGACTATTGGCTCGCGAGCAAAGCACTCAAACCGAGAGTCAAAAACCCTCAGATCCACGCCGATGTCATGGGCTCAGACCACTGTCCGGTAAGTATTGAGATCCATTAATCATACTTTCAAGCTCGTCAACCTGATGGTATAATACCCGCAATGGCTATCGTTGAGAGCGATCCGCTCGGGCAAAGACCCGACCTTATTCACCTTCTGAAAAAAGGTGTCGGTGACTACGTTGCGAATGAATCAGCGCAAAGACAACTGCATGACACAGAAGCAGAGATCGTCGCTGTGGTTGGTGCCCTTGGATCCGGCAAAACAACCATCGTCGACCTGGCCATTCCAGACGGACACCCAAGGCTTAAGAAGATTGACACCGTCACAAATCGCAATCGAAAAGATAGTGACCCCAAAGGCTTCTTAACCGCTAACGAAGGCATTACTCTAGAGTCCCTGAGCGATGAGATTCTTCGTGGTGATGTCATGAATTACGAAGTAATCGAAGAAACGGGCACCATTTACGCAACGCGGCCAGAGAGCATGCTAGGCAAGGTTGCCGTAGGACCTGTCGCGACGAACTGCATTAACCAAATTATCAATGCCTTTGATGCAGGAAGACAGCGCTTTGTGTACCTGCTCACCGATCCAAAAAGTTGGGACACCCAGATCAAACGATCACTTGGCGAACGGCACGACTCCGTAAAAGCACGGCTGCCCGAAACAGTCAATTCGCTTGAATTTGCGCTTGATAATATAGACCTTTTTACCTTTATATATAACGAACACGGGGAAGAGGGGCTGCAGATAGCCGCACAGCGCCTCGCATCCATCGCGCTGCGGGATGGCGATCACCATAGTCAACCAATTATCACACCCGCCTTTGTCGAAGAGACGCTCGAATCTATGCTAAGCCATGCCCAAAATCTCGCAAAAAGCATACACTAGATATATGGACTATTCATTCTGGAAAAAACAACCTGCCGATAGCCCTCTATTTCCTGATATCGAATGGAGTAAACCCGAACAGCGCGCTAAGGCAGGTCGCCTGGCAATTATTGGCGGCAATAAGCTTGGCTTTGCTGGCGTCGCAGAAGCATATAGTATCGCTATTTCAACGGGGGTAGGGGAGTCCAAGGCCCTGCTCCCCGATGCGCTACGCAAGACAATCCCCAAAGCAATGACCGCCGCCATCTTCGCGCCAACAAACCCATCCGGTAGCCTTAGTAAAGATGCCTTACCCGAAATGACTGCGCTTGGCAGCTGGGCAGAGAGCGTCCTATTGATCGGTGATGCCGGAAGAAGTGGTGAAACAGCTGTGCTATATGAACAATTTATCTCTTCCTACCACGGGCAGCTCGTTATTACGCGCGACGCAATAGATCTTGTAAAGAATAGCGCCCAGCTGCTCGTCGAGCGGCCAGAGACCGTACTTGTCGCCGCATTTGCCCAACTCCAAAAAATTTTTCAAGCTGTCTATTATCCAAAAGTGCTGACATTCAGCATGCAGCTCACCAACCTAGTTGATGCGCTGCATAAGTTTACACTGACGTACCCCGTGACAATCGTCACGCTTCACAAAGACACACTTCTCATAAGCCACGGTGGAGAAGTTATTACCACACCGTGGGACTCTCCCATGGCCATCTGGCGGGGAAGTGTCGCTGCCAAAGCCGCATGTTACTGGCTTTGGAGCCCACGCAAACCCAGTGAAGCAATCGCAACCTCTTTAGTTGCTCAACCATAAGCTTGATACTAACTAACTTATGTGTTATAATATAATTAATGAAATACGTTGATTTTGGCAGTGAGTACAACACGTACCCCATCCGCCGACCGCGCTCCACGGAACTTGATCGCAGACGCTTTAACCCAGAGGTTGAAGCAGAATTTGAAGTTTCTCGCATGTGGAACGTCCGCATTGGCCGCATTGTCCTTAACCACCTCCGTGGAGTGCCGGGCCAAGACGATGAAAAAATCCACGATACGTTCGAGGAATATAGCGAATGGGCAAATGAATGGACCGAGAACACCCGAGAAGCTGTCTTTCTCGCCTGTCAAAACGACGGACTATCGCCGACCTACATCACAGAAATGACGTTTCACCATATCGCCCAGTCAATCTTGCCCCAATGGCACACCCTCAGCGGCGACCCCGAAGGCTACACTGACGAGGCGATTACTGCAGCACAAACTCGGCTTGCTATTATAAACGGTGAACTTATGCGACAACGCCATGGATCACGTGCACTTCCAGGTGAGCGCCACGAGGCAAATGCCTTCTCTTCACTTACGGGAGCGACGACAGAAGTGGACACAAAAATAGCCACACTCGAAACAGCCAAGCAACAGAAAGGCAAGAGCATTGTTTCGTTTCCGGCCTCTCGTCAGCTCGAACTACTTGGGCCTAACCGCAATATTGACCAGGTCCTACTTGATGCGGACGTTCGGCATGCACGAGGCATACAGGCAAAGACAAGAGTCGGCAACACAACCCAGGCTGCACTCAATAGAAAATACAACCCTCGCTACGTCACGCTGATTGACGGCATCACTGATCTGGGCAATGTCAGGGCTGTTCGCAGAAATGGCTCAACCGTTCACATCACCGAGCCTGGTATGGTCGCAATGCACCACCTAATGCGCACCAACGAAAAGAAAATTCCAGAGACCCCGAACAAAGAAGCGATCCTCAAACAAGCAAAACGCATGACGCGTGGTCATTCATCCAGTGTTCCTAAAGTAGGACGAAGGGTGGGCGCCAAAGTCATGCCGGCACTCTACCAAGACTAGAGACATCTCACATTTGATTGGTGGGCAAGGGGGGACTTGAACCCCCACTCCCTTGCGAGAACCAGATTTTGAGTCTAGCGCGTCTACCAATTCCGCCACTCGCCCAACCATCAAGAATGAGATGCCAGCATATCGCTGGAAGCACGAATGTATTGTACAATAGAATGCAGTAGGAATAAAGATATGAACCCCGATACGCGCAGTCCTGGTGGAGACGTGCCCGACCAGCCGCAAGGCCCTCACGGCTCAACACCCAACCCAACACAAGGTAATTCACCGGTGCACCAAGAGGCAGCGGCTAATGTTATTCGTGGTCAAATTGACGCGCTGTACGGAGGAGGAGGCAGCACTGCTAAGGTTGTCGAGCCCGCTACACCTCAACAAGGCCCTCAAGACGTCAACCCCTATCACCGCCAGCATCAAGCACATCCTTTGCCGCAGGCAGAACAGTGGAAAGAGTACCATAGTGCCTGGCAACAGTACTACCAAAAGTATTACGAACACTATTACACCCAGCAAACGCCGCAGTCGCACTACTTTGGTAAGCAGAATACCGCGGCCGATCCCACCCCCTCAACCGCCGAGGAAGAGGTCAGTAAGGACGAGGCTCTCTACGAACTCCGTCAAAAGCTTCTTGGCAAGGTACAGCATTCAGCCAAGAAAATCCGCAAGAGCCGCCACTTTGTTCCCATTCTTGCCGCCACGCTCGTTATGTTTGCGTTCTTATTTATACAGTTCAACCGCAATGTCATTGCAAGCGTCCAGGCATACGTCGCGCCGGGCAGCCTGGACCCACAAAACATCGTTATTGACCCTTCGGCAGAACTAACCGTTAGCCCAGAGCCACGGCTCATTATTCCAAAGATCAACGTTGATGTTCCTGTCGTATACGGCGTCGGCACAGACGAAGCCTCGCAGCTAAAAGCCATGGAGAAAGGCGTTGCTCACTTCGCTATACCCGGAGCGAATAGCCGACCAGGTGAAGTGGGCAATACGGTGCTATCCGGCCACAGCAGCAACGATCTTTTTGACCAAGGAGAATACAAATTTATTTTTGCACAACTTGAGAAACTTCAAGTAGGTGACACGCTGTATGCCAACTACGAAAGCACCCGCTACACGTACGTCATCACCAAGAAGGAGGTTGTGCGCCCAACCGAAGTCAACAAGCTTGTCTACCCAACCGATAAACCCGTCATGACGTTAATCACCTGTACGCCGCTCGGCACCGCCATTGACCGCTTGCTCGTTACTGCCGAACAAGTCAGCCCTGATCCTACCGAAGCAGCTCCTGCGCCAGCTGGAAGCGGCCAAGGGGCAAGTGAAGCCGCCATGCCTGGAAACGCCCCAACATTCCTTGAACGACTCTTCGGTCGTTAGTTATTGCAATAGCAGCGTTACACGCTCGAGCTGATACGCACCGGTTTCACTCTGCGTCATTGCATATATATATCGGCCGTTCTGGCTTAGTGTGGCATCAAATCCCTGCACAGCGGGCATAATCACGTTGCCATTTGTTCCATCAAACTCACGAATCGAAAGACGGCCATCGTACACACTCCATAGGTAGGCTTCATCAAGCCAACGAAGTGGCTGAATAGCTTCCTGGCTCGTGTTTATCGTCGAGCTTGTCAGA
>DFTJ01000031.1:15149-16614 GCA_002381485.1 Candidatus Saccharibacteria bacterium UBA4215 | reverse complement strand
GGCTCAACTTCAAAACTCATAAAAGCCTTGCCGGCCTCTACCACTAAAAAGTCACCTTCTGGGCTGAAGCTTATCCGGTCAACAGAGCGAGGAGCGGTGAACTCTGCAAATACTTCAAGGCTCGTCGTATCACTTGGCGAAGAAGGGTACTGCCCCTTGAAGACGGTCACCTCGGCCCCTTCAGCAACTGCAACATAGTCATCATTATAGTGGCGAGTTGTCGCAATGCGGAGCGAATCAGACGACGCGTCTGTCAGAACATATGGTTGCGCATCACCGTCGCGGTACAGCCCTGCAACTCTCAAGCTTGCATCGTCGGGATCAGTTCCGACATACGTCAAAACACTCGCTTGATACATATTGAAATCCTCGACACCAACTACCAAAGCACGAGAAATGGTTTCATTTGATATGTCCAGCTTACGCACCACACCATCCGTCAAGCCGTATAAGATATTCCCACTAGAGCCAGAGAATTGAACATCACTCAGCTCGATACTTAAAAGCTTGGTGATGTTGACGCTATCAGAGATATTCTCCGTGTCCACAACCAGCCACTCTACTATGCCCGTTGCTTGGTGCTTCAATAAAACATACCGACTCCCTGTATCCCATGCCTCTATCGTGAAGCGATGCTTCTCGTCATCATCAGCCATGTATAAAGTGGCCGGCAAAACGAGTGATTGGCTCCGCACAGTCGGCGCGCTGATGTCGACCAGCTGGAAGACCGGTTCGGCGCGATCAGGCTGGACTAATAGCGTACGCAAATCTGGCGCCGCCTTCATATCTACAGCAGAAGGGTAGGTCCCCACCAGCTCGCGCTGCAGATTTACTGGGATCAGCCGAATGTAATCAAGCCAAGCGAGTGTACCAGCCGCTAAGTTGAGGGACTTTGCCCACGGACGATACCCGTCACGCTCAACAGTAAAAGAATGTGCTCCAGATAGAAGTGTCCGCTTGGCAGGCGTGCGGTCGTTGATAGGTGTGCCATCGATGCTTATCCTGCCTCCCGTTGGCTGGGAGTTGAATTGCACCAACGCGCCCTGTTGAAGGCGGCCGTTAATACTATCAAGACGGTAGCCCAAAACGAACAGCGTTACCCCAGCAACGATTACTAAAACGGAAATGATCATCACGATCAGAACCAGGCTGCGGCGAATTAACTGCTGTTTCTTTGAAGGTCGTCGATACATTACTGGTACCCATTATAGCAACTTGTATACATTTTTTAACCAATACTTGCATAAGCAGGATGATACTTTTACTATAGAGGGTACATGCAAGCGAACAAAACAATTACTATCAACGGTAGGACCTATGACGCTGTCACTGGTGTCCCCGTTGAAGCACCTACCAAAAAGAAAGTTGCTCGTGGCGGAAGTGTCGCGTCGGGCAGTGTTCACAGCTCCCCGCAACGCTCGCAGACACTTCACCGTCGTTCTACCAAGAAACCAACACCTCTTGC
>DFTJ01000031.1:13202-15020 GCA_002381485.1 Candidatus Saccharibacteria bacterium UBA4215 | reverse complement strand
GCGAAACGACCAGCTTCGGGTCGACATATGGATATCGCCCGCAGCGGCAGCGTAAAACGTTTCGCAGCCCACCCGGCAATAAAAAAGACCGATACTCCCGCATCGTCCGCAACACCCGACATTCCGCACAAACCACACCCCGCCGCCCAGCGTGCACACAAAAAAGCTGCCGCCAAGAAGCCCGCACCCGCAAAGGAAGTATCTGCTAAGCAGGTAAAAGACGCGGCAATTGCAGCTGCACTTGATAGCTCTCGCGAAACCAAAACAAAGAAGCCCAAAGAATCCAAGAAAGTCTGGCGCTGGAGCCGACGTTCAACAATTATTGCCGCCTTCGTTTTTGTACTTCTTGGTGGCGCCTTCATTACGTACCTCAACTTGCCAAGTTTATCGGTTGCCATTGCCGCCAACCAATCGGGTGTCGATGCCACGTATCCAAAATACGTCCCAGATGGATACGGCCTCTCCCAGCCAGTCACTTTTGCTGACGGAGAAGTAGGGCTTACCTTTACTTCGAATGCGGGCACGGGCGAGTACAAAATTACGCAATCCGAGAGTTCGTGGGACTCAACTGCTGTCTTAGAGAATGTAGTTAGAGAAGCAGCCGGCGACAACTACGTCATTAACCAAGAGCGAGGCCTCACCATCTACACCTATGACGGGAACGCCGCGTGGGTCAACGGTGGAATCCTGTATGCCATCGAAAGTGACGCGCCTCTTTCTGGCGATCAAATTCGCCGTATCGCTACCAGCCTGTAATCTGGTATACTAACCCCTAATGACACACACTCACACCCCTTTAAAGATCCGCACTCGTTTTGCGCCAAGCCCAACAGGTTTTATGCATGTCGGCAGTGTCCGAACAGCACTTTTCGCGTGGCTCCTAGCGCGCCAAAATAATGGCGAGTTCATCCTTCGGCTAGAAGATACCGACCAAAAACGTGAAGTCGAGGGTTCAGCTGAACATATTACCACGACCCTTAATGCGCTTGGCCTGCAGTACACCGAAGGGCCTGGAGTAGGCGGGCCCTATGGTCCCTACAGACAGAGTGAGCGTCTTGCTATCTATAAAAAGTGGGCACAAAAGCTTATTGACAGTGGCCGAGCCTATGCCGACCCGTATACTCCCGACCAGCTGACTGCATTTCGAGAGGCAGCAAAAGCCGAAAAACGCGCATTCCTGTATCGTGACCATCGGCCAGAGAATCCAGCACCATGGGACGGCACAACTGCGCTCCGCTTTAAGTCAGACCCAAAGTCGTATCAGTGGCACGATGAGGTAATGGGCGACCTTTCAACTGGGCCAGAAGTTGTCGATGACTTTATCTTGATTAAATCAGACGGATTTCCAACCTACAATTTCGCTCATATTGTTGATGATGCAGAAATGCACATTAGTCATGTCATTCGCGGCCAAGAGTTTATCTCAAGTATGGCGAACTACCTAAACCTTTACGACGCGCTTAACTTAGAATGGCCTATTTTTGCCACCATGCCGCACATCATGGCTGAAGCCGGCAACAAGAAGCTTGGCAAGCGTGATGGGGCAAAAGATGTGCTCGAGTACCTCAAAGAAGGCTATCTGCACGAAACAATGCTTAACTTTATCGCCAGCCTCGGCTGGAATGATGGCACTGAACAAGAAATCTTTTCAGTTGACGAATTGATAGACAAATTTAGCCTGGACCGCGTGCAGCATAGTGGCGCCCGCTTCGACGTCAAGCGCCTTGAGTGGATGAACGGACAACATATCCGCCAGTTGAGCCTTGAAGACCTAGCCCAGCGCGCTGAAGCGTTTTGGCCGGCATCGGCAGCAGACGC
>DFTJ01000031.1:12631-13079 GCA_002381485.1 Candidatus Saccharibacteria bacterium UBA4215 | reverse complement strand
CCGGCATCGGCAGCAGACGCTTCGTCCGACATGAAGCATCGCATCTTGAGCTTGGTACAGGACCGATTAAAGACACTGGCTGACTTGCCGACATTAACTGACTATTTTTTCACTGAACCTGCCCCTGACTGGAGCATGGTGGATGACAACAAGCAGCTTGGCAAACTTGAGCGACCTGAGCACAAGGCCATCTTACACGAGGCCATCAGCGCACTAGAAAATAGTGATTTTACGCCTGAAGGAATCCAAGTCACTCTTAATCAGCTTTTAGAGTCGACTGGCCAAAAACCAGTTATCGTATTTAGCTTGATCCGCCTGGCAGTTTCATGGGCGCCATTTAGCCCCGCCCTTAACGACACTCTTGCTGTCCTTGGCAAGGAAACCGTCCTCAGACGACTTCGCACCGCACTCGGCTAAAGATACGAAAAGCATGAACACTTTGCTATAT
>DFTJ01000031.1:3231-12525 GCA_002381485.1 Candidatus Saccharibacteria bacterium UBA4215 | reverse complement strand
CGAAAAGCATAAACACTTTGCTATAATAGCCGTAGCATATGAACGAAAACCAACAAGAGAAAAAATCTCTGGCCAGCAAGCTCACCACCTGGGTTCGCCACCATAAGAAGCTGGCGATTCTTTTCGGTGTCCTGACGGTACTCATCGTCGGGGGTGGCGTCACTGCTGGCTTAATGTTCTTCAATCAGCCGGCCGCTGCACCAACCCAACAAGTAACGCCACCAGCCCCCGAACCCATACCCGAACCGCCAAAATACTACTCGAATTTGACCGGTGAACTAGTTGAGAGTGAGTCGGCGAGTGATGCGCTCGTCACCGCCATTATGATTGAAAATAGTCCCGATGCCAGACCGCAATCTGGCTTAAAAGATAGCGGGGTCGTGTTTGAAGCCATTGCTGAGGGCGGAATTACACGCTTTCTAGTGCTATATCAAACTGAAAAACCAGAATTGATTGGTCCTGTTCGCAGCTTGAGGATGTACTACGTAGACTGGCTTGCGGCGTTCAACCCAAGCGTCGCTCATATTGGCGGCAGCGCCAAAGCCTTGCAAGAGATTCGCAACGGAGAATATCGCGACATTGACCAGTTCTTTAACCCAGGAGCGTACTGGCGCACAACCGATCGCTACGCACCCCACAATGTATACACCAGCTTTGAACGGCTTGACGCCCTTAACAAAGCAAAGGGATATAAGGAATCTGACTTTACCGGATTCACAAGGTTCGACAGCGAACCCGCCGAAGAGCCTACTGCAACAAAGATCTCCGTCAGCATCAGCAGTCCAACCTATAACAGTGCGTACACCTACGACGCGAAAACAAATCTATACAATCGTTCACAGGGAGGAGGGCCACACCTAGACCGAGAAGCAGGGCAAATAGCTCCACGCGTCGTAATCGTCATGAAGACACCAATGGAACGTGTCTTCGAGGATGGTTATCGTGAGCAGATCAAGACTATCGGCAGTGGCGAAGCTCACATCTTCCAAGATGGTACCGTGCAGAAAGTAACCTGGCAAAAGAAAAGTCGAACCTCTCAGATCACTTTCACCGACAAAGATGGCGACGACGTGCCGCTCGCCCGGGGCCAAACATGGATTACGGCAGTTCCAACAACCGGAGGGGTATCATGGCAGTAGCCCGACGCCAAGCCTTCGCGAAAGATGCCCTGCCTAAACTGAAGCGCACCGCGACTGGTCTTATTACCCTTGGGCAACTTCTCTTTATTGCTGGTACCGGAGCATTATTGTATTTCACGAATATTTTTCACGTCTATCCAGAGATTGCAGTAGCGATCTTGCTACTACAGGCTATCTTCGGCACCATTATTGCGATCGCCGCCTACCACATTACTGCTCAACCGCTCAAAGACCTGATGGCCGCCATTATTCACACGTCCGGTGAACCAAGCGCCCAAACACCACCGAACCCAAATGACTCTCGTTTTGCAAAAAATGGCTTCAGGGATGCCCTGCAAATGATCTATGCACTGGCAAGCAAGGCCCCAGATACATCACAAAAAGCTCCCGCCCAGAACGCTACCGATGGCACCAGCAACCCTGTCGTGGCACCTGCCCAGACACACAGTCTTATCGAGGCCGCACTGAACGAGACGAGCTGCGGCTTTGTCGTTATGAACCAGCAACGTGTGATAACCTTCGCCAACAAAGCAGCGCCAGTAAACATAAACCAAGCAGGTGCGTCACAACTCAGCCTTATATTCAATGGCAACGATACACTCGATGCCTGGCTCGACGAGTGCGCGAAAACAGCAGTCCACGCCGAACACACCTGGGTGCGTATTCCAAATAAACTACCAGAGGAAGAAAACCGCCGATTCTTTGACGTCATTGCCTCCTACGACAAGGGCGCCGAAAGTGAGGTTGTGTTGACCCTTGTAGACAGAACAGACCAGTACAGCGCTGGCGAACAAGAACTCGACTTTATCGCATTTGCCGCTCACGAGCTACGCGGCCCAATCACTGTTATTCGTGGCTATCTAGATGTCTTGCAGGATGAGCTTAAAGATGTTCTACAAGATGATCAAAGCGAACTCTTCCGCCGCCTCACCGTCTCTGCGAATCGTTTATCCGGGTACATCAATAATATTCTTAATACGTCCCGCTACGACCGACGGCACTTAAAGATGCACTTAGCAGAAGCATCGCTGGCCGACATCTACGACACGATTCGTGACGATATGAACCTGAGAGCTTCGGCGCAGAACCGCCTCTTGAGCGTAGAGATTCCGGCCGATCTGCCTCACATCGCTGCCGATACCGCTAGCCTCGGTGAGGTAATTGGAAACCTCATCGACAACGCCATTAAATACAGCAACGAAGGCGGTGCTATTAATGTCACTACTGCCGCAAAAGGGGATCTTGTCGAGCTATCTGTTCAGGACCATGGTATTGGCATGCCCGGCAACGTTGTCAGCAACCTTTTCCAGAAGTTCTACCGCTCGCACCGTTCGCGCGAGACAGTTGCCGGCACAGGTATTGGGCTCTACATATCGAAAGCTATTGTCGAATCGCACGGCGGAACGATTAACGTGAGCAGCGAAGAGGGAAGAGGCTCAACATTTACCATCTCGCTGCCAACGTACCAATCGGTTGCAGACAAGCTCAAAGCAGGCGATAATACTAATGAAGGAATGATTGATCATCAAAATGGTTGGATCAACAACCACTCGATGTTCCGAGGATAACATATGGCTATTAAGACAATTCTAATCATCGAAGACGACCGCTTTATCGGCGAAATGTACGTGCGTAGCCTAAAGAAGGCGGGCTATGACGTCGACTGGATGGTTGACGGCAACGATGGCCTCATCGCCGCCCGAAACAAGGCGTACGACCTCATCCTGCTTGACGTTATGCTCCCCGAACGACGAGGAAGTGATATCTTGACAGCTCTTCGTGGCGGGTCGGAGGACCTTATTCCTCATTCTAAAGTACTCGTCTTAACAAATTTTGAACAAGATGACGAATCCCGCCTTGCAATGGAAAAGCATGCTAACGGCTACCTCATCAAGGCCGAAATCACACCAAGCAAACTATTAGCTGTCATCCAGCGGCTTGGCTAGACAGATGGAAAAACACCGCCTTGACGGACCCGACGCGATAGACGGCATGACGTCAGCAGGGGACGAGGACCGCAGCAACATGGCGCACCTCTACCCAACAGTCAAAAAGGACGACCGGCCGCTTATCATGTCCGACATCGAGCGACATCGCCAACACGACGCCGCCATTGTCGCTGCCACTCGTAAAATACACCGCTACGTGATATTGCTTGGAGTGCTGCTCGCATTGCCCTTCGTGCTCTTCGTCAACGGCGCAGTCTACTTCTTCTTCTCAATCGACGCTGGCAGTGCCGTCATTATGTCGATGCTGGCGCTTTTTGCCGGCATCGCATGGATAGGGGCTTGGATACTTTGTTTTAGAGCAATCATCAAACGATTTCGGATTCATGGCTTAAAAGCTGGTGGATATCTGCTGTTCGGAACGTTATTCCTGCTGGCCGTATCTCCCATTCTCAGCCAGCTTGCGATCGTTAGCGATCAGCCGTCACTGAATGCACTCGCTTTCTCTGGCTACTTCACTATTGCGAGCATTGCCATTACCGAAATCATCCTGGCGACTGCCACCCACGGCTTTGCTACAAGAACTAGACACGACTAGGGTTATTTGGTAGAGTAGAGCAGTGCTGGAAACAGCATGTGCGGTCCATATCTTCGATATGGGACCCCTCAATTCGGAAATAAAAATGTATAACATTTTTATTTCACTCATTTTCGTGGTCCCATCGTCTAACGGTTAGGACACCAGGTTTTCATCCTGGCAATCGGAGTTCGATTCTCCGTGAGATCACCAAGCGATTTTGTGAAGCAGTATTTAAGAACATAACCAGGGAAGAATTTTTCATATGGCAATCATTTTTAAACGAACAAAAATCCTTGCAACAGTTGGCCCAGCGACGAGTAGCCCGGAAATGATTCAGCAGCTTATCGACTCGGGCGTAAACGGACTGCGTCTTAATTTTAGCCACGGTTCGAATGATGAGCGAACTCAGCAAATTCAATGGATTCGCGAGGCGAGTAAAAAAGCCGGGAAGCCAGTAGCGATTCTGCAGGACTTACAGGGGCCAAAGATTCGTCTTGGAATGCTGAACGAGAACATCGAAGTGCAAAAAGGTGATGAAATTATTCTTGATCATGCCGCCGAACACAATGGTATGGTGCTGCCAGTTCAGTACAACCTCTCGGATAAAGTAAAAATTGGTGAGCCTGTCTATATTTTTGATGGTAAGGTTCGTACGACAGTGATTGACATCCCCTCTGATACCGCTATCAAGTTGCGCGTTGAGAACAGTGGTACCTTGATGAGCAAGAAAGGTATCAACCTTCCCGATACTGACTTTGGGGGTGATATTTTGACCCCGAAAGACTTGGAAGACATAGAATACGGCCTCGGGCAAGATATTGATTACGTTGCCCTTAGCTTCGTCCAGAGCCCTGACGACATTCACAACCTACGTCAACTATTGGTTGAAGGTGGTTCTGAGGCTCAGATTATTGCCAAAATTGAAACGAAGGCCGCCATTAAAGACGACGTCTTGGAAGAGATCGTGAAGGCAACTGATGGAATTATGGTGGCACGTGGTGACTTGGCTGTTGAGGCGGGAGCCGAGATTGTTCCAATTGTTCAGCGCCGACTGCTTGCGCTATGCCGTCGTCACGGAAAACTGAGCATCGTGGCTACTCAAATGATGGCGAGCATGACAGACGCCCCTGAGCCGACCCGCGCCGAAGTAAGCGACATTGCAAACGCGGTGATTCAAGGTGTCGACGCAGTCATGCTTTCCGAGGAAACGGCAGCTGGAAGCTACCCCCTAGAAGCGGTGATGGCAATGAAGAAAGTGATTCTCTACACCCAAGAACATGCACCCGTTGCCCCAATCAACGACTACAATCTGATTAAAAGTAAAAAACTAGACGCCATTAGTACGACAACAGTGAAGCTCGCTGAAGAGCTAAAGGCCTCCGCTATCATCGCCGAGACAAAATCTGGTGCGACGGCTGCGACAATTGCAGCTCATCGGCCAAATTTGCCGATCATTAGCGTAACTAGTGAAGATCGATCTGCGCAGCAGTTGGCGTTGAGCTATGCGAATCGAAGTTACGTTCGTCCTGATAGCGACGAAGCTGGTTTTGAACTTGCACAGGAGCTCAAGAAAGACGGCTACTTTGGCGATGGCGCAACTACCGTCATTATTGTAAGCGGCAATCAGCCTGGCATTATCGGAATGACTGACACGATCAAAGTACGCGTGTTAGAATAAAACTAATACAAGATAGCAAGGTGGGTAGTAGAGCGTGGGCTTCTTTAAACTGACAATTCGGGACGTGCCAATCGATCACAAAACCGTGTTGGTACGCGCCGACTACAACGTCCCTTTGAACAAAAAAGGTGATATAAGTGACGACTTGCGCATCAAGGCGAGCTTGCCAACGTTGCAATACTTGCTGGATCACCACTGTAAGATTGTTATTATTAGTCACCTTGGGCGCCCGGAAGGCCGTGATAAAAGTCGGAGTTTGGCGCCCGTTGCAGCGCGCTTGCAGAAGCTCATTGGTACGCCAGTGACGTTTGTTGAGGATTGTATCGGAGATGTTGCGCTGCAGGGCGTGAAGCAGGCCCCTGCCGGATCGATTGTTTTACTTGAGAACCTTCGTTTTTACGAAGAAGAAGAGGCGAATGATGATGTATTTGCAGCTAAACTCGCTCAGGCAAGTGGTGCTCGGTACTTTGTGCAAGATGGGTTTGGTGTTGTCCATCGAGCGCACGCTAGCACAGATGCCATCACGAACCATATCCCCAGTGTCGCCGGGCTGCTTATCGAGCGTGAATACCAGACAATTACAGGTGCCATGGAGCACCCAGCGAGACCACTGGTTGCTGTATTGGGCGGGGCAAAAATCAGCGATAAAATTACTGTCATTGAAAAGCTCGTCAAAGTTGCTGACAAGATTATTGTTGGTGGAGCGATGGCGAACACGTTTTTGGCCTACAGAGGCTGTGAGATGGGCCTAAGTAAATGCGAGACAGGACAAGAGGGGGTGCTTGACGCTGTTTACGATGCTGCGCGCAAAAAAGTTGGCGATGCGGTCGACGACTTTATAATTTTGCCGACGGACGTCGCGGTTGCTAAAGAGCTCTCTAATTCTGCTCGGCGACGTGTTGTTGCGGTGGACTCTATCGCTTCTGACGACATTTCGCTGGATATTGGCGATGCTTCGATCCAGCGGATGGCTGATGAGGTGGCTGATGCAAAAACGGTCATCTGGAACGGCACAATGGGTATTGCCGAGTATGCTGCATTTTCGCACGGTTCGGCACGCTTAGCATTAGCACTTGCGACCCAGCCGCAAACAACCTCTATTGTTGGCGGGGGAGACACAGCCGACTTTGTGTTGAAGTGGGATGGTCACGAAGGGGCAAGCTTTAGCCATATTTCAACCGGAGGCGGTGCGAGCCTAGAATTGATGTCTGGCAAAAAGCTACCAGGGATAGAGAGTTTGCTGAATGCACGGAAATAAGCTACACTTAACAGTAATTAAGCATAAGTGGTAATCATGGCTAGAGACAAAAAAATCATCATTGGCAACTGGAAGATGAACCTCGGTGTCCACGAGGCGAGCTTATTTGTGCATAAACTTGAAAAAAAGGTGAAGGCTCATCGATCTGTTGAGATTGTTCTTGCCCCCACTACTCTTGCCCTCCAGACACTCAGTCTTCAGGTGAACTACCGCCAATTCAAGCTTGCGGCGCAAAACTTTTACTGGCGCGATCACGGCGCATTTACCGGTGAAGTGTCGGCGACACAGCTGCGCGGTGTTGTGCAGTATGGCCTTGTCGGACATTCCGAGCGGCGCCATGTTTTCCACGAAACGGATAAAGACACACGCGCCAAGGTGCAAGCAGCAATCCGAAATCATATTCGACCTGTGTTGTGTGTTGGCGAAACAGCTAGCGAGCGTGCAATTGGTGAAACGAATGACATTATTCACGATCAGTTGATTGGCGGTTTGGCAAACATCACGAGTGAAGAGCTGCCTGAGATTGTTATCGCCTACGAGCCGGTATGGGCAATTGGGACTGGTAAGAATGCGTCAGCAGCAGACGTCAAGCAGGCCGTGAAGGCAATTCGCACCCAACTGAAGCACCTCTACGGGGCAAAGGCAGCTCAGGAGGTCCAGGTGCTCTACGGGGGCAGCGTGACCAATGACAGTGCTGCCGATTACTTGGCGCTTGATGACGTTGACGGATTGTTGGTAGGCGGCGCAAGCCTTGATGCCGAGGCGTTTGCAGGCATTGTTGAAAAAGCATTTATTAGTAGTAAAGAAAGTAAGTAGGAGATAAGACGGTGAATGATATTGATTTCGAAGAGCTGGATCGCGCCGTAAGTTCGGCACTCGGCCCTGATGCCGGAAAGACTCCTGCTGCTACGGCAGAAGCTCCGGCGCCTGCCACTCCTGCTCCTGCGCCAACTCCTCCTCCCGTCCCTACTCCTACTCCTGCCTCTCCGTCTCCGGCTGCTCGACGAAGCAGCGGTCGGTTTATGGATGTGGTGCATCCTTCGTCGGACATGCGTTCTGGCGGTGGTTCCACCCAGTCGCGTCCACTCGAAGTTCCGCCACGCCCTGCGAGCACACCTGTCCCCGACGAGGGCACACAAGAGACTCCGTCGACACAAGGGAGCTCTTTCCAGTGGCCTGATCCGCTTGACATGGCCGAGAGCCCAAAAACAGAGTCAGGCTCAGAGCCTCAAGGTTCGCCATTCATGAATACCGAGAAGATAGAGAAACGTCCACTGGGTGCTTTCTCGAGTGAAAAGGCTCCCGAAGAACCGAAGCCAGAATCAGAACCGGCTTCCGAAGCTCCTGCAGAGACATCACAGCCAATCGCTGAAGCTGGTGCTGTTGATGTTTCGGCACTCGACATGTCAGAGGAAGCATTGGTTGGAGGCACGAAGCAAGCCGACACCGAGCCGGAAGCTTCATCTGTTCCAACAGAAATTACACAGCAATATAAAGAGCAACCAAGCACAACCGAGCAGCCATCTGGCGCAATTTATGATACCGAATCGTACCACAAGCCATTAGCTCACCCTGCAAAAAAGCAGTCTAGTGTGTTAGTGATCGTCTGGATTATTGGCCTGATTCTTTTGGGCGGTGGTTTGGGCGCAGCGATGTACTTCTTTGTGCTTCCGCTGTTATAATAGACAGAATGAATGTTCTCGAGGGTTTAAATCCGGCTCAAGCTGAGGCGGTCCAGACTGCGACTGGGCCGCTCTTAATTTTGGCGGGAGCGGGAAGCGGAAAGACAAAGACACTGACGCATCGAGTGGCGCATCTTATCGCGCACGAAAGTGTCTGGCCAAGCCAGATCTTGGCGGTTACGTTTACCAATAAGGCAGCCAAAGAGATGCGGCATCGATTGGCGCAGCTGTTGGGCGAATCGGGTGATCGACGTGATTTTATGCCCTGGATGGGGACGTTTCACAGTATTTGTGTGCGACTACTGCGGATGGATGGTCATGCGATTGGAATTCAGCGTAATTTTGTTATTTACGACGAAGATGACCGTCGGGCGCTCGTCAAGCAAGTGATGAAGCAATTAGCGATTACTGATAGGGAAGTGAAGGCCTCGCAAGTCAGCGCAGCAATATCAAATGCCAAGAACCAGATGCAAGACCCAGACGAGTTTGAGGCGAGTGCTCGTTACCCTTTTCAAAAGACAGTGGCAGCGATTTATAAACGATACGAAAAGTTGCGTAAGGATGCCGGAGCACTCGATTTTGACGATTTGTTACTTGAAGGGGTCCGATTAATCCGTGACTCAAAAGAGATTCGTGACAAATGGCGATCGCATTTTAAGCATATTATGATCGATGAGTATCAGGATACAAACGCTGCACAGTACCATTTGATTAAACTGTTAGTCAACGAACAGCAGAATATTTGCGTGGTAGGTGACGACTGGCAATCGATTTACAGCTGGCGCGGTGCAGACTTTACGAACATTCTTAATTTTGAACGTGATTTCCCTGGTGCAAAAGTTGTAAAACTAGAGCAAAACTATCGTAGCACTGCTAACATCCTTGAAGCAGCAAATAACGTTATCACGAAAAATACTCAGCGCACAGACAAAAAGCTTTGGACAACAGAAGGCTCGGGCAGTCCGGTCAGTGTGCATGGTGTCTACGATGAGGCGGAAGAGGCTCGGCTGG
>DFTJ01000031.1:1626-3094 GCA_002381485.1 Candidatus Saccharibacteria bacterium UBA4215 | reverse complement strand
TGATTTCTTCCCACGTATCTCTTGGTGCACGTCAGTATTCTGATTTCGCTGTCCTCTATCGGACGAACGCTCAGAGCTATACGCTAGAGCGAGCGTTTCTACAGATGCGTGTCCCGTATCAAATCATTGGCGGAGTCCGTTTTTATGATCGTAAGGAAGTCAAAGACGTCGTGGCGTATCTGCGCTTACTGTACCAACCCAACGACCGGATGAGCTTTAGCCGGATCGCGAACGTACCGGGTCGAGGTATTGGGGCAACCAGTCTCGAGAAGTTTTTGAATTGGCAGTCAAACCAGGAGCTTGATATTTTGACCGCCCTGGAGCGAGTCGGTGACGCTGGGGTGATCACTGGAAAAGCTCGTCAGAGCATGGGTGCGCTTGGCGCAATTTTACGAGGACTGTCCGCACAGCTTGAGACACGTTCGCCCGCCGAACTCATTGACCAGGTGATGGTGAAGACGGGCTATCAAGCATTTATCCAAGATGGTTCACCGCAAGCTGAAGATCGAGAAGCAAACCTTGGAGCTCTACTGTCTGATGCGCAAAATTACGCATCGCTCCCGGACTTTCTTGAAGAAGTTGCACTCATGTCTTCGATGGATGCGAGTGCGGAGGGGCAAAAAGTTACCTTGATGACCCTGCATGCCGCAAAAGGACTAGAGTTCCCTGTCGTATTTATTGTAGGTATGGAAGAGGGAATTATGCCTCACTCACGAGTTTTCGAAGCCAGTCCGGCCGAGCTCGAAGAGGAGCGCCGCCTGTGTTATGTCGGGATGACGCGCGCTCGAGAAGAACTGCACATTACTTACGCCTATAGCCGACTCCAATTTGGCCAACGAAGCTACAACCCGATGTCACGCTTTATTACTGACATGGGCGATCAGGTGGCCGCGACCAACCCTGAGCCGCAGATGCTCGGTGCACGCGCCGACGAGCCATTTTATAGTGATGAGCTTGGATTTGAAGTTGGAGAAAAAGTTCGTTCGGCAATGTTTGGCGTCGGTGAAATAGTTGATGTTGATGGTATGGCAGTGACGGTTCAGTTTACTTCCGGTCAGACCAAAAAGTTGAATGCGGAGTACGCCCGACTCGAGAAGGCATAATAGCAATTTAATGTCTGGGTGCTATAATGAATCTAGCAATGAAGAGGGTGCCCCACACAATTAATGAGAATTAATATTCGTCAATCTACTACTGTTCTGAGCGTCAGCATTGCTACCGCTCTGGTTATTCTTGCTGTCGTAGTACTATCTCTGAATATGACAACGGCTCAAGCCGTTGAAGGTGAAGGGCGACTCGTCACTATTCACGATCGTGATGTCGAGAAGGTTGTCTTGACCGAGGCTGAGACGATTGCTGATGCCTTAGCCGAGTCGGGTATTGTTGTCGACAATCATGACATTGTTGAGCCAAGCCTTGACGAGAAGCTAGTCGCGCGAGAGTACAGTGTGAACATCTATCGAGCACG
>DFTJ01000031.1:0-1464 GCA_002381485.1 Candidatus Saccharibacteria bacterium UBA4215 | reverse complement strand
CTATGTGGAAATATCTACAAGTTTGGGTAGACAACTTAGAGCCTACTTTATTGGTGATGGCGCAGGTTTGGCCGTCACTATTGACCGAGCAGTACTGGTGAATGTTGATTTATACGGGTCGATGACCGAGCTGCGAACGCAGGGCGAGACGGTGGCAGAATTGCTCGAAGAGAAGTCGATTGAGCTTGGTGAGAACGGGCGTACTTCAGTGTCGCTGAGCGCGCCAATCGTTGACGGGATGGACCTGCGAGTGTGGCGTGAAGGCAAGCAAACAGTCACGGTGGATGAGAAGGTCGCGTTCGACGTCAGAGAGATCCAGGATGGTGATCGCGTTGTAGGCTACGAAGAGATCCGAACTGAAGGTGTGCCCGGCCTTCGCCAGGTGACATATGAGATTGTTATCGAGAACGGCGTAGAGAAAGCGCGTAAAGAGATCGCCTCTATTACCACTAAGGCGCCAGTCCAGCAGGTCGTCGTCGTAGGCGTAAAGCCAGTAGCTATTCCATATACCGGTGGCGGTACGAAGACGCAGTGGCTGGCGGCCTCGAATATCCCAGAAGAGAGCTGGGGCTACGCTGACTTTATGGTTCAAAAAGAAAGTAGCTGGAATCCCGACGCACTGAATCCTTCATCTGGGGCCTGTGGACTAGCGCAGGCACTCCCCTGTACAAAGATCCCTGGCCAATGGAATGATCCTGTCAACGCACTGAACTGGATGAATAATTACGTGAACGGTCGGTACGGCGGTTGGTCGGAAGCGCACAGTTTCTGGCTTCGAAATAGCTGGTACTAGATGATGGCTGGACCAAAGAAATCTCTTGGGCAACACTGGCTGCAAGATAGGCAGGTGCTAGGAAGCATCGCTGATGCAGCGGAAATCGGCGAAAATGATACTGTGCTGGAGATTGGTCCAGGCCTCGGGACACTAACGAGCACTTTGTTGAGTCGAGCCAAGAAGGTGGTCGCGGTTGAGCTGGATGGTGACCTTGCAAAAAAACTACCCGGACAGTTTCCGGGCACATCCCTAGAAGTGGTGCATAAGGATATTTTAGAGTTTGATCTATCGGTGCTTCCAGCTCACTATATTGTCGTTGCAAACGTCCCCTACTACATCACTTCAAAGATTATTAAGTACTTGATGACAGCTAAGAATAAGCCGAAGACGACAGTGTTGCTGATTCAAAAAGAGGTCGCCCAGAGACTAGCGGCGCAGCCGGGAGACATGAGCATTTTAGCGGTCAGCGCTCAGATATATGCGGAGGTGACGTTGGATGTGATTGTCCCGGCCGAGTATTTTACGCCACCACCAAAAGTTGATAGTCAGGTAGTAGTCTTGAAAACTCGTTCCCACCCACTTGTCTCAGGCGATCAAGAGAGGGCTTTATTTCAGGTGGTGAAGGCAGGATTCTCCTCAAAACGCAAGAAGCTACGGAGCAGTTTATCGGCAGGCCTTCATCTCTCTAA
>DFTJ01000001.1:19106-27296 GCA_002381485.1 Candidatus Saccharibacteria bacterium UBA4215 | reverse complement strand
GATAACTGGTAGAGGTCAGAAAATGCGCGCTCCACATATCGTCGTTGACTCGGTACATACGGTGCACCAAAAAAAGCCGCCGCCCCGAAGAGCACTACGATAACCCCCACAACAATTACCCAGATCATTGACTTACCCGTTGCCGTCGAAGTGTTTCTTCACGACTGAAATTTCGTTTTTCAACTCAGTCAAATCCTTCTCTATTTCCGCCGCTAGCTTCTCAGCCGACTGGAATTTATCTACGGCGGTCTCTAGCTTGAAATCCGCACCCTGAAACCACTCAACCAACTCGGACAGTTCAGTAAGCTTTTGTTGAACACTTTTATTTTTCTCTGGCATCTTGTACCTCCGCGGTAATAATATTTTTATACGTCTCTATCTCAATCACCTTGCCCGGCTTGATGTCTCCACGCACCAGTGCATACCCCCTGCGCAGAACATGCTCGGGGTTTAACTGAGAAACCACTCCTCGCAGTACGCTCAATCGGTCAAAAGTAGCATCAAGTCGCTCTTGAATGCGCCGAAATGCTCCCTCTAAACTCTGTCGAGTCTGCTGCGAATAATGGTCAATCGCCTGTACCAACAAATTACTGGCCGACTGCGCCTGAACGTGTGCGCTGCGAATTATCTCACCCCTATCAGGCACCAGTGTTTCGGCGGCATGCGTCGGCGTCGCAGCTCTCGCATCCGCCACCATATCAGCGAGCGTGTGATCGACTTCATGCCCAACGCCCACCAGTGTCGGGATGCGGCTACTGGCAATCGCTCGCGCAAGCGGCTCGTCATTGAACGTGGCCAAATCCTCTGCGCTCCCTCCCCCACGAATAATAACCAAAACTTCAGGTAAGGTATCAAGACCATTAAAGTATTCGATCGCGCGTATCATTTGGTCTGGCGCGGGCATGCCCTGCACTTGAGTATGGGCAACATCTATCTTCAATCCGCCCCAGCGCTCATTCACTATCCTGCAAAAGTCTGCGTAGGCGGCTGATTCGGTGCTCGTGACGACCGCCACGTGTCGAGGTACTCGAGGCAGAGTTCTTTTACGCTCAGGTGCAAACAGCCCTTCTGCAGCAAGCTTTGCTTTTAATAGTTCAAAGCCCTTCTTGATCGAACCCTCACCGACAGGTTTCACGGCCTTCACATTTAAGTTAAAGTAGCCCTTCGGGTTTAAGCGCGGCTGAGCCACAACAATAACCTTCATGCCGTCCTCTAGCGGGGTGCGCATCTGATAGACACCCGCAAAACAATTAACGACCGCTCCAGCATCCTTCAGCTTAAAACTCACCCACTTCCCCTGGCTGATGCGATACTCGGCTACTTCACCGACCACAGAAACCGTCGGGTACGCGTACTCGAGAGTCTGATTCGTGACAGCGACAAAATCACTTACGGAGAACAGGATTTCGTCCATATTTGTTGACCGTTAGTTGATAAAAACCATACCCGAATAGTATTGTTCCCAATACAAGGGTGACGCGCGCCAGCAGCGTTCCCGCAATAGCAATCTCAGGTGGAATACCCGTCGATGCCAAGAACGCAATCATGATTGCCTCGTACGCACCAGCACCACCAGGTGTTGCTGTCAGCGCACCCACAATAGATGACAGTCCAAAGGCAACAAATAATATTGCCGGATTCACCATATACCCTAGAGCCCAGAATGCGATCCACAGCAGCGCAACATCGGCCATATTTGCCAAAATTGCCCACACAAACGGACGGATCAGTATTCGCTTGTCTTTCCTGATTCCCTTAAAGTCATCGTGCAGGTCCATAAAGAAGTCAAGAATAATTGAGTCCGTCAGAACACGCTCCTTGCGGCCCCGGGTAACCCGTCGCACAAAGCCGTTTACCTTACGCGTCAGCCAAGCTGAAAAACGGCGCAACCGCCCCTCGCTCCCGACAATGTAGATGACACCGATTGTCGTACCTACCGCCATCACTGCTAAGAACAAACAGAGTGCAATCACGGTTCGGTTAATCTGATGATCGATGATCAACAATAGCACCGCCCCTACCAGCAACACGACAAAGCTCAAAAACGTTAAGGCAAAACGAATAATCTGAGCCATTGTCGAGCGACCAGGTCGGACGCCAACCCTGCTCAACACCCACCCAAGATATGAAAAACCTGCCGCGCCACCGCTTGGCAGGATGTGGTTTACAAAGTTCAACTCCAGCGCGATACGTGTCATACCCCAGCGTGAAACCTGCTTTAGGTCCCCTTTCGCTCGTAGGTATGAGAAGATCATTCCCCCCGTGGCGAAGTAACTAAATAACTGGACCGGAAGAAGCAGCGCTAATATCCAAAGATTCACCTGATCGAGCAGTCGCCACGCCTCAACAATCTCTGGCCAGGCAAAGAAAATAACGACAGCCAGCAGAACTAGCGTGATTGTCGTCAACCATCCTCGAAATGACATCTTTCGCATACGCGTCTTATTATAGCATCAGGTATACTAGAGATATGTATATCGCACTACTCGGCCGCCAACCGGCCATTTCTATCGCTGAACTCGAACAAAGCTACGGCTCGGTCAGCTGGTTTTCAGATACCGCCGCCCTCGTTGATACCGAGCAACCAATTGACGTCCAGCGACTCGGCGGCACTCAAAAGGCCGGTCGCGTGATCTTGACGCTCCCCGCTCGTGACTGGCGCACTGTTTCGATGAAGATCGTCCAACACTACAGCAAAGCCTGGGCAACGTATGAAGGCAAGATCACCCTCGGCCTCAGTGTCTATGGCCTCAATGTTCCGCCTCGGGACATCCAAAAAACTGGCCTCGTCCTAAAGTCTAAACTAAAAGAAACCCCCGCCAGCTTACGCCTGATCCCAAACCAAGATGCTGCACTATCAAGCGCGACATCACACCACAACAAGCTTGGCCTGTCAGATAACAAAATCGAGCTCCTCATTGTCAAAGGCCGCTCACAAATTATCGTAGCCGAAAGCGTTGGCGCGCAAAACATCACCGCACTCGCAGCACGCGACCAGGGCCGCCCCCGTCGCGATGCATTCGTGGGAATGCTGCCGCCAAAGCTAGCTCAAATTATGATTAACCTCGCTGGCCCCCTTGAACCAGACACCGAGGGACTCCTGCCGCAACCTCGTATCCTCGACCCTTTCTGCGGCACCGGCGTGCTTTTGCAGGAAGCTATGCTGATGAGATACGGCGCATATGGCACCGATCTTGCAGAAAAAATGATCCGCTTTAGCCGCGACAACCTTAACTGGCTACAAGACCATGCTCACATGACTGGCCACTGGTACCTCCATGAAGGCGACGCCATGACCACCACCTGGCAACAGCCCATTGCAGCCGTTGTGACCGAAGCCTACCTAGGCCAACCATTTAGCGCCCCACCCTCATCCAGCAAACTCACCGAGGTTCGAGGTAACTGTAACCATATTATCAGCCAATTCTTAAAGAATCTGGGTACTCAAATTGCTTCAGGCACACCAGTCGTCGTTGCTGTTCCCGCCTGGAAAGCTGTCGACGGGACATTCACCCACCTCCCTTTGATAGGTAATCTTGAAAAGCTGGGCTACCAGCAGCTACAGTTAAAAACAGTTAACGCCGATCAGTTGCTTTATTTTCGCCCAGATCAAGTCGTAGCTCGTGAAATTCTTGTCTTAAAAAAGAAATAATACCAAGCTCACCGCCACAACAACCAAAATAATGGCGACTGAAGCCTTACTCGATAGTGGCATGCTCTGCCATGTAGCTCTACTTGCCTGTTTCTGTTTCACCACACCCTCCTATTCGTTACGAGAGCCTGGCAGCGGATACAAAAACCCGCCACCAGGCGGATTGCGACGAGGCAACCCCATGAAAGTTTCCAATCATGACGCGTAAACGAACCTGATGACGGGATCAGTGTTGTTTACGCGATTTCTCATCCATACCTCTGTTAAAAACAAAGGGTTAGGTTGTTGTGCCGAATTGTTATGCAGGTGTTATTCGAAGCAAACGCTTGTTTTCACCTTGCTACGTTCGATTGTAGCACAGCACTTCTTAACTTCTTCTAAATGTCACACTCGTCGCCACAACCCCTTGACTCCCCGGGGCATTTCGGGTACAATTGAACAGATTGAATGAGCAATAATGCTCAAGGAGAATAATATATGTCACACGTAAAAGCAGGTGGTTCGAGTAAGAACAACCGAAACAATGCCGGCGCCCGTCTAGGGGTGAAGCGTTTTGGTGGCCAAGCTGTACGTACTGGTGAGGTACTTGTTCGCCAAACTGGCAGCACAAAAGTTGCTGGTCCTGGCACTTTTATTAGCCGTGATTACACTATTCACGCCGCCCAAGATGGCATTGTCAACTTCGGCAAAATAAAGAAAACACGCTTTACTGGCAAAACAGCCCCCCGCACGCAAGTCAGCGTTATTTAATACAAATAACCTCCCACACGGGAGGTTATTTTATACTAGTCAGCCTGGTTATTTCTTTAATCGTCCCAGGTATGAAACAGCAGCTGAACGTTTGCTTTCGCCGTAGCTATAGTCTTGTGGTGCTAGCTGCGTCGACAACCCAGCAATCATACCAGACAGTACTAACGTGGCATTATCGGGCTGGTAGTCGTTCTTCTCAAGAAGCGTTTGCATCTCTTTCTCAAGATAACTCAATGCAGCTGCTCGCTCTTCGTTACGCGCCCTTCCCTGCTCTTCCAGGAACTGCATCTTGCCTTTTATGACATCGATTTCGGCCTGGCCAACTTTTCCACCTCGCTCAATTCGATCAAGAATAGCGTGCATGGTTTGCCCATCCTTCAGCGAGCCCATTGCAAGACCCATCAAGAAAGCGTTTGCCTCTTCGCCAACCTGGCCATCCTTAAAACGTTCTATAACACTTTGTGCAAGTTGGTATACTAGTTCGTCCTGACGACCTGCTGCAGAATGTTCGGCGCCATATACCCGGGCCATCCGTTCAATATCGTCAACCATGCTGTGCACCAGTTCGGTGTCGCGCTCACTCAAGCGTCGTTCAGTTGGCTCTTTTTCAACTTCGACTGTCTCCCCAACAGCGAGTTCACCAAGACCCTCGCTTGCCTCTTCATTGAGAACTTCAGCACTTTCTGGGCTTTCTTCGCCCTCTTCCTGCTGCCGTGCTTCGAGTTCTGCAGTCAGAGCAATATCGCGCGTTAAATGATCATGAGCATCGGTACCATATGCGCCGACACGTTCATTACCTTCTTCGTCAGTGATTCGGAACTCATACGTCTTACCTTCGTCTAGTTCGTTGAGTTTCAAAAAATTCTGCCACGCAGGATCAGTTGCCTCAACACTATTCAATAGTTTGAACTCTTCTTCAGAAATTCGTACAACTTTACCGGCTTCAACAGTCCGCGCCTCGACGGCCTGGTCCGCCTCAGGTGTTTCAACTATTTTTTCTGCAGTGGGTGTTTGCGGGGTAGACATTGTTTGTTTTTCGTTTATTTAATTATGATTTACTATAGCATAACCGCAATAAAAAAGCAACCCCCAGTACAGGGGGCCACTGTCTTATCGTGAATAAAACGCTAGACCGCAGGCGGTGGCGTAGTTTGTTCTGGTGCGCTTGGTGTTTCCGCAGAAGGAGCTCCCTGGGTCACTTCCGTTGGGTTCTGAGGTGGCAACCCAATGTAGTTCTCTGGGTTTCCTGGAGCGTTTTGCTGCACGCTTGCCGCAGACGCCTGACGAGCCGCCTCAGCCGCAGCATCCATCATCTGGCTCGCTTCCGTAGAAGGTGCAGCGGGCGCCGCTACAGGGGCTTCAGGTGTTGATGGTGCAGGCACTGAGAGCTCCTCGGGCTGCTGAGGAACTTCAGGTGCAGGCATACTCCCGACGGCCTGATCAACCATTCCTCGAGCTGCTTCAACCGAGGCAGGATCGACGCCACTATCGGCAGGCGTCACCTCTGGTTGAGTCGGAGCTGGTTGCTCCGCTGGTGCAGGTGCTGGTGTTTCTGGTGTTGCTGGGTTCATGTTGCTTGGTGGCATATACGCTCCTTTATGCTTGTTTGTCTTCATTCATGCCAAGGTGGTGGCGGACACGATCAATAACGTCTCCAATCACTACCTGTGACTTTACTAAATAATCATCGACGCCGAGTGATTCGGCTCGCTCTTTGTCTTTGGGTTGGCTCAGGGCGGTCAGCATAATGACGCGCATATCGGCAGTTTCGGGAGTATTTCGTAAAATGTCTAATACATCAAAGCCGCTAATCTTCGGCATCATGGCATCTAGCAAAATCAGATCAGGACGAAAATCCATTGCGGCCGACAAGGCCTCTTCTCCGTTGTAGACGCCGCGAGTCTCAAAACCTTCGATTTCTAGGCGTGACTTATATACTGCAGCAAGGGCTTCGTCGTCTTCAACAAGAAGAATTTTTTTCTTTTTATCCATATGCGATTTATTGTACTACAGGTGTGCAATCAAGCACAAGCGATTTACTCGCTTCGTAATAATTGTAGAGCCCGGTCAAGCTGAGGATCGCGCCCGGCGTTAATATCATCTGGGGTGCGTTCGACGGTGATTGCCGGTGCAATACCCGTTTCAGAAATGTTCTTCCCCTCAGGGGTAAACCAGCGAGCAATCGTTACTTTCAGCTGCGCACCACCCGGCAGAGAGAGCAATTGCTGTACGCTCCCCTTTCCAAACGTGACTTCACCCAATAGCTGAGCGGCACCATAGTCCTGCAAAGCGCCAGCCAGAATCTCGCTCGCACTGGCAGTAGCGCCATCAACTAAGACCACCGTAGGGACGCCCGCAAGAATAGGGCGAGAGGATGAATAAAGCTCGTCGACGACGACACCTCGCGCGCGCTCGGTAACAACCACCTTGTTATCCAGCCATATACCGGCAACATCCTGAGCGGCAGTCAAATAGCCACCACCATTGCCGCGCAGGTCAAGTATCACCGATTGCACGTCCTTGTCACTAAATGTCCGTGCCGCCTGACGTGCTAATGAGCCCGTCTGTGTGTCAAAACGGGTGATCGTTAAGATGCCGACCCCATCTTCAATGGTGCTGTATACGCTTGGATTATTCACTTCCGCACGGGTGATGGTGTACTCCTGCGTTTCGCCATCGCGAAGAATTGACAGCGCGACGGTTGTACCAATTTCACCTCGGACTTTTGCAACAACCTGCTCGACTGTCCAGTTTGTCGCATCTTCACCGTTCACGGCCACAATGCTATCCCCCACCTTCAGCCCAACTTCAGCTGCCGGATTGTTTTCGAGAACTCGAACAATACTGACAAGTTCATTACGAGTGCTCAGCTGAATGCCAACACCGCCGCCGATTGATCCGCTCAGCCCATCATTGAACGCTTGAGACTCTTCATCGTTTAGGTAGACGGTATACTGATCGCCCAAGCCCTCTACCATGCCTCGTTGAGCTCCCTCAATCAGATCGCTTTCGTTGATTTCACCGTCATAGTTTTCTTGTAGCAACCGGTACGTGTCCTGCAAACTCGAGAGATCTATCGTGTCGCTATATGAAGAAAAGCCAAGCAGCTGTGCGGCTGAAGTCGCCAGCTTATCTCCGTAAGACCCGGCGATATACCCCAAGCCTGCCACAAAAATAAACGCAATCGCGAAAAGCGCCGTCGGTATACGAGGCGACGGCGAGTGGGCGCGATGCCCAGCTGTATCTCCCCTATTTCTCTTTTTGTTCATCATCACTTGCTCTATTATAGCGCAGCCGGCGGCCAAAAAGTGATGTTAATTATGCTTAGTTACAAAGAAGTTTAGAAGTAGATGTAATAATCATATACAGCTGGTGAAACGCTATACATCTCACTGTAGTGGCCCCAGCCGGATCCGCCAGCGTTAAAGTAATTGTATTGGCTAATATTTACCGTACCATTACTGTTGACGCTTTCAACCCAGACACTGTGACCATACTGACCAGCCATGATAACTCCGACTGACCCAGCTCGTGGAACGGTGCTAACCGTAATACCGGCAGCTCGAGCGTTACCTGGCCACTGGTTGGCATTCCCAACACCACCCCAGTACGGCATGTATCCGTTCTTCTGGTGAACCTTCCAGGCCGTGTAGCTTACGCACTGGCGAGAGTACAGTCCCCATGGATCGACAAGTGGAGCATAGTAGTTAGAGTTCGCGAGGTAGGCTGGGTAGCCTCCCTTATTTGGGTCACCGGCAACAGCATTGACATTGACACCACCACCAGCA
>DFTJ01000001.1:11949-19026 GCA_002381485.1 Candidatus Saccharibacteria bacterium UBA4215 | reverse complement strand
CCAGCAGCCTGGAGGGCAGCTTCAATTGCAGCCTGCTGCTCGCTTTGTACCTGCAACTTCTCAGCTGCAGCATCTTTGGCAAGGTTCTGATACGCCGCTTCACTTCCTTGTGTCTGGCTCAACAACGTGCGCTGTTCAGACTCTTTGGCAGCTAATGCATTTCGCTGGTTTTTCTGATCAGCAAGAACGTCCTCGACTTCGGCTTTTTGCTCTTCAAGCTCAGCTTTCAAATCTTTAATTTCAGTAATAGTAGAAGAAAGCTCTTCACGAGTCACTGTCCGATATTCTTGCTTATTCAAGAAGTCGCCAATGTTCTGGCTACTTGCCAACATCTCAATCGGCGAAATGTTGTCATCAACGTACAAATCAGCAATAATTTCACCCAGCGCATCTTGGTTATCGGCGATCTTCTGCTCGTTGGTGGCGATGTCTTCAACCAGCTTGTCGTATTTGTTCTGGCTGATATCAACTTTGGCCTGAATAGCAGCCTTCTCGTTGTTCAAACGACTGACTTCACGCTCCAATGAGTCGGCTTGCTTCCCGAGTTCAAGGGCTTCCGCTTCATAGCGTGAAATGTCCTGCTCCAATGCGCGAATCCGCTCCTCAAAATTGTTAGCGGTCGCTTGTCCACCAAACTGGATCGGCACTGCTAATGCCATCACAATGATAGCAAAGACAATAAAGGCACGTGCCGGGAAAGAGAGTGAAGCTGGTGTGGTGGAGCGCAGTTTCATATCTGTTAGGATTGTAGCATAAGCACGATGTTTAGTCAAGATGACCCCCCTGTTGGTGAATTACAATTTGAGATAGCGTTGCGTTGCAAGTAGCGAAGAAATGATACCGATGATTGCACCGATGACAATCATACCCAGCAGGACAAAGCCGCCATACAGACTCAAGATATCGAGGGTTGGCTGCACATTAATCTGGTAGCTCTCCAGCGCAGGTGCGGCAAAGAAGAGCAGCGCATAGCCAAGCCCGCTGGCGATGAGCGCGGCAAAGAAGCCGTACACAACCGCCTCCACCAAGAATGGCCCACGGATAAATGAGCTCTCGGCACCAATCAATTTCATCATCTGAATTTCTTCCTTGCGGTTAAAGATAGCCATGCGAATCGTATTGAAGATAATGAGCATCGACACGACAACAAACACTAAGCTCGCACCAACACCCACCTGCTGGGCAAACGTCGCCGCACGGCCAATTGCTTCTATGCTACTTCGCCTTTCGCCGGCAAACGACGGATCACGTGCCGGATCAGCATTCGCAAGGTAGGTCTCGTTCGTGTCAACAAACTCTTGAAGCTGTGTAGTGTCGTTAATGTCCTGAACTTTGACGCTAAACGTTCCTGGGAATCGGTTTGTAGCTTCGCGCACAGCGTCGAGTGTCTCGGGGTTTTCCCGGTTTTGCTGAATGAAGTCTTCGCGCGCGTCTTCGGGCGAAATATACGTAACGGCTGTGACCGAAGAGAGCTGACGCAGGTCACCTTGAATCTCTTCAACCGCCTCTTCACTCGTCTCGTTCTGAACATAAATCGACATATCGACGCGATCACGCAGGAGCGCAACCGTGTCTACCAGTACCTGCCGGGCAGATACACTCGTGAAGATAACAAACAGCGTAATCGTCATCACCGCAGTCGCAGCAATCGTCAGCCATGCGTTTCGGCTAAAATTATTGACGCCATAGCGCAACATGCGCATAAACGTCACCCACTTGCGACGGCTTCGCTTTTGATGAGAAATAGACTTCGAATTAACTTTTTTGTCGTTTTTTGCCATTACTGTCGGTAACTCCCCTGGGCCTGATCGCCTGTCACTTTTCCACCTTCAATCGTGATCACACGCCGTTTCAGTTTATTGACGATCTCTACGTTATGCGTTGTTAACAGGACAGTTGTGCCATATTTATTAATCTTTTCGAGCAAGCGAACAATGTCCCAGCTGTGCTTTGGGTCAAGGTTACCAGTCGGCTCATCGGCAATAAGAATCTTTGGCTGACGCACTACGGCACGGGCAATCGCCACGCGTTGGCGCTCACCACCAGATAACTGGCTCGGAAACTGCTTCTCTTTTCCGGTCAGCCCGACCAGGTCAATTACCTTTGGAACAGTATTCTTTATTTCACGCCCCGTCATTCCAGCGATCTCAAGCGCGAAGGCAATGTTCTCGAAAACAGTTCGTTGTGGCAATAGTTTAAAGTCCTGAAAAACAACACCAATTTTACGACGCAGCATCGGAATCTGGCTGTCCTTCAGAGTATCGTAGTCTATGCCACCAACGACGATCTTACCACTGGTCGGCTTTTCTTCTCGAGTTAAAAGCTTCAAGAGTGTTGATTTGCCCGCACCAGAGGCACCAACAATAATGACAAACTCACGTGGCTCAATAAACAGACTCATGCGATTTATCGCCGGAGTATTGTTCTTGTCGTACGTTTTGGTGACCCTATCTAGCAGTATCATTTCTCTGATAAGTATAGCATAAACACGAAGATTTCAGATTGAATTTTTGGAGGGGGTGGCTGGGACATGCCACCCCTCCGAGGGAACTCATGTTCAGCCGTACAAGGCCACGAACACCTTCCGCCGCACAGCGTTGGCGCTGACATCGAGCCTGGCCAGGAGCTGAGTCACGACTCCCTCTTGCTTGTGGAGCAACCCCAGCAGCAAGTGCTCAGGGTTAATGTAGCTATGACCGAGTTCGGCCGAATCGCGGAGTGCGCGATCGAACGATTCCTTGACGGCCGGGGTGAATTCAGGCGTGGCAAAGCCACCATGCCCGCGAGAGTGTCCGCGGCCGACGATGTCTTCGACCAGCCGTCGAATCATTGAGTGGCTGACGCCGAGCTCCATCAGGACCTGACGAGCAAGCCCTTGCTCTTCGTAAGCGAGACCAAGCAGAAGATGCTCGGTGCCGATGTACTGATGGTCCAGCTCATGGGCCCCTTGCCGAGCGCGCACTGTCACACGTCGCGACGAATCAGTAAAGCGTTCAAACATAGTTCTCCTCTTTCGGATCGGTGGGTGGGTAAGAACATGAGTTCTCCGAGGCGCATGAACGCCTCGTGTCTAAAGATATTCTATTAAAGGGCGCTCTCACCCCACCATGCAAGTTGCCAGAAGTATAGAGTAACAGAGGTGCTTAGTCAACAACCGGTGCTTCAAGATAGGCGTCTATGAAGGGGTTGAGATCGCCGTCTAATACCCCCTGGGCATTATTCGTTTCATGCTTTGTACGCGTGTCCTTCACTAATGTATAGGGGTGCAGCACATAGTTACGAATTTGGCTTCCCCAGTTGGCCGACTCGCCTGCCTGCAGATCAGTCACCGAACTAGCGTGCTGCTCAGTTTGCAGCTGGGCCAGCTTTGACCGTAAAATCTTTAAAGCGGTTTCTTTGTTCTGTAGCTGAGAACGTTCGTTTTGAATTGCCACCACGATGCCTGTTGGGATGTGTGTCACCCGCACCGCACTGTCTGTAGTGTTGACCGACTGGCCACCTTTGCCACCGGCACGGTAGACGTCAATTTTCAAATCCTTGTCGTCGATTGAGGCAGCATCGGGCGTATCAATTTGTGGCAAGATTTCTACTAGCGCAAAACTGGTTTGACGCAAGTTATCACTGTTGAACGGACTCAGTCGCACCAGACGGTGAACACCATTCTCGCTACGTAATTTTCCATACGCATACGGTCCGACAATTTCTATGACAGACGACTTTAGGCCAGCCTCTTCGCCCTGCGAACGCTCGATTGTTGTCGCTGACATGCCGTTCTTTTCAGCCCAACGAAGATACATACGCTCCAGCATTTCGGTCCAGTCTTGAGCATCGGTGCCGCCTGCTCCTGCACTCAGACGCAAGATGGCGTTATGGTCATCGTATTCACCGTCGAACAAAAGATCTTTTCGACGTGCTGCGTATTCTTTTTCAAGCGCAATAATCTGGCCCTCAAACTCACCTAGCAGACTGTCATCCCCCATGTCCATTAATTCAATCAAGTCATCGGCCTGAGCCTGCAGTGTTAACCACGGCTCAACCATCGAGCGCAGCGCTGCCACCTGCTTACTTTTCGCCTGAGCGTTAGCTGGGTTGTGCCACACATCCGGCTGCGCCAATTCTTCGTCAATAGCTGCAATGTCGGCTAGTTTTTTAGAAATATTCAAACGCTCGAGTGCAGCATGAATCTGCGGGCGGAGTTCGTTTAGTCGCTTGATGATCGGTTGCATACTGTCCACTATACAGGAAAGTTGCTACACTAGTGGGCATGAAGCTTGGTGTATTTGATTCAGGTAAGGGCGTCGCAGCAATGGCAGATCGCCTCGCGCAGCTCCTCCCGAGTGCAGAAATTTTGTCTGTTGATGACTCACGACACGTGCCGTACGGGACCCGGCAAGCTCAGGAAATCACTACCCTCACCGATGCCGCCATCCAACCGCTCCTTGCAGCAGACTGCGATGCAATTATTATTGCCTGTAATACCGCAACCACTACGGCTCTATCCGCACTACGCTCGACCTACCCCGGGCAAGTATTCATTGGGATTGAACCGATGGTCAAGCCTGCCGCGGCCATGACACAAAGTAACACAATTGCCGTCTTGGCAACGCCTGCAACACTTTCTAGTCAGCGATACGATGAGCTAAAGCGCGAGTGGGCCGGTGGAGTGACTGTCCTTGAGCCGAACTGCACCAACTGGGCAGCACTCATCGAACAAGATGATATTGCAAGTATCCCGATTCGACAGACCGTCGAGATGGCCATTGCGAAAGGTGCCGATGTCATAGTTCTGGCCTGCACCCACTACCACTTAATTAAAGAAGTCGTCCAGCAGGCTGCCGGCCCCTCTGTGAGTGTACTCGAACCCTCGGATGCCATTGCACAGCGCATCCAGACACTATTAAAGCAGTCTTAGCTAAGGCGCTGCACTGCCGCGATGAACTGCTCCCCACGATCAGCATAGTTCTTAAATAGCCCAAAACTTGCAGCCGCAGGACTCAGCAACACCGTCCCCTTTGAGTTCAGTAAAGTCGTGGCTTGCCGCACTAACGTGTCCATATCTGTAAATTCAACAACCTTATATTTCGAGAACCCTGCCCTATCACACGCAGCAGCAATAGCTGCCGCTTCTTTACCAATCAATAATGCGTAAACATCATGCCGCAATAGCTCTTGGGCAAGCTCTGTAAAATCTGAGCCCTTCGAAGACCCGCCAAGAATAATCGCCTTCGGGCCATCAAAAGATTGAAGCGCTGCAATTGCCGAGCCTGGTGTCGTCGCGATACTATCATCAACATAGGTAATGTCGCCCACTTTGCCAACAATTTTCAGCCGATGCTCAAGCCCCTTAAAGTCAGCTAACCCTTTTCCAATCACTTGGCCATCTTGCACATATTGCCAAACGGCATCGATAGCAGCTATTGCATTCTGCACATTGTGTTCACCAGGTAATTGCAGGTTATCTACTGAACACAACTTTTGTTCACCGTTCCAAAAATAACCGTCTTTGACGTGGGTAGTTAGAGTCGAAGGGTACCCAATTTTGATCGCCTCAGACTGGCTCGCTATAGCCTGCACATAGGTGTTGCCAGCATCATATATCAAAATATCTTTACTTGTTTGGTAGCGAGCGATATTGGCCTTTGCCGCAACGTAATCCTCCATTGTAGGATGAACATCAAGGTGCTCTTGCTCGATAAACAGGACGACGGCGGTCTGAGGAGAATACTCAACATCCCACAACTGAAAACTAGATAATTCATAGACGACAATATCATCAGTTGCAATATCATCAAGTGTCTGGATAGCCGGAACGCCGATATTTCCCACCAAGTGAACAGTTTTACCAGCAGCCTTCAGTATAGAAGCAATGAGACTAGCGGTCGTACCCTTCCCTTTTGACCCCGTTATCCCAATAATGGGGGCCGGGCATTTTGCAAAAAACTCATTGGTTATGGACCATATTTTACCATCCGTCGTAATGTGCTGAGGATTAAGCCCTGGGGTGCGAATAACTAGGTCATATCCATTCAACTGCTTGAAGGCATCTGGACCTGTCACCGTCGGTACACCTTCTGGAACGTCGAACGGATGTTCAGCACCATCAACGATCGTCAGCTGATTCTGCGGGTCTTTGGACCAATAGTCATAGCTTGCCTTCCCCTCAACTCCGTAGCCAGCAATTGCAATCTTCATAGTGCTTATTCTACTCGGATTTGAATAACTTGCCTAATCGCTCACTGAGCTGCACGACTTCTTCCTTATCGCCATCACTCACCGCCGCAAACACCCATGTATTGGCGTCAATAAAGCTTTGAGCAGTTGCAATCATCTTCTCGCGCGTGACTCGCTTGATGCTCTCTGGCACCTTGTTGTAGTCTTTGATAAAATCATCGGAAAAATAGCGGTTTGTGTAGAAACTACTAATCTGAGAGACCGTTTGCGCCCCCATCTGATAGCGCCCAAGGCCAAATGACTTAGCGGCTTCGATCTCTTTATCGCTGATTTTTCCGTCCAAGACTGCCTTCAGCTCCTTGGCAATAATTTCGATAAGGTCAGGAGCCGTCTCGTGATTGACCTGCCCAGTAATATCCCAGGCGCTATCATAGGTGCCCGCACCAGTGTAGCCAATCACACTATATGCAAGACCCTTTGCGCGCGCTTTACCAAAGATACGTGAGTGCGTTGTACCCGTGAGAATATGGTTAAGACTATGCATAGCATCAAGCTCTTCATCCGTAAGCTCACGCGGAATACTAAGAGTCCAGCCAAAAGTCATGTTTGAAGCGTCTTTACGTCGAATAATGGTTGGCGCACCCTTAGAAAGCTCGTCTTTCGGCACCTCAAAACGCTCCCCCTCCGGCAAGCCGAAGGCTTCAAGTTGTCGAATGATCTCCGCCTTACGACCACGGAGTTTTCCGGCAATGACAAACCGCATGTTTTTCGTCGTATGGGTACGGCGGTGATGCTCGCGAACGTCGGCAATAGAAACGTTATTCACCGTTGCTAACGCCTGGCGAAACGTTAAGACGTCCTCGCCAAGAAGCTGCTGGACACGCGGCCAAAGGATACGATGATGGT
>DFTJ01000001.1:0-11876 GCA_002381485.1 Candidatus Saccharibacteria bacterium UBA4215 | reverse complement strand
CAAAGGATGCGATGATGATCATTCAGATAATTCGTCAACTCGCTCCGGACGTTGCCTTTTTCTGCCTCTAGTTCGGTCTCATTGAATTTTGGCTGACAAATGCTTAGTTTCTGCAAATCAAGAATGCGATCCCATTCAAAATCAGCACAATCCGCTTCATACACCATCGAAAGATCACTGGTGTAAGCGTTGTGGTAGGCGCCATTGCGCGTAAAATCGGATTCAAAATCATGCTCGGACTTGAAGCGAGCATTGGCGCCAAACGCCATATGCTCCATCAAATGCGCGACTTGTTGGATATCTTTACTCTTGGCGTAGCGATTACCGGCACGGAACTGGAACTGCATACTCATCACCGTTGCCCCCGGTACGTTAATCAGTAGGCCTCGGGCGCCATTTTTTAATCTCACTTCTTGAACGGTATGATGCATCAGGAACTCTCTCTATTTACAGATTATTTTCGGCCGGCTTTGCGGTTTTTGCGCTGCGCTTTCTTTTTTTTGCGTGCAGCATTCTTCTTCTGGTTGGCATCGGCATTCGTGCCACCTTTTTTGATTTCAAAGTCATCTTCACGTCCACCAGTACCTTTGGTGATCTCGTTGACGCCCTTCTCGACGGCATTCTCAGCCAAGCGCGTTAACTCGGTCTCATGCTCTTCTTTCGCACGAGCGGCCGCATCACGCACCGTTACATGCATCATAGCGCGCAAGACTTCATCACGAAGGGTTGCTTGCAAACTTTCAAAGAGCTTCGACGATTCACTACGGTACTCGACGAGCGGATCGCGTTGCCCAACGCTGCGCCAGTGAATCCCCTCGCGTAAGTGCTGCATATTCTCAAGATGCTGCATCCAGAGCGTATCAAGGACCTGCAAGTAAATCTCGCGCTCCACTTTTCGCATCGTGTCAGTCTGCAGTTCATCTTCCTTGGCTTTGTAGAGTCGCTGCACTTCCTTGTATGCCAATTCGTAACGGGCCTTGTCACTCTTTTCACTACCAATCGTCTTAATACGCTTTTCGGCCATCGGGAAAACGACTTCAAACTGCTGAACAAAGTTAGGGTTGTTCTTAGCCGGCAGCACCGTAAGCTCGCGCACCTTTGCTTCAATTAAGCGTTCAATTTCACCCTTAATGTCTGCGCCTTCAAGAATCTTACGTCGAATAGTATAGACAACGCGGCGGTGTCGATTTATAACGTTGTCATACTGCACGACATTTTTACGAATATCAAAGTTGTATCCTTCAACACGCTTCTGGGCAGCCTCGAGTGTCTTTGACACCATACGGTGTTGAATCGGCATGTCATCTTCGATACCAATACGATTCATCAGTGCCGAGATGCGCTCTCCCTGGAAAATACGCATTAGGTCATCTTCAGTCGAAACATAGAATTGCGTCACACCAGGATCACCCTGTCGACCACCACGACCACGTAACTGATTATCGATACGTCGCGATTCGTGCCGCTCAGAGCCGATAACCACTAATCCGCCAAGCTCAACGACACCTTCACCTAGCTTGATGTCCGTACCACGACCGGCAATGTTGGTTGCCAATGTCACAGCGCCCTTTTCACCAGCTTTCTCAATAATTGCGGCCTCGCGTTCGTTATTCTTGGCGTTCAATATCTCATATGGGATGTTAGCTTTATTCAGCCAATTCGCAATCAGCTCGTTCTTTGCAATAGAAGCCGAGCCGACCAATACCGGTCGCCCCTGTTTATGGTACTCAGCAATCGCATCGGCAATGGCTTTTAGTTTGGCTTTTTCGGTGCGGAAGATAAGATCCTGCTTGTCGTCACGCGCCAGTGGTCGGTTCGATGGAATCTGCACCACATCCAAGCTATAAATCTGCTGGAACTCTTCAGCCTCGGTAAACGCCGTACCTGTCATACCAGATAACTTCTTGTATAGACGGAAGTAGTTCTGGAATGAAACCGTCGCGAGCGTCATGCTCTCCTGCAGCACAGGCACGTTCTCTTTCGCTTCAATCGCCTGGTGAAGCCCTTCGTTATAACGGCGACCCTGCATCAAACGACCAGTAAATTCATCGACGATAACGACTTCGCCATCCTTGGTGACGACATAGTCTTTATCACGACGGAAAATAGTCTGAGCCCTTAGCGCTTGATCCATATGGTACACCGAGCGCACATTCTCTGGACTGTAGAGATTCTTAAGACCCAGCAGGCGCTGAACTTTATCAACACCGCCGTCAGTCAGAGCAACCATCTTGCGCTTTTCATCAAGCACATAGTCTTCAGGAACAAGTCTCGCCGCGACTTTCGCAAACTGATAGTAACTGTCCGGGTTTTCGGCCGCAGGGGCACTAATAATCAATGGCGTCCTGGCTTCATCAATCAAGATGCTGTCTACCTCGTCCACGATGGCAAAATGGAGATCACGCTGTCGTAGTAACTCTACTTCGTTAACCATGTTGTCGCGCAGGTAGTCAAAGCCAAATTCGTTATTTGTGCCGTAGGTAATATCGGCCGCGTAGGCCTCCTTACGGGTAGCTGGGCGCAACTTCTTCATGCGCGGGTCATCATGAGCTGAGCTGTCATGCTCTGGGTCAAAGATAAATGAGGCATCATTAACGATAACGCCGACGCTCAGACCCAAAAAGTGATACAGTTCACCCATCCAGCCGGCGTCACGCTGTGCAAGGTAATCGTTAACGGTAACAACGTGCACACCTTTACCTTCAAGCGCGTTCAGTACAACTGGGAGCGTCGCTACCAATGTCTTACCTTCACCTGTCTTCATCTCAGCAACACTTCCTTCGTGCAGCACCATGCCGCCGATCAACTGAACGTCAAAATGACGCATCTTCATGATGCGATCGCTGGCTTCACGTACTAATGCAAACACTTCCGGTAAGATCGTGTCGACAGATTCGCCCTTCTTCTGTAGTCGCTTGCGCAGTACTTCTGTTTGCTTCTTAAGTTCTGGTTTTGAGAAGGCTTTATATTTATCAGCTAATGCGTTGACGAGCGCTACTTTCTTTTGTAATCGTCGAATCGTCTTTTGTTGCGGATCACCAAAAATCTTTGTGAGCGCCGCTTGCCTGCTAATCATATATACCCTCGCCTTTCAGGAATCAAATTCAGTCTAATGCTTTAGGTTATATTATACGTTTTTACAGATGAATGAACAAGTCAATTCTCGAGTTGGATTCGACGCTGCGAGCGCTTGAAACGACTCATCAGCCGACGATTCCCCACATGTGTCATGCTATGCTCTTTATACTTTCGCAGCTGAGCAACGAGCTTGGCCTCGACAATGTCGACAGCGGCCATCATGTTGACTGTTGAATCCTTGGCGGTCAGTCGCTTCTCTGGCACGTTCAAGATAACTTCTGCTTCGTATTTATTACCGTGGTCTCGGTTCACCTGTTTGAGTTTTACGTCAGCGGTTGCACTTTTTCGAGCATGCTTGGGGAGATAGCGGTCAAGCCGTCCAATCTTTCGAATAACGTATTTCTTCGTGGCCTCATTGACCTCGTATTTCACCCCGTCTATGTCGATTGATGCTATCATAACCCTCCGCTTCCGTTGTTGGTTGATAGTCTTAGTATACCATTTTTGAATGATCTACAGGAGTTCTTTGCCGCCTAAATACGGCCGCAGCACAGCCGGAATAGTGACGGTTCCATCTGCCTGTTGACCGTTTTCGATAATCGCAATCATGATGCGGCCAAGCGCAAATGCTGTGGCATCATTTGTATGAACTAACTCTAGATCACCACTCTCGCGTCGAACCCTGGTCTGCAAACGGCGCGACTGATAATCGGTCATGTAGTCAGCGGTGTGTGTCTCACGATACTGCTGCTGGCCAGGAAGCCACACATCCATATCGATACCTCGCGCATTTGGCTTGCCAATATCAGCTGTACATTTCTGAACCACTTGATACGGAAGCTCGAGTTGCTGCAACAGGTATTCCTGAACAGCTACCATAAAGAGATGCTCTTCCAGCCCCTTTTCGGCCACCGTAAAGCTTTCCATCTCGAGCTTATCGAACTGGTGCATCCGCAGAATGCCCTCCATGTCCTTGCCATACGTACCAGCTTCGCGGCGGAAGCTGGTCGCATACCCAAGGTACCGAATGGGCAGGTGCTGCTCATCAATAATTTCATTGGCGTGCATACTGCCCATGACGTGCTCGGCACTGCCTTGTAGCCACAAATCATCGTGCTCAAGCTTGTAACGATCATCACGCGGCTCCAGGCGGTCCATCGCGTCATATATGTCAGTTCGGATCATGTACGGCGGCAGGACGGCAGTAAACGGTTTCGGCGTGACGTCCAGACCGGCTTCAGTCGCGATAGCGGTCAACACCTTTTCGTCTGCCAAGGTATCTATGACGTACTGAACAATCGCAAACTGCAATCGAACGATATCACCTTTTAAATATGCAAAGCGACTACCGGCCACCTTTGCGGCTCGCTCTTTATCAAGCCACCCGCGCTGCACCGCAATGTCAGCATGATTGCGAGGCTCAAAATCGAAAGTAGTTGGGTCACCAACAGTCTTGACGACCACATTATCATCTTCGCTGGCGCCATGCGGAACATCTTCGGTTGCCATATTTGGGATGGCTTTTAATAGCTGGGTGTATTCTTCGATGAGTGTATTAAGCTGAGATTCGCGCTCCGAAAGCTCGATCTTGATTTGTTTCCCCTCATCAATCAGGGCTGGCTCGGGACGGCCGCCCTTCATCTTAGCGGCATTGGCGTTACGTCGCTCGCGAAGCTCATCAACAACAGTTGAAAGCTGCCGCTTCTGCGCGTCCTTCTCAAGTAGTTCAGTCACTGAAACGGCGTAGCCCTTTCGTTCGGCATTCTCTTGAACAGCGGTCGCATTGTCGCGAATAAAACGGATATCTAACATGTGAACTATTGTAGCAGATTCTGCTTGATTACTCGGTGCGCAAAGCCTCAATCGGATCAAGCTTCGACGCCTTCCGTGCCGGCATGATGCCAGCGACGATTGAAATCAGGATGAGTCCAATCACTACTCCGAGAACTTGCCCTGGTGTAAATATCAATAGGTAAATATCTCCCAGCCCCAGCGCCTCGCTAATATACGGATTTGCGATCGTGCCCCCGATAACAGCTAGCCCGGCACCAATTGCACCTCCCGAGAAGCCAATCCAGGCCGCCTCAAAGGTAAAGAGCTTTCCAACGTCAGCCTGGCTCATCCCCAGGGCCTTCATGAGCCCAATCTGCTGTGTCCGTTCTAGGACACTAATGTACTGCGTGTTTACAATCCCGAAAATTGAAGTAAGAACGGCGAGCGCACCAAATCCAAGCAAAATACCGAGTAGGACATTAATGAAGGTGTTCACCGTGCCAAGCAAATCAGCGGCAGTCTGAGCAGTGTAGCCATCTTCTTCCAGGATAGTCTTCACCTCTTCGGCCTGACCCGGCTCGGCGACTCTGACCGACGCAACGATAAAGCGGTTATAGTTTGGTGAACCCTCGCTGACAAACTCATAGAGGTCTTTCGTAGCCTGCTGCGTCACCAACAGTGAACCTTGTGAACGGAATGCAAGACCCGACTCACTGCTGACGCCGCGTACCGTGAAACTAAACTCTTCAGTCTGGGGAACACTAAAGAGCGTTCGCTGTTTTGTCGCACCAATTTGAACAACTTCCCCGATCGCGTCAGCTGGAGTGCTGAACCCGAGTGCCTTGGCGTAGTCTTCTGACAAAATGATTTCACCGTCCGCAAGATCATCATTTACACCGCCAGCGGCATATTCAAGCGAGACGCCAGGCGAAAAGGTACTTACCGTGGCACGATATTTCTTCTCCCCTTCTGTCGTCACATAGTCTACGGCAGGTGAGTAATTAGGCGTCACGTCAGTCACAGCGTCGATCTCGGCGATTGACTCGAGATCATCAAGGCCCAGGAATTCAATTGAATCCCCAAAAGGAGATGCGCCAGCTGGGCCAGTAACCTGAGGAGCGTCTGGATTATACTCAGCGATTGCGCCGGTGTCTTCAGACTCTTTCGTAACCACCAATTCACGGACATCCGTATTCGAGTTTACAATTGCATCTGCATAGTCACGTCCGCCTTGCCCCCCAGCCAGGCTAATCGTAATAGTGAATGCCCCCACTCCAATAGCAAGGCTCGTCAAGAGTGTGCGCGTCTTGGCTTGTCGCAGGCTTCGGCCAGCTCGGCGTATAATATCAGTCGTTCTCATTACTTCTTCCCCTTCGTTGGTAGACCGGTCATCTTGCTGATAGTGCCGTCCTGGATTTCAATCCGAGCATCACACTTTCCCGCCAAGTCAGGATCGTGTGTCACGATAATAAGCGTTGCGCCTTTGTCCCGTGCATACTGAAACAAGAAATCTTCAACCACTTCACCAGTGACACTGTCTAGGTTTCCTGTTGGTTCATCGGCAAAAATAATCTCTGGCTCGTTTACAATTGCCCGTGCAATTGCCAATCGCTGCTTTTGGCCACCCGAAAGGTCGCGAGCGCGTGACTTCTTTTTATCTGATAGCTCTACCGCAGCAAGCGCTGCTTCAACTTTAGCGCGGCGTTTACTACGCGGCACTTTGGCAATCTCAAGTGGTAGCGAGACGTTATCAAAGCAACTCTCATTCGCCTGAATGAAAAAACTCTGAAAAATAAAGCTCATCTTATTCGCACGAAAAGCATCAACGTCACGAGCCTTAAGCGTCAGAATATCCTTACCATCAATAATGACCTTCCCCTTCTCGGGTCGATCAAGGCCGCTCATAGCGTGCATTAATGTTGATTTGCCGCTTCCAGACTTACCTAAGATTGCTACCGTTGTCCGGCTTGGAATCTGAAAGCTTAAGTTGTCAATCGCAACGAACGCATTCTGCTTGCGACCATATGTTTTTGTAATGTTTTTAACAGTAATCATCGTTATTGACTATACCAGCTAAAGCATGGCCGTACGACTAACTATTATGTGAAATATGGGCGCTAAATGTTTCAAGAAAAACCTTCGCGTAGTCTTTTGCTTCTGCGGTTAACTGACCGTCGTCGCCATACGCTGAGTTGCGGCTAATGTACATCTCTGGCTGACCAATGAGTTTTGTGTTCAAGTGTAGCAAGACGTTACGAAGCTGTTGCTGGGCCTGAGTTGCACCCAGACCGCCATTTGTGACACCAATAATAGCAGCCGGCTTACCATCGAAAGCGTTGGCGCCATATGGCCGAGACGCCCAGTCGATAGCATTTTTAAGAACGCCCGGGAAACTCCGGTTGTACTCTGGCGTCACAAAAAGTACTCCGTCAGCGCGCATAATAATATCTTTCATCGCTTGGGCAGGCGCAGGGAACTCAGCCTCCAAGTCTTGGTTGAAAAGTGGAAGCTGGATATCTACAAAATCAAACTGCGCTCCCTCTGGGAGTAGTTGTTGAATGTCCTCTGCATACTTTCGATTCATTGATTCGTTACGCAAACTTCCGACAATAACTGCAATATGCACTATAGGCCCCTCTCTTTAAATACTATACTTAGTATAGCACGTATCGATGCTGGCTAGCCAATTTGGACGATAGAGTACGTCACATCGCCTTTTGGCGTGTTGATAGTGGCGCTGTCGCCAACCTTCTTGCCAAAGAGCGCAACACCAAGGGGAGATTCATTGCTGATCTTGCCCTCTAATGGGTCTGCTTCCACAGGACCGACAATGACGTAGGAGAAGTTCTTGCCATCAGCAGTTAGTTGCACACGGCTGCCAAGGCTAATTGCCTTCTTACTTCCACCCTTAATCAGTTCGGCGTTGTTTAAAATCTCTTCGATTTCAGAAATACGAGTCTCGAGCAAACCCTGCTCTTCACGAGCAGCATCGTACTCGGCGTTTTCGCTCAAATCACCAAAATCACGTGCTTCTGCAATCTTGTCGGCAACTTCGCCGCGACGAGCTTTCAACTCAGATAGCTCTGTTTCTAATTCTTTTTGCCCCTCGCGGGTAATTTGGTACTGTTTTTTCATAATTATTATTCTCTCTTAAATTCTCTTCTAAATAATGTCCTACACCACATGTAGCGTAGGACTTTTTCACACAACTCTATTTATGCTAGTTTAGCAAGCAGCTCATCTTGTGTCAAGATAGATGATTCGCCCCCGCTGCGGGCGGTATATTCGACTCCCTCTTGTTCAATCGAGCGTTCACTCACAGTAACACGATGCGGGATACCCAACAGCTCGGCGTCAGCAAACTTAGCGCCTGGTCGTTCATCACGGTCATCGTATAATACTTCAATCCCCTGTGCTGTCAATGCCTCATATAAAGCATCGGCTCGCTCTGTGACTGCTTCGGCGTCACCAATCCTCACTAAATATACGCGATAGGGGGCAATCGCCTCTGGCCAGACAAGGCCTTTATCGTCAGCAAAATGCTCAGCCAACAACCCCATAAGGCGACTTGGGCCAATACCGTAGCTTCCCATGATGACCGGCTGAGCATCGCCATTCTCATCGGTGAAACGCAACTCGAGTGGCTCAGAAAAGCGCGTGCCGAGCGTAAAGATATTCCCTACTTCGACAGCCTTTTCTTCGACAAGTTCATCACGGGCGACGCCAAGTTCCGCAAGCACTTCATCAGTAAATACTTCTTGGTTAATAGCAATCTGCTTCTCTTTATGAACATAGATCGTGTCTTCGCCAACTGGACTCAGCGTTTGGAATTCGTGACTAAATTTAGCGAAACTACCGCCGCTGGCAAATGTCTTGTACGTCAGGTTGCCCAGTCCGAGTCGCGCAAAAATAGCACGGTAGGCATCTGATATCTTGTCGTAAAATGCATCGTGTTCGGCCTGAGTACGGCTAAAGCTGTACAGGTCTTTCATCCAAAATTCACGACCACGCATCAACCCACTCTTCGAACGAATCTCATTACGAAACTTCGTCTGAAACTGGTATGGATACACAGGAAGGTCTTTATAGCTATGAATAAAGTTCTTCATCAACTGCGTCAGCGGCTCTTCATGTGTCGGCGCAAGGCCAAGCTCGGTACCATTCGCGAGTTTTGTCTTAAACCATACATCCATTACCTCATCACTCCAGCGTCCAGAGGCCTTCCAGGCATCACTGGCCTGCAGTGCGGTAAGAGCCATCTCGTTCCCGCCAATCGCATCCATCTCTTCACGTATAACTTGAATAATGTTCTCCAAGACACGCTTTCCAAGCGGAAGATACGTATACACTCCCGCCATCTCTTTGTGAATGTAGCCAGCGCGAATCAGCAACTGAGCGTTCTTCGCCACCTCATCGGCTGGAGCATTTTTGGCCGTCTTCGTAAATAGCTGTGAAACTTTCATATTATCCTCCTAGTGTAGTCAAAAGGGTCGGATTAATAAAGAGGAAGTAAAAAGCGACGAAGTTTTTGAGCATGTGTAGCAAGATTGCTGGCCACAAACTTTTCGACCAAATTGTTACCAAACACAACACGATACTCAGTGCAAAGACATCAATACCAACGTTCCAGGCGAAGTGCACCAGGGCGAACAAAAGACTTGTGATAAGAACCGCTAACCAGGTGGCGGTATACTTTCTCAGTTTACCTAGCAGGTATCCTCGGAAAAGCACCTCTTCGGCGATCGGTGCGACGACCACTAAAGTGATAAAGGCCAAAATATATTCATACTGCAAGCTAATTTGGTCAAAGCCAGTCGCCTGCGGCTGATCAAAGTCGATAAACGTCAAGAACTGCTGCGCGAATGCTAGCAGCAATGCGCTTAACAGTAGGTATGCTAAAAAACCAAGCGGCGTAATACCGATATCAAGCCACGACGGCAAACGATGCAAGCCAACCTCTTTTGCAGTCGTACGGCTCTTCAGCACCAGCCACGGCAACCCAATCACCAACACAATGCTCAAAACATATATGAGCGACCCGATGGTAGCATTCAACACTGCACCGTTTATACCCGCGAATGACACACCCACCGCGCTCACTCCAGACAATATCCCGCTAATCACCAACTGAGCAAAAAGGAATGCCGCCAACACCCAGACTGGCAAGATGATTGCCATCAAGATCTTGCGTTTCATAGGTGGCTGGGTACGAGCATCCGCCGCACCATCTGCCTTAAGAGAAGAGCTTGCTGACATCTGCAATCGTCACCAGGACAATGAGTCCCATTAAGGTTAGAAATCCGGTACCATGAATCTTTTCTTCTCGCTCTTTTGTCAGAGGGCGACGAAGCAGACGGAATAATGCCGTTACAAACCAGCGGCCACCATCAAGCGCAGGTATAGGTAACGCGTTCATCACTGCCAGAGTCAACGATATAATTGCCGCCAAGAAAACCACTTCCGTCAGACCAGCTTGACCAGCAGCTGGGAAAATTACCCCCAGAATGCCAACCGGACCAGCTACGCTATTTGATGCTCGGTCAAGACTCTCACTGCCCTGCTGGCGAACAGTTTCATCTGGACTGAGCTGTGAGAATAGTCCACCAAAGAAGTCGACGAATAGATTCCCCAGACCCTGCAAGGTCACCCAGGTAAACTGCCCTGTCGTCGCGATGCCAACGATTGGCGCTGACCAGGTTGCTTGAATCTTTTCTTGCTGCTGCAGCGTAGCACCGAAGACTGCTTCGTCACTATCTCGTAGCGTGACATCTGCTGTCTGCTGCGTGCCTTCTCGTGTATACTCAACCGCTACCGTTTCGCCGCGGTTTGCTTGCGTTACTTCAATCAGTTCTTGCGCCGTATCAATCTCCTGACCATCAATAACCGTTACGACATCGCCAGAAGCGAGCCCAGCGGTTGCCGCAGGATACTCGTCAACGACTGAACCAAGCGTGACTGGCGTGGTGACAAGGGTCGTGTCACTCGGAACAGAAAATTGATCGGGGATAATTTTTGGTAACCCTGCTAGGGCGAGTCCGGTTAATATCAATACTGCAACGAGCCAGTTAACCACGACCCCTGCAAATAAAATCTTTGTCTTTTGCCAAAATGTAGCCGCGCCATAATCGCCTTTTTTACGGGCAGAGTCGTTCTCGCCCTGCAACTTTACAAAGCCGCCCAGCGGCAACCAGTTGAGGGTTAATAGAATACCGTTTTTGAGCTTCTTGCCCCACGCCTTAGGCGGAAAGCCAATACCAAATTCTTCGACGACAACGCCATTTCGGCGCGCAACAATTGCATGGCCCAACTCGTGTACTACGACCAGCAGCACTAAGACAACCAGCCCAATAATAATTCCTAGAAACAACTCCATCTACCCTCCAAAACGCCGGTTACGTTGCGAATATTCCTTAATTATAGCCGTGACGTCGTCTTTTGTCATTTCTGGCCACATCTTTTTTAGGAATATAAATTCGCTATACGCTGCACGCCATAGCATAAAGTTGCTCAAACGCTTCTCGCCACTCGTCCGAACAATAACATCCACCGGCGGAACTTCAGCTCCATAGAGGTTTTCAGCAATCAAATCAGATGTTATGTCGTCAGCCTTTGCGCCAGACTGAACAATTTTTTTAACCGCATCAACAATCTCGTGTTGACCCCCATAATTAAGACAGATCGCGAGCGTACCGGCAGTATTGTCTTTGGTACTCTCCTCTAGCTTGTCCATAGCCGTAAGAATCTTTGAATCTAGGCCTTCACGCTGCCCCAGCACTTTCAGTTTGATGTTATAGGTATGAAACATCTTGGCGTCAGTCGTGAAGAGTCGCAGAATTAAACTCATCAGCCCCTTCACCTCTTCTTGACTCCGCTTCCAGTTCTCAGTCGAAAAAATGTAAATGCTCATAAAATCCACCCCCGCCTCAAGCGTGGCAATAGAAACATCCTTCAGCGCGTTATAGCCAGCTAGGTGGCCTTCGTAGGTCGGCAGGCCGTGCGTCCGCGCCCAGCGACGATTGCCATCA
>DFTJ01000020.1:23557-24766 GCA_002381485.1 Candidatus Saccharibacteria bacterium UBA4215 | reverse complement strand
TACTGGGGATTGGCCAAGTGGTAAGGCACATGGTTTTGGTCCATGCATTCGGGGGTTCGAATCCCTCATCCCCAGCCAAAGAAAAGGAAGCCCGAAGCGGCTTCTTTTTCTTTGGCCCTGAGCGGTTTGAACCCCCGGTTTTGCGTAGCAAAACTACGCGGGGTTCGGTGCAGTGAATGAAGCGAAAGAAAGCGCGCAGCATTTTCTTGAGCGAATGAACGGAGGAGCAGCTTGCTGCGATAACCTCATCCCCAGCCAAGCATGAGCGCTCTGAATCGGGGCGTTTTTGTTTTGCTATAATATCTTCATGATTATCGGTATTACTGGCCCAACAGGTTCGGGTAAAGACACTGCAGCAAGTTTTATTGAGAAAGAATTTAACTTTCAGCATGTTTCTGGGGGTGATATTTTACGCGAATTTCTTACGCAAATTGGATTTGAACCGAAAAAAGAAGCAGTTGGTGATCTAGGTACATTACTACGCAATAACTACGGTGCGGATGCTATTCTCGGCTTAGTCTTAGCAAGAGCTAAAAAGGGTAATGTCGTGAATAGCGGTTTCAGGTCACCGGAAGAAGCTCGTCTCATTAAAAAAGCCGGCGGATATATTATTTACGTAGATGCTCCTGAGACTACCAGGTATGCACGTGTTCTGGAAAGGTCACGCGAAGGAGAGAGCATGGATGCTATTCTGGCTATCGAAAAGAAGGAGTCGCAATCTGATAATAAGCTAGCCGAAAGTCTGGTTGACGTGTACGCAATTGCTGATGTGATCGTTGCCAACGATAGTTCCGTTGACAACTTTTATGCAAAGATTAAAGATGTGGTTAAGTCACTGATGGATGCGGATTCTTGAGACACGCCCCTCATCCCCAGCCAAACACTTACATCGTAGGTGACCGTACTGGCCGCTTTTTGTTATTATCTATACATGGTTGAAATAAAAGAGGCTGGCCTCATTGACGGCACACTTAAGAGCAGGAGAGACACCAGAGATGCGGCAGGTATTTTACTTTCGCATCTCGAAGTTGAGCCGGATTTTGTTCGTACTGCACCACACACCTCCGATGGTGTTACTGAGTGGATTCGGCGTAAACGGTTCGAAGCCTTTTGGTTTGCAGAGATGGATGACCGACGGGTGGGTATGATCGGATTGAGTAATCACTTGTATCAAGAAATGGACGAGTCGCAACCAGAAGACGTTGAGAT
>DFTJ01000020.1:22126-23293 GCA_002381485.1 Candidatus Saccharibacteria bacterium UBA4215 | reverse complement strand
TGACTGTTCTTGTCGGGAGCGATGCTGACAAAATGTATCGTTGCTGGGGGTGGGTTGAGCTTGGTCGGGTTCCGATTCAGGATGACCCAATGGACCGCATCGTTGCGCTGAAGCCGCCAGGTGCATAGGAGCTACCGGAAAGTGCATGTGCTATATTGATACTATTACATATTAAAGAGGAGTACATATGGTGAAAGTTCGATCAAAATCAGAAAAGATTGCTCGGGATGGGTCCGTTGGCTTCTTTATGTTCCTTGCGTATATTGGCGCCGCGATTTACTTTATTTCACAGTCAAACGGTGGCTTCTGGGAGGTTATTCTTGGCCTACTTCAGGCAGCAGTCTGGCCGGTATACGTTATTTTCCACGTACTATTGTTGCTTGGGGCATAGTGCGCAGCGACGCAGGTTTTCGCCGAATGAGATATATTAATACGAGACTCACGTTCCAGAACTCTTAAATCGTTAAGGGCTTTGGGTCGTGCCGGAGATTGTTGGCTCTCCGGCGGCCATGTTGCTAGAAAAGGAAGTGCCCGATCAGCAGGCCCGTGAGGGCGCCGATGATCACCGTGCCCGCGAACACCTTGTTGCCAAGGTGCCACAAGACACTCCGGAATCGTCGGTTATTAGCAAACGATTCGCGGTTTACCATGGCTGCATGCCAGATCGTGGCCACAGTGAACACCGTAGCCAGCACGACACCGATGACCAGTCCGGTCAGCGGAATCATACTTTCGATGTCTGGCGCTGAGCGTGTCGTCAGGATGATTCTCCAAATGAACATGGAGTTCGCGTTTCCGCTGACGACTACCGCAATACCTATTGCCGCAAAGATGAGTGCAAGCACCCATTGAAAGCGGCCGTAGAGCTTGGCGACAGTGCCGATCCAATCAAGCGGGGTCGATATGTGCAGCTGCCATGCTTTCGCAAGACGCTCCTCCACGATCTGATCGAAAAGCTCCTGGTCGTCACTGCTGACATAGACATATGAGTAGTGGTCGGTATAGACGGACTCCGAAAAGCCGTATGCCAACGACGCGTCGTACTCTGCTCGACTTGCGGCGTTACTCAAAACGTTGTAGGCGTGGGTGACCTCTTTGAACTGCGCTTCGGCAGTCGCGAGGTCGCCGCGTGCAACGTCTGGGTGCGTCTGCCGGGCGAGCCGGCGG
>DFTJ01000020.1:15559-21990 GCA_002381485.1 Candidatus Saccharibacteria bacterium UBA4215 | reverse complement strand
CTGCCGGGCGAGCCGGCGGTACGCCTGCTTGATTTCGCTGGGCGTGGCATCGTGCGCCACGCCCAACACATCGTAATGTGCAAGATTTTCGTGACGCATGATTCTCCTTATTGTCAAGGGTCCGCTACTTGCGGACGGCTATTCTAGCTGCTATATATTAACATATTTAGGTATTAAAGTCAATATATCGTTCGTCGATGGATTGGTAGAGCGACAGCCCAGTACTTGACTATTCTGCACAAACTGTTATAATAGCGCCACGTTCCTGTCCACCTCGACGTTAGGAAAGCAATTGAACGAGAACATCACCGCACGACTGGTCCGCCTTCTTGAAGGGCGAGGTCGGTGGATCCGCGCAGGTAACGACAACATTGTCCGCTACCTGTCGGTTCACCTGCAGTGTGGCCCCAACCACCTGCGCGAGCTTCAAGCAGTGCTGATCGAGTCTGCGCCGCCGCTTCATGTCGATCACGAAGGCGGTCGCATAACGCGCGTCGGCCTGCAGGCGTGGGTCGACAGCACTTCGGTTGAAACCGAGGACGCGATTGACCTGCCGAACGACATGGTTGCTGCACTGGATTACATCATACGCCTCAGCGATGAGAACCGTCGTCTGGAGGCGATCAGCGCAGCATCGACTGATGGTGCTGAAGCACTGCGACTCGCGATAGAATGCGATGAGCAAAACAGGTCTCTCTCGAGACAGCTTAAAGAGAGTCAGGCGCGAGTCACCGAGCTGGAAACTCTAGTCTCGACGTTCGACGTCGCTGGCCAGAAGTCACTCGAGACACGCCTGGCGAACGCGAACAGCGCGCTGGATGGTCTTCGAAGAACTGTCGGTGGGCAGTCGCGGCTTCTGTCTCAGCAAGATCAAGAGCTTGCGGCTCAGCAGCGAGAACTCGATGGATTGAGAAAAGTGCGAGCCTTTCTCGATTCAGACGAGGGCAAGATGCTGCTGATGGCATACGAAGACGCTCAGCGCATAGCTGTGTCGATCAGAGCAGTCGGCTACTAGCACGGACAGGGACGGCCCCCGAGGATTTTTCTCGGGGGCCTTCCTATTTTTCGGGCTCAAACATATGCTACTCTAGAAGCATATGCTTAGTAACGATCACACTCGACTTGACGACAACACAAAACGGATAGATACCGGTGCTCTGGTGACGTTAGCGAATGTCTCGACAGATGAGCGCGAACATTACTATATTTCGGCTGAGCAAAATGAACAGCCGACGCTTCATGCGCATGCGCCCGTCACAGTATTGGCACCTGATGACCAGCTGGCTCAGATTTTAATTGGAAAGATGAAGGGCGAGAAAGTTTTCTTTCGGCATGACTTACTAATTGAGTTTATCGAGTGGCCAGCAAGCACCAAGCCGCGCACGTAGGTTTTACAGAGGTGCCGTGCTATACTGTAGCAAGTGAAGACAGTTAAGAAGCCACTCTCAAAAGCAAAACTAATTCGCCGGATTGCACTCGGCGTACTTTTGGTTGCGGTGGCTGGATTTGTCGCCTATAACCTGTATGCCTCACGGGATATCATGACGGTTGACCAAACACCTGTTGCGGCCGATCCAACTACCCAGCAACTTGCTCAATCAGAAGAGCCTGAAGAGCAGACAGTAGTAAGGACGGGGACCTTTGAAAGTCTGAATGGCTACACCGTGAACGGAACAGCTGAGATCATCACGAGGGGTGAAGACCGCCGCCTTGTTTTGAGTGATGACTTTTCGTCCAGCATAGGCCCTGATGTGCTGGTGTACCTTGCGAAAAATAATGTGATTGAAGACGGTGGAGTAGTCGAAGACCCTGTTTCGCTGGGACTAATAAAAAGTTTTACTGGCGGCCAAGAGTACATCTTGCCAGCTAATGTTGATGAATACGCTTCGGTTGTCTTGTGGTGCCGTGCATTTTCGGTGTCGTTCGGAGCTGCCTCGGTTTAACGTGTCATGATTGCAAATATTACTATCTCCGAAAAATCTTTCGGTCCAAAATCTTTAATGTCCAACGTCCGGTTTACTATTAATGATGCCGAAAAGATTGGTGTCATTGGGCGAAATGGTGTCGGCAAGTCGACATTGTTTGGCGTGCTGGCGGGCACGGATAAAGACTTTACCGGCGAGATTGTGTTTAAGCCGGGATCAGTTGTTGTAGCAACCAAACAAGAACATCATGATGTCGGCGAGCAGACAGTCCTGCAGTATGTGCTGGAAGGTTTGCCGGAGTATGCCGACCTGAGCCACGTCATCGAAACCTATCCGATGACGATGGGCGATGACTTGAATAAGATCAATCAGTATAGCGAGGCCATTCAGCGCTTTGATGACAAAGGCTTTTATCAAATTGAAGAGCAGATTGAGCGCGAGTTAGACAATTTTCAGCTGCCTGATGTTGCGCACCGTCCGTTTCGGACACTTTCAGGTGGCCAGAAGCGGCTGGTTGAAGTAGTTAAGATTATGCACTCCCAAGCACAGCTGGCATTGATTGATGAACCCACAAACCACATGGACTACATCGCAAAACAGCAGTTTATTGATTGGTTGAAACAAGCCCGCGAGTCGGTCCTGGTGATTACCCACGACCGCGATGTTCTGCGTGAAGTCGATCGTATCATTGAATTAAAAGACGGCGGCTCGGCCAGTTTTAAGGGCAATTACGATGCCTACCTAAAGCAGAATGCCGTGACAACGGGTACGCAGATGAACGATTTTGAGATGGTCGAGAAGCGGATCAAGAACCTCAAAGCGAAGGTGATTGAATACCAACGGTTTAAAGAGAAATCAAGAAACCCGAGCACTATTCAGCGGTTTAAGCGCCTGGAAGAGAATTCGCGCAAGGAACTGGCTGAGCTTGAAACTCGTCAAAAGCCGACGTTCTGGATCGATAAAGAATCTGTATCAAACCTTAACTACAAGACTGCTGGGCAGTACGAAAAGTTCAAGGCAAAGAATGTCCGCATTAATCTAAAGAATGATGAATCGCGTAGCAAGCACGTGTTGGTGTCGGCTCGTAACCTGAGCTTGGGGTATGACACGCCATTGTTTACTGGCTTGAATATCGACCTCCGTGAAGGCGAAGCGATGGAATTTCGTGGTCGAAACGGCGCCGGTAAGACGACGTTGATTAAAGAGATTCTGGGAACGGGCAGTGCGACTCGTTTTGACGGTGAGCTGACGCTGGATAAACAGATTCGGGTTGGTATCTATGAACAAGAGGTATCCCCGACCTACTTTAATCTTCCGCTGGAAGCGGCGATTGAAGAGATGTACTTATCGCGTGGTTTAAGCATTTCGACCACGAAAATTCGTTCGATTATGAGCGACTATCTTTTCAACGAAGGCGATGGCAAGATTCCAATTAAGAATTTGAGTGGTGGCCAGAAGGCGCGATTTCAGTTAATCACCATGCTGGCTAATGATCCGCAGCTACTGATTTTGGACGAACCGACGAATCACCTTGACCTTCCAAGTATTGAAGAGCTGGAGACAGCACTTGGGAAATATTCTGGTGCAATTATCTACGTCAGCCATGATGGCTACTTCCGCGATAAGTTCGACGGCGAGGTGCTGAAGATCGGCGCGCAATAACGAATAGTTGCAACAAATCAAAAACGACTCGCGGTGAGTCGTTTTCTGTTATAGGACTTTGCTTTTAAGTTTCAGACTTTTTAATTTCTTCTTCAAAATGCGTTTGCGCGATGCGCCGTGCCAGTTCTTGTGTTTTGCCATATCCAATAGTATACCATATCGGGGGTGGCATCGTATACTAAAGAGTATGATTACGATTCTACTGCACTCATCGAAAACAATGGTGCCGGTCGCTGCCAGCCGTCCGCTCAGTCGTCCTGAATTCCTTAGCGAAGCCGGGAGTCTAGCGGGATATGTACAAAGCTTGTCGCCAAAAACGATTGCTAAGGTAATGCACGTTTCAGAAAAGCTGGCCGATGAAACAGTAGCCCTGATGGCACAGTGGAGCCCAGGCGGAGAGCAGTCGCCGGCCGTCGAGACCTTTCGCGGCGATATCTATAGCGGCTTGCGGGCACTGGAGTTCAGCGAATCTGACAAGAAGTTTGCGCAGAAGCATTTGCGCCTGCTATCTGGGCTGTATGGGATACTTCGGCCGTATGACGGTGTTGTCCCATATCGCATAGAGGCTGGCTATCGTCTACCTGATGAACCTTATAAAAATCTATACACCTATTGGGGCGGAAAGCTGGCCGAGACATTGCCGCTGTCTGGGCCTATTATTAACTTGACTTCGGTTGAGTATCAGCGGCTAGTGCTGCCACATATTGATGGCGCGCGGGTAGTGACGCCCCGGTTCTTGAGTCGCGTCAATGGTAGCGAACCGCGCTTTGTGGTCGTGCACGCCAAGATTGCGCGCGGTGCGTATGCCCGCTGGTTGATACGCCGGGGCCTGCCGTCTGCTGACGGGCTGGAAGAATTTGACGATTTAGGGTATCGCTACGATCCAACACAAAGCACTCCATCGGAGCCTGCCTACGTCTGTGACGATTTTAAAGGTATTGGGCTGAGCCAACGATTAGTGTAACTCTTTACGTCGTATTTGCGCATCAAGCCGCCTTCGTTCATGTAGCGTATTTTCCCGAAGACGGGACGTTCGAACCACGGGCGATCGTGCAGGCCAACAATGGACCACAGAATGCCGACGTAGCCATTCGGGTCGCCGCCATCAACTGAGTATTTGTCGTTTAAGTATATGCAGTCCGCCAGAGCTTGCTCGGGACTTTCGGACCACTCCAGCATTTTCTTCGCCCAATACATGCGCATGTAGCCGTGTATTTTTCCGGTTTTGCGAAGCTGGTTTTGGGCAGCATTCCATGATGCGTCATGGGTTATGGCATCTTCCCATTGCTTGCGGCTGTAGATGAATTCGCGCGGGTCGGCGGCATGTTCGGCCAGTGATTGCTGCGCCCATTTTGGTCCAGATGAAAGTGACCGGTAGTCGTCCGCATAGAAGCAGAAGTTATCAGCTAGCTCTTTGCGTACCACCATCTCTTCGAGCAGTGCGTTCATGCCGTCGTACGCCGAGGGGTCTTCGCCGGGGCTGGCCAGCTTTACCTCTTCAAACAATAACGGGCGGCGATCAGTGATCTTAATGGCCTCGAGTGCGACACGCAGGCTGGATAACTGGCCGTAGTGGAGGTAGGGACTCAGGCGACTTTGCTGATCCTCGGCAATGTCGTTATGTCCGACTGCGTAGTTTGTCAGATGGTGGGTCAGGAACTTCTTCAGGTGGGCATGGGCGGCTTTTTCGCCTGGCTTGGCATCGATGGTAATGCCAGCAGCGGGTATGTCTTGGATAAACTGGTGGGCTTCTGAAAAACTCATTGATGTAGGTGAGTGAGGCGGAGGCGTCTTGTGGGTAGCAACCGCAAGGGGTTCTTTGAGGTAGTTTTCAAGATATTTATGGACTTTGCGCCGCATGGTGTGGGCGGCAAACTCTTGCTTGTCTGAAGCAATCCAGACGGGAATGATATTGTGGGTGTCGACGACATTGACTATTCCAGAGAATGATTCGGCAACTGACGAGGCTATTTTACGGGGGCCCTTTAGGGGGCTGAAATCGAAGAAGAGTGCGCCGGCTTCGACCTCATCGGCAAACGCGAGAATATTCTTGATGGCATCACCCTTGCGCAGCACAAAAGGAATGTCGAGGGACGCAAGAGAAGTGGCGACTTCCTTCAGGCCATCGAGCATGAACTGGTAGTGCTCGCGTGATCGCCCAGAAACCGCTCGGAGGTTAAAGAAGACATACAGCGGAACTTTGTGCTCGATGGCCAGTAATTGGGCGGCGATGAGGGCGTGGTTATCCTGTACGCGCTGGTCGCGTGACATGACGTAGACGACACTCGAGCCATTGAATTCATGTTTGTTGAGTTGGGCGATTCGGGAGTTTTGCATACCCTATTATCATAATCGATTTTGCAAAGAATGGGTGTATAGTAATGGTATGAGTAAAAAAATCTCCCCTAAACAGCTCAATATATTAAATATTATTGCTGGATTTTTACATCTTATCCAGGGCTTCGTGATCGTTCTTCTGAGCGTGGACTTCACCTTGCCAGTCAGCGGTGCCTTCTTGGGCTTTGAGCCGCAAACACAGTCTTTGTTCGCTGATACCACCGTCTTATTTGACATCTCGCTACCATGGCTGGTTGCCTCGTTCTTCTTCCTATCGGCAATTGCGCACTTTACGATTGCGACCGTCTACCGCAAGCGCTACGACAAGGAACTGAAGCAGGGTATTAACCGCGGCCGTTGGATTGAGTACTCGTTGTCAGCTTCGATTATGATGGTGGCTATCTCTCTATTGGTAGGCGTCTATGACCTCATGAGCTTAGTGATGATCTTCTTCTTGGCTGCCATTATGAACCTGATGGGTCTGGTGATGGAGATTCACAACCAGAC
>DFTJ01000020.1:14472-15362 GCA_002381485.1 Candidatus Saccharibacteria bacterium UBA4215 | reverse complement strand
TACGGTGAACGAGCCTACATTATCCTGAGCCTTGTTGCCAAGACACTGCTTGCCTGGCAGGTATTTGCAGGAACACTGCAGCCCTAACTCGTGAAGCGATTAGCTGATTACTCGCAACACTTTCTGCGTAGCCCGGCGCTGATCAAGTCCCTGATTGGGCACACCAATATTCGTAAGAACGACACCGTCTATGACATTGGTGCCGGGAGCGGAACGATCTCGGCCGTATTGGCTGGTAAGGTCAAGAAGGTGGTGGCGATCGAGTTGGAGCCGCGGATTTTTGAAACCCTTCGCCACAACATGTCTGCATACGACAATGTGACGCTAGTGCAAAAAGACTTTCTGACCCTGCCGCTGCCAGACGAGCCGTACAAGATATTTGCGAACATTCCGTTTCATATTAGCTCGCAGATTGTGCATAAGATTACGGATACGCCACATTCACTGAAGGCGGCGTACCTGATTGTCCAAAAGCAGTTTGCGCGCAAGCTGCTGATTGGCAGCGATTATTTTACGGGTCAGTTGGGCGCCATGATTGCACCGTGGTATACGGCGCGGATTCGTAAACCGCTTCGCCGGACGGATTATTGGCCGCACCCCAATTCTGATACTGTCTTGCTCGAGATTATGCCTCGCCCCGAGCCGCTGCTGTCGGTTGCGGTCATGCCGCGCTATAGGCAGATGATCGACCAAGCCTTTTCAGATCCAAGGGTGTTTGCCAAGCTGCCCCTGAAAAGGGCGGGCATTGGTGAAGGTATCAAGCCATCGATGGTGCGAACCGAGCAGTGGGTGGCGATTATGCTTGCGCTTGATGAGGGGCGAAAATAGGAGCATACTAAAACTATTATGAGTGAACGAATCCCCAAAGAATACGAGCTCCCATCAGCACC
>DFTJ01000020.1:11065-14406 GCA_002381485.1 Candidatus Saccharibacteria bacterium UBA4215 | reverse complement strand
AGCCCATCAGCACCGATTGCAGCAGATGACTATATACCGCCGCGGACCACTAATGATCTAGAAGCGACATGGCGCCAGGCTGGCAGGGGAACGGGGGCTTTAATTATGAGGCAGCAAGCCGAAGGTATTGACGTGGGAAGACGATGGATAGGCTTCTTGCGCCCAACGGGGTACGAATCAATGGCGGCGCGCATTGTGGCGGGCTCGATGTTTGTGTCGGCGAAATATCTTTTTGATGCTCAGCCACGCAAAGCAATGTTCCGAAGACTTGCGCTTCCCGAGATCGCCAGAGAGGATCAGCCATGGATGGATACGGCCGAGTTTGATGATTTGGTGTTTGATCAATTTGATAGCGCTATTAAAAACTCTGCTGACCTTTCTGAGCGCCTTCGTCGCGGCACCGAGTCGGACAACAGGATATTCAGGCTGGGTGGAGAAGTGGGGCGGCTTGGGGTTGCGCTTGCGCAGTATCCTATCGCTGGGTTTGGTTTGAACGAAGCCTATTACGAAGGATCGGTGTATGACCACCAGTTTGACGTGCGAGAGCGTGCAACACAAGCGTACGACGAGATGGTTGAACTGGCTAAAGAAATTGGTACTGCGCCTTCGGCAGCGCAGCTATCACTTCAGGTGAGCGCACTAGGATCGCACCTGATGACGGATCGCCGCTACCCGAGCGTCGTAGTCCGAGCATTTAAAGACGCCCAAGAAGAAGTAGAGGAAGAGAATCGGATGGTGGTGGGCTAAGCCCAACTACTTACAATAGTGATAGAATATATGTATGATCAAAAAAGTCAGTAGTAATCTAATCAAAAACTACCAAGTCACCGAGGCTTTTATTCAGATTGACTACCTCGATGGCTATTCTTACATTGATAGAGCTGGAGAAATAATCAATAAGATTGTTCGAGATAAAAAAAAGATCCCTTTGTTTGACATGCGACTTGAAGGTTTGACAATAAAGGATGTCGATGATTTAATACCAGAGCTAAAGATATCATCAAATCGACTTTGGATACATTTTGTAGAGCCGAAAAACTTAGGAAACATCCACGAGAAGGCGAAGAAGATTGCAGACGAAGTTTTCGAAATTCTTCAGCCAACTATTTTTCAAAGGGTCGGTTGGCGCACGTATTTTGCAAGAGAAAATAGTTCGCCCAAGAGCGGACCTTTAAACAGTTTCAAGAATTCAAATGGGCTTTCTGATTTCGACATCGAAAATCTTGTGATGAGGAGAGAGTACAAGGAGTATGTGCTTCGGCTAGAAATGAGCCCAGTAGTTAAAAAAGATAATCCAAAACAAGAGGCCGTTCTTTTCGATGTTGATCTAGGGATGAAGCAGGATGATGACGAGGAAAAACAGATCATATATACAGACGTGCTCTCAGATATTCATAAAGAGCTAAAGTCGGAAGAATTACTAGAGTCCTTTGAAGAGATGGTGGGCTGATGGTAGATCCAGCGTCAATATCAGCGGCAGATTCCTTGAAGAATATGCTCAAGGACCCACTGTTTTATGTGATTGCAATTTTTGTTCTTGCGGGGACATGGCTGATAAAGGATGCGCCTGAATTGAGTACTACTTGGTACGTTGGTCTATGTATGGTGATTTTTGGTGGAATACTGCTTGTGGTACAGCTAATTAGCGCAATCACAGATAATAGTTTCCAGCGTCGGTATGCAGACTTAATACGAAGCCAGGCCGATTTAATTGATAGGCAGAGAGAGACTATCAATAGTCTAAGCAGAACTTCAATTGCGGCACATGACACCATGACAAAAACCTCAGACGAATATGAAGGATACAGGAAAGTTAGAAATTCAGAGACGAGTACCGAGTAATAAAGAAACGAATATTCTTGCGAAAGTCGCACCTTCGTTGCACATGATTGTGCAAAACTGAATAAGCCTGAAATCCGTCGCACTTCAATAAGCGGTGGCAGCTATAAATTGAAGTGATTGAGAAAATCGTTTTTTTCTGCTTGTTCCGTGTTAATGTCTTCAATAGTTCGCCTAATTGGATAAATGATTTTACGAAAAAATCTGGTCTTTTCAAAAGATTGACCAAGTGACTCACTAAATAACTCTATGGATGCTTCTATCTCCATTTGAGCATTTCGGATAGACTCGGGGAGTGTCTTCTCCCAGAAGGTAGTTGTAATATTGCTCTTTGTATCGTCGTCCAAATCTCTGTCTAGCTTACGCGTTACGTAGCTGGATGACCCATTTGCAATATCCTCTTCCCAGTCTTTAATGTCATCGCAGAGTTGTTTAGCGTTAAGAAACATGGCAAGTGCTTTGGTTAGATTATCTGAGTTTGCATTGTGGAGAGACTGAAGAATGATACGCGGTCCGAGTGTGTGGCCATATGATTTCTTGTAGAGCTCATTGAGACCTAACTCTGGTTCAAGTATGAGGTTGGCATCGTCGACCACCGAAAAGCTTTCATTAACAATAGCGATATCAACCCCGAGCCCCAGGGAAGTTTCACAGTATATCTTGTATGATTCACGCATCAGCATATTTGCTAGCCCAACTATATTCGCTGAAGTGTGTTCATCATGTATATCGTCATATATCGTGTATGCAGCCCAAGCAAAGATGTTCGCTCGACTCAAACCTTTTTGATATTTTTCCAAACCTATCGAATAGTTTGGGCCAAGCATCTCGGCGAAATACAATGATATGTTGGCAATCTCGAGATTCTTGTCGTGCTTCGCTACATTCTGGATTAACGATCGGAAGATAGGCGTGGTATTTGGGGACAGATCAAGGGAGTTTTCTTCGATGACAAATTTATAAAAAATCGGTATTCCGTGCTTTTTCGACGCCTTTGTGCCAACTTTTCTGTGTTTTAGTACTGAAGTGAAAAAGTCGTTCATTAAACTCATCTGAGGGTCATTAGTGAGGTGGGCGGGCCTACTTTCGTAGCCATAAGCTGACACGCTGTCAATTCTGAGCGATGTGAGAGATGTGAACATATTGATTGCATAGTTTGTTATGTACTCGTCAACAGGGGGCTCTGCGTAAGGGCCGCCCACTTTGCTTTCTGCTCGTATTAGCTTCTTAGCCAGCTGAGCTAAGTTTTTGGGTGTTAACTCTTGAGTGTGGTCATGTTGCGATTTTGCTAACTTAATGCAGAAGATGTGTATTGGGTCATAGCTTGAGGGCTTTGTTTGACTCGAGTTAGCTTGCAGTAATTTCGAATAGCTAGCTTCTATTATCGAATTGGGCATGGTTTTGTCTCTTTATAATAATATCTTCGGGCAAATACATGCCCGAGTTGGCTTTAGTCAAACCAAGGTGTTGCACTTTCGATTTCCTTGCTGAACTTTTCAACA
>DFTJ01000020.1:1923-10984 GCA_002381485.1 Candidatus Saccharibacteria bacterium UBA4215 | reverse complement strand
GATCGTAGATCGGCATTCGTCAAGATTGCCTGTAGTGTGTCTACCATAACACTAATCCCCCATTATTTACTCAGAGCATGCGACTATTGCCCAGTGAAATAATCAAAAGTGTTAATGGATGTACGGCAGATCACAGTCCATTAATGTAAGTATAAGGTTTTTGATTAGTTTCTTGCAAGCATTGGGCACAAAAAGAGGTATCATATAACCATGACCCCCGAACTCCTCATCCGCCTTATCGCCGACATTTCTGTCTATCCGATTGTACTGATTGGCGCCTATGCGCTGCTATTTAGAGTCCCGAAGGGCACACGCTTCGAGGTGTATAGTCGGGTGTTGATGGCTGGCCTAACTGCCTATATGTTGGCCAAGTTTATCGGCACGATATATCAGCCGGCCGACCTGCGACCGTTCGAGCTACTAGGGGTGGAACCAGGGGCGGCGTTCTTGGACAACCCGGGCTTTCCATCTGACCACATGCTATTTGTGACGGCGATTACGGCAGCTGTTTGGTTTGAAACGCGCATGAAAAAGACGACACTACTACTGATTGGCCTGGTGTTGCTGGTCGGTATCGGCAGGGTGTTGGCGTTGGTGCACACACCGCTCGACGTGATAGGAGGGGTTGTCATCGCCCTTATCGGTGCGCTATGGTATGTACAGAAACGAGGCAGACATGGCACGAGTCGTTGAGGAAACATACACTGTTAATCACACCTTACTTGCGTGGGTGCGCCTGATTGGCTTTGGCGCCTTGGTCGGTGTCGCCTATTGGCTAGTGACACTCTTGATTGGCCGCTACATCATTGAACCATTGGCTTGTCGTGATCTGACAAGCGCAGCCATTTGTTTGGCACCCGAAGAGTTGGCAGGAAAGGTAAGCGCCGTCTTGGTAGCGACCGCTGCGATATTCGGCATGATCCGTCTGCGTGTCGTTCGTCCGATTATCGTTGCGGTTGCTTCGGCAGCGCTACTGTGGGAATTGTCGGTCATACTCAGCGGGCTATTCTGGCTCGAAACACTAGCCTGGAGCGTTCTTCTCTATGCTATTAGCTACGCACTGTTCGGCTGGATTGCGCGTGCTTGGAGCGCTTTGATTGCGATTATCGTAGCGGTTGTGGTGGTGGTCGTGATTCGCATCGCCGTAATGCTATACTAGAATCATGGATCAAGTCTTGTTAGTTATCTTGTTGATACTGGTGGTGGGCCTAGGGATTGCCTTGTTTGTGATTGTCGCGCGCCTTCGTGATCTGAAGTCAAATGGCGGCGTCGAGATGTTGAAGTCAGATGTGACCGAACTCAACCGGACGATTATGAGCTTGCAGACGAGTTTGGGCGACAAATTGGAACGCAATGCCACCAGTATGCAGGGGGCTATGCAAAAGCAACTATCAGAGAGTGCCAAAATTGTCGGTGACGTCACGCAGCGCTTGGCTAAATTAGATGAAACGAATCGCCGAGTTATTGATGTCGCTGATGAACTCAAAACCTTGCAAAACGTGCTGCAAAACCCAAAGCAGCGCGGCGTCTTCGGCGAGTATTACCTCGAATCGGTACTTTCCAATATCTTGCCGACCAAGAACTTCCAGATGCAGTACCGCTTTAACGACGGACTGATCGCCGACGCGGTAGTGTTCTTGGACAAGGGGCAGATGCTGCCGATCGATAGTAAGTTTAGTTTAGAAAACTACAACCGCATGGTGCAGTCGAAGAATAAGGCCGAGCGTGAAGAGTGGCTAAAGAAGGTCCGTAACGACCTAAAGGGGCGCATCGACGAAACTAGCAAGTACATTCGTCCTAATGAAAAGACGATGGATTTTGCATTTATGTTCATCCCGAGTGAATCACTGTACTACGATCTGCTGATTGGCGATGTCGGCACTGGTTCGAGCGCTCGTGATCTGATTGAATATGCCTTTCGCGAAAAGAATGTCATTATTGTCAGCCCGACCAGCTTTATGGCATACCTTCAGACGGTGTTGCAGGGCCTACGGAGCCTGCAAATCGAAGAGCAGGCGAAGGATATCCAAATTCAAGTCGGTAAACTGGGACGGCATATCTCGGCCTTTGACGCCTTTATGCTAAAACTCGGTAATTCACTCGGTACAACCGTTAACCATTACAACAACGCTCACAAAGAACTAGGCAAGATTGATACCGATGTAGTGAAAATCGCTGGCAACAACAAGAGCATTGAAGCGTTGATTGTTGATAAACCGCATCAGGACGAATAATAAAAGAAATACCCCGCTGGTCATGCGGGGTATTTTTGTGTGTCGGGGGCTGAGTTCTATTTGACTGAGCCGCGGACGATGACATCGTGAACGATAAATCCAACGATAGCACCAATAACTGGCGCAACTGCGTAGATAGCAAATGGCCAGAGTGTTTCCCAGCTGTAGGCTTCGAGCGCAACAGCAACGGCTGGGTTGATTGCGGCGGTTGAAACACCGACGTAGCTGACGGCGCTAATCGCAACCATGAGGGCGATAAAGATACCAAGACCACCTGTGAAGGCAGCAGCGACACGATCTTTTGTCTCGCTAAGGACGCGTGCCATAGCAAAGGCAAGCAGTCCAGCACCAAGCAGTTCAGCAAAGAAGATGTACCATTCTTTACCAGCGTATGCAGCTGCTTCAGAAGCAGCAAACAGGGCAGGAGCAGCTTGGCCGAATAGAGCGGCCTCTTCACCTACTGGCGCAGCACCGTTCAAGAACGCGCTGAGTGTGACGAATGCCAACGCAGCACCCAATACCTGGACGATGATGTACCCAAGGGCACGGAACCATCCGATACGACGCGTGACCAGCGCACCAATCGTAATGGCAGGGTTAACGTGAGCACCTGATACCGATCCAACAAGCAGGATAATGCCGACAAGAGCAAACAATACAAAGATTGGTTGACCTTGACCAGCAATCACTACGCTTGCGAGTAGGAATGTACCGATGAACTCTGCACCGAGTGATCGCCATAGGGCCATCGAACGGACAGATTGTTGTACGTGTGAGACAAGTGAGTTTGCTCGGGCTTTAGGAGCTGACGAGACGGACTTCCTTGTCGTTTTGGTCGCGCTAGCTTTCCTAGCGGGAGCCTTCTTTTTGGTAGTTGTACCGGCTTTAGTAGCCATATGTTTCCCTCCTTTAGATAAACATTGGCTTCATTGTAGCATAAGTGGAACCGTGCGTAGAGAGAGAACGGATGGTACAATAGAACTATGGCATTATATGTAAAACAAAATGACAGTCGGAGTGAGCTGCAGCAGCGGCTTGCAGCCGAGTTACAAGAGAAAGCCCGCCAAAAAGCGGCTGAACCTGAGCGCCCTGACGGTGTTGATGATTCTCAATTTGTTAAGAACACTAAGTCTACTGGTGGCCTAGCGGGTGTCTGGATTGCGATCATCGCCTTTGCTGCGATCGGTGCGGTGTGGCTTGTTATTGTGACGGCGGGGTAACTACGCTTATCGTCTCTGACGTTTTAGCGTATAATAGCGACTAGTTATGCCGACTGATGATATTACTGCCACAAGGCAAACATTACTGGATCGTGTGGAGAGTAGCGATACGCCGCGCGATGTTCTTCGTGCACCCGAGCTAAAGAAGCTGTATGGGGCAATTGGATCACTGCCGGCTGAAGAGCGTGGCGCGTATGGTAAATCCGTCAACGAGTTGAAGGTTGCACTTGAAGCAGCCATCCAAGCCCGTGAAGCGGTGTTGGACAGCGCAAGTATCGAGCCAATAGATGTCACGGCTCCATGGGATCTTAACAGTACTCGCCCGGCTCTATTGCCGACGACCCAAGGAACGCAGCACCCTCTTACGAAAGAGCTGGATGAAGTGATTGATATCTTTACCCGTATGGGATTTGCTGCTATTGAATCGCGTCAAATTGATGATGACTTCCATATGTTCGAGGCCCTAAACTTTCCCGAGAACCACCCGGCTCGTGACGGCTATGACACTTTCCGTACCGAAGAGGGATTCATTCCACCCGCCCACACTAGCACGATGCAACACCGTATTCTAAAGGACGGCAAGGAGACATTAGAGAAGGGTGGTCACATCGCAGCGATTAGCTACGGACGAGTCTTTAGGAATGAAGATGTTGACGCAACACACGAGCACACTTTTTATCAGGTAGAAGGCGTGTTTGTCAGTAAGGATGCAACACTGGGCGATATGCTTGGAACGCTGCGTAGCTTTTTTGAAGTGTATTACGGCCAAAGTTTGAAGATTAAGACTCAACCAGGCTATTTCCCGTTTGTTGAGCCTGGCTTAGAGTTTGCGATTGAAAAGCCAGCAGCGCTTGGCGGCAAGCCGGGTGAGTGGCTGGAGATGCTCGGCTGCGGGATGATTCACCCGAATGTCTTAAGAACGGCCGGTATTGATCCGTCCGAATATCGAGGCTTTGCCTGGGGCGGTGGGATCGAGCGTCTGGTGATGTTGAAATACGGCATTGAAGACCTGCGCCATTTCGAGGCTGCAAAACTTAACTTCCTGAGGAAATTCGCATGATCATTTCAGTAAATTGGCTCAAGAAATTTACCGCAATCGATATGCCGATCGACGAGCTCACCGAACGCATTGGGGCTCGCTTGGTTGAGATCGAAGGGGTCGAAGACCTGGGCGAGAAATACAAAGACGTCTTGGTGGTGAAAGTTGTTGAATGCCGTAAGGTCGAAGACACTGATCACCTCAATCTGACTAAAATTGATGACGGCGGCGTTGCAAAAGACGTTGAGCGTGACGAGAACGGACTGATCCAGGTTGTCTGCGGTGCGCCAAATGTCCATGAGGGAATGTTAGCTGCTTGGCTACCTCCTGCAAGTACGGTACCTGAAACGGTCGGAACGACCGAGCCATTTGTATTGGCGGCCAAAGAACTCCGAGGCTACAAGAGTAATGGTATGCTTGCCAGCGCCAAAGAGCTTGATTTGTATGACGATCATTCTGGCATTATTGAAGTCGATAAAGATGCTGCCCCTGGGGCACACTTTGCCGAACTGTACGAATTGAATGACTACTTGCTGGATATCGAGAACAAATCGCTCACCCACCGCCCAGACGCTTTTGGAATTGTCGGATTTGCTCGCGAGATTGCTGGTATTCAAGGTGCTCAGTTTGACACACCAGCCTGGCTGAACGAGTTAACACCAAAAGTATCGGGTGAAGGCGAGGCGCCAAAAGTAGTGATTGATGACCCCACCTTGTCTGATCGCTTTGCGGCTGTGGTGTTGACGAATGCTAACGAGGCGGCTCAGTCCCCACTTGAAATGCAAACATATTTGGCGCGTAGCGGAGTCCGGCCCATTAACGCAATTGTTGATATTACAAATTACCTGATGTTATTGACGGGTCAGCCGCTGCACGCCTACGATTACGATAAGTTTTTAAAGGTCTCTGGGGGTGTGAATGAGGTGCATGTTCGAGCTGCTCGTGCAGGCGAAACACTGACCTTGTTGGATGGTCGCAGTATCGAGATGGACAGTGAAGATATGGTTATTGCTGCTGGCGAGACGGCCGTTGGCTTAGCAGGCGCTATGGGTGGGGCTGATACAGAAATTGATAGCTCGACCAAGCGGATTCTACTAGAGGCAGCAACGTTTGATCTGTACACACTCCGGGCAATTCAGATGCGCCACGGTGTCTTTACTGAAGCGATTACTCGCTTAACAAAGGGCGTCCCAGCGGCGCTGAGTGCTCCTGTGCTCGCAGAAGCGACTCGATTGTTGGCTGAGCATGCCGGCGCAACTGTTGCGAGCCCAATTGTCGATGACTACCCTGGCAAGAAGGATGCAGCAATTGTGGCAGTGACCGTTGAAATGGTAAATGATGTTTTAGGCACGGACTTTTCGGCTGATGATATTGTTACCGTCCTTGGCGCTGTTGAGCTAGAAGTGAAACAGAAGGATGGGCAGCTGCAGGTGATGGTCCCGTACTGGCGCCACGACCTTTCTATTCCTGAAGATGTTATTGAAGAAGTAGGGCGTTTGTCTGGGTTTGATTCGATCACACCAACACTTGCGCAGCGCGACTTTACGGCAGTTCGTTCGAGCGAGTTTGATGTGGTTCGCCGCCGACTGCGCAATGTGCTGGTTCGAGCTGGTGCGAATGAGGTACTGACATATAGCTTTGTTCATGGCGATATGATGCGCAAGGTTGGCCAAAACCCTGAAGAGGCGTATCGATTAGTAAATAGTATTAGCCCAGAACTACAGTATTATCGGCAAAGTCTTACACCGAGCCTGCTTTCTTCGGTCCATGCCAACATCAAGCAGGGATTTGATCATTTTGCATTGTTCGAACTCAATAAATTTCACACAAAGCGCCATGAGTTACTGGAAGAAAAAGTTCCTCGCGAACTTGATAGTCTTGCCTTTATATTGACGCGGAGTACTTCGGCTGAAGGCGCGATGTTCTATGAAGCAAAGCAGTACCTTGAGTACATTGCCGCGTCATTTGGTGTGAGTTTTGTATACGAACCGCTTGACGCTGACAGTGACTACCCGGTAACGCAGCCATTTGAAGTCAAACGTAGTGCACGCGTTTGGAGTTCTGATAAAACAGTTGCCGTTGGGGTGATTGGTGAATACAAGCGCGGTGTGCAAAAAGCATTTAAGCTGCCCGAGTATTCGGCTGGGTTTGAGATTGCGCCTGTTTCGATCGCGAAGCTTGCTGCTGCGAATGACTCGGCCTACCAGCCGCTCAGTAAGTATCCTGGTGTTGAGCGAGACGTATGTTTCCAGGTTGCGGACGATGTATCCTATCAGGCAGTCTATGAGGCGACTAAGCAAGCAGCAGCTGGAATTGCTGTTGAAGTGACTATTGAGCCACTCGACCTGTATCAGCCAGAAGATAAGCAGACAAAAAACATAACGCTTCGACTTCGTTTTGTGTCCCACAAGAAGACGCTCACCGGAGAAGAGGTGTCACAATTTATGGATAGTATTACCAAGGCCGTCACGGCAGAAACACACGGAAAGGTGATTTAATATGGCAGCATCACGCGCGCAACAAGTTGGTATTTGGGTAATCGCAATTACCCTGACAGTAGGAACAATCGGATCATTTGCGGCGATCGTATTGCAAAATGAGAACCAAGCAAGCGACCAGTTGCGTCAGCAAGAAGAGTACGAACAACAACTAGCCGATTTTGAAGAGCAGCAGCGAGAGGCGGCCCAGGCGAATGCTGAAAACTCGATTGCACTTGAGGGGTATGAGGCGCAGCCCTTTAGCGAAGATATATCTGAACTGCAGGTAGAGGTATTGGAAGCGGGCAGCGGTGAGACTGTCCAGACCAGCGATACTATCAGCGCGAGCTACTTTGGCTGGCTAAGCGACGGGACTATCTTTGATAGCTCAAACAAGAAGGACGCCGAAAACGAGCCTGTCTCATTCCCTCTAAGTGGTGTTATCGCCGGCTGGACACAGGGGCTGAGTGGCCAAAAGGTCGGAAGCACGGTGAGGCTAACGATTCCAGCCGAGTTAGCATACGGTCCGCAGAGTTCTGGTATTATCCCTGAGAATGCGCCATTACAGTTTATCGTGATTATCGATAGTATTGAGGAAGAGCCAGCGGCATAAGCATGCTATACTAAATATAGTAAAATAGGAAACATTTATGAGTGATACTGTACGTGAAGTAATTATGATAGGAGCGGGACCAAGCGCCCTGACTGCCGCAATTTATACCACCCGTGAGGATATTGATACTGTTCTGTATGAAAAAGCTGCAATTGGCGGCCTGGCCGCCGTCACGGATATCATTGACAACTACCCTGGATTCCCGGAGGGCGTTGAGGGGATGAAGCTTGCAGGAGAGCTGGAGAAGCAGGCCGAGCGATTTGGGGCAAATATTGAATATGGCGAAGTAAGCGAAATTCGTAGTCAGGGCGATTTAAAGGTTGTTGTGGTCGATGGCAAGGATGTGAAGGCCAAGACAGTGTTGATTGCAACCGGTAGTGACTGGAAAAAGATTGGCGTTCCCGGTGAAGCCGAATTCTTCGGTCGAGGAGTGCATTACTGTGCAACCTGTGACGGTGCGTTTTATCGAGATAAGAAGCTGGTTGTTGTCGGCGGCGGAAATTCTGCCTTCCAGGAAGCAATCTTCTTGACGCGCTATGCATCTCACATCGACGTGTTGGTCCGGAGTGAGGTCAAAGCAAGCGATATACTGCAGCATGACATGCAAAAGTTTGTTGATGCTGGCAAGGTAACGATTCACCTCAACACATCGACCGACGAAATAGTTGCAACTGATGGCCGTGTGAGTGCGGTAAAGGCAACAAAGGATGGGGAGCAATTTACTTTGCCAACTGATGGGGTCTTTGTGTTTGTCGGCCTAAAGCCTAACACCGAATTTTTGAAGGGGTCTGCTATCGAACTTGATGAAATTGGGCTGATTAAGACAGATGCTCACCTGCAGACCTCTATGGAAGGTGTCTTTGCAAGCGGTGATGTTCGCAGCGGTGCAACGATGCAGATTGCGAGTGCAGTTGGCGAAGGTGCAGTGGCAGCACTCTCTATTCGTGAGTATCTAGAAGAACACGAGCGAAAAACTACCTAACTTGTGCGTCCAGAAAAGTTTCCAGCTGTTGAATAATGGCTGGATCTTTTGTTTCTAGGGCAATTTCCCGTGTGCCAAAAAGGACTCCAGCGTAGGCAAAGTTATGCGAGCCGGTAATGGCAGTCTTGGTTCCATCGGAATGTGTAAAGATAATACACTTTGCGTGTATGTACGTGTCGCCTGTGTACATAGTCTTGAACCCAGTCAGGAACATATTCAGTTTGATAAGTAGTCGGTTGAAAAGCGTCGCCTGGGCCGGGCGATTAAAATAGAGGCTGTGCGAGGTTGCTTTGAGGTATTTGGCAAGTTTGCCGGTCGGACAGTACTGGGATACAAACGTTACGTGCTCTGCCGACCGCGCGAGCTCACAAACTCGACGGTAAATGAGTGAGTGCGCCATGATACCCCCATCGAACAAGACGGTGTGATTGTCGAGCTGAAAACCGACGCTCGAGTAGTTGGTCGCTGTCCGTTCTGCTTGAAGGATTTTGCCTTA
>DFTJ01000020.1:0-1788 GCA_002381485.1 Candidatus Saccharibacteria bacterium UBA4215 | reverse complement strand
CCTTGAAGGATTTTGCCTTGCTCTTTAGCAAGCCGATCGGCAAGTCGAGCGTCGTTCACTTTAAACATGTAGTCAATATGCTCAATGCCTTGCTGGTACAGATTTACGCCCCCGAAGACAAAGCTCACGTCATCTACAACGCACCATTTACTATGCGTTCGTCCATTAAAAATTGTGACGCGTCCGTGTCCTAGCCAATGAAAAGATACTCCAGCCGTCTTTAGCTTCTTGGCCATCGAGGTTGCTGAGCGACCACCCTTGCTATAGTAGCGCAGGGGCAGAAAGCTGCCGGTAACTTCTCCGTAGGTAAAGACATCAGCAGCAACAGATACCGTGACACCGCGTTTGGCGGCGTCTTGGAGGGCGGTGATAAAGTCGTGTGTGGCATCATGATCGGCGATCACCATTGCAATTACATGCACTCGCTTCTGCGCCTGCTGAATAGCCCGGGTTGCTTGGGTGACATATTCTGTGGCGGTAAGGAGTTGCATAGACATCTTTAGTGATTATATCGTTGTTTGGCAAAAACTGGTAAAATAACAGAGAAGAAAAAGGAGAATAAAATATGACGACCTATAGCGATGTTTCTACTGGCAGCCCTGACAAGGGTGTCGTAAATGTAATTATTGAAATTCGAAAGAACGAGCGTAACAAATACGAGTTTAATAAAGAGACCGGAAGACTGTTTTTGGATCGCGTGAATGGCACTACACTGGGCTATCCTGCTGACTACGGTTACATTCCAGGAACGCTGTGTGAAGACGGCGATCCACTTGATGCCCTATTGATTATAGACGAGTCGGTTCCTCACGGGACAGTAGTGCCATCTCGCCCTATCGGCGTTCTGTACTTTGAAGACGATGGTGAAATGGACGAAAAACTGATCGTTGTGCCGTCAGATGATATCAGCAAGGATCACATTGTTGAGCTTGATGACCTTGGCCCTAATTTCAAGAAAGCCATCGAACACTTTTACTCGCACTACAAAGACTGGAAGAAGAACTGGTCTGGAGTTGACGGAAAACTGCACGGTTGGGGTGATGCTGCAGCTGCAATGAAAGTTGTCCACGAATCAATTGAGCGGAACAGCTAAGTACTCGATGCCGGATCGTGATGAGGTAATTGCCACGCAGCGAATCGTCATAGAGACATTTCGCTCATTTCGCACGCCCTTAATGGAGGTATTTGGTGCTGTTACTTTTACGCGTAAGGCTGATTATAGCCAGTTAACAAAATGGGACACTGAAATTGAGGATACATTGCGTGAGAAGTTGAGCGATACAGTGCCAAATTGGGGGTTTTGTGGCGAAGAGACAGGGGCGCATGGGAGCGAAGAGACCTATTGGTTGATTGACCCAATTGACAGCACGGCAAGCTTTATTCGGGGGTTGCCGTTTGCCACTAATATGGCTGCGTTGGTACATGAGGGTGAGACTATTGCAGCGGTGATTTACGATTTTGTGCAAGACCGTTTGTACACAGCGTTAAAAGGTGAGGGCGCTTATCGTGACGGCCGACCTATCTCTGTGAACGAGCAGCGAAAAAAAGGAGACTATCTTGGCTACGCATTCGCTCGCCGAACATATGGTCCGGTTGCCGAAGCGGGGCGAGAGCTCGGTCTCTCTGTATATTTACCGGTTGGTGCAGCTGGCAATGCCTATCTTTCGCTCGCCGAGGGTAAGATTGATGCTGTTTTTGCCGTCGGCCTTTCCTCAGCTCGACCATATGACCATGCGCCCGGTATGTTGATTGCCGAAGAGGCTGGCGCTATCGTGTACTCTTTGGATG
>DFTJ01000004.1:5305-5571 GCA_002381485.1 Candidatus Saccharibacteria bacterium UBA4215 | reverse complement strand
ATCTTTTTTACAAGCAAGGGAATAAATGGACGAATAAACGGCGTAAATATTCCGAAAGTGAACTCTTTCTTAAATTCTTCGTAGTGACTGTAGTAGTAGCGGATAGGAGTATGGATGTAGGCAATATGGATTTGATCCGGTCGTGTTTTGCGAACGGCTTTGGCTTCGGCGCTGCTGCTACTGAGGATAATGTCGTACTCGGACAGATCAAGGTCGCGAAAGGCACGAGCCCGGACAGTCGGCCAGAGGGTGTGGCGATAGCGCAG
>DFTJ01000004.1:0-5103 GCA_002381485.1 Candidatus Saccharibacteria bacterium UBA4215 | reverse complement strand
ACAATAGCGATCTTTGCCACTTAGCGCGCGCCCCTGCCAAATAAGACAACGGCAACCGTTTTAAAGAGAATGCGCAGGTCCAGCCAAAAGCTCCAGTTTTGGGCATAGTACAACTCTAGATCAACGCGACCTTCAAATGGCAGATTGCTGCGGCCCGAGACTTGCCAAAGGCCAGTGATTCCTGGTTTTACACTAAACAATAAGGCGCCGCGGTTGCGGTAGAAATCCTTCTCATCAGGAAGAATCGGGCGAGGGCCAATGATGCTCATTTCGCCCTTCAGGACATTGAGGAGCTGCGGAAGCTCGTCAAGTGAAGTGGCACGCAAGAAGTTTCCAAAGCGGGTGATTCGAGGATCTTTTGTGACCTTGCGATGTTCGATATATTCTTTGGCTAAATCCTCTCGGCCCATGTTCCTGAAGATAGAGATTGCGTCTTGTCCGCAGTATTTTTCGATCATAGAACGGAACTTGTAGACGTTGATAGTTTTTCCGTATTGACCAACTCGCTTACTAATAAAGAGCACTTTGCCAGGGTTAAATATTTTCTGCAAAATAACAAATAGAAGCAAGATAGCGAGCCAGAGTGGCGCAGTCACAATAACGCCAAACAGATCGATAATTCGCTTCACAATTGCTCCCCAGCCTACGAGCGGTGTCTGGTAGACGGTGATCATTGGGTAGCCGAGGAAGACGTCAACGGTATTTTTACCAGAATAGAATTCAGCCTCGGATGGGATGAAGCTATAGTCGATGTGATTAGATTGGGCGACGCTGAGCACTTTTTGATTGCGCTCGGGGTTCTCGAACAAGTCGGTTTGAATAATAGCAGTGATGCCGTCAACCTCGACGTTCTTTAGAGCCTCTTCCATGCGTGAATAATGGTGTGCATTGAAGCGACTTGGCAGTGTCTTTTTTGGTCCGGCAATGGCAACGACTTCGTAGCCGCTTTTGGCAGTGTTGGCTAAGCTGCGGGCAACGTCGCTGGTGACGCCAGAAGATCCAATCAGGAGGACGCGCTTGGTTCCTTTGCCAAAACGAAATAGGAGCGAGCGAATTGAGCGCAGCACTTCCCTTTCAAGGACAATAAGCAGAAAGGCGCCGACGAGAGCGTAGACGGCAACCAGACGAGCGGGGAAGATGGTGCCGTTCGTAACGTATTCCCAGCCGATAACCAACAGTACGCCGATAAAGACACCGATGGCAATTTTTGACCATTCGACTAAACGGCGGTTATAGGTGCTGGGTTGGTAGAGGCCGATGGCAGCAAAGATAAGAATCCAAAAGGGAACTAGCACAAGGAAGCTGAGAACGTAGTCGTAGGCGTAGACATTCTCGATAAGTGGGCGAGAGTCAAACTGGACGCGCGCTACGTAGGCAATAGTGAAAGCGCTAATCAACACAAGGGTGTCGATAAGGATAAGGACGAGGCTGTATAGTTTGCTGTTTCGGCGTCGCATGAGTGTGCTTATTATACCACCATTTCTTGGGATATTTGCGGTACACTAGAGGGAGAAATGACAGCAAAAAACACCACCGATACACTATTCATTGGCCTTCTGTTGGTGATATTTGGGGGCATCGTGTTGCATGCACCGCTCACCGTTGGGTTTGGGGTGCTTTTCCCGGAGATTGATGTATTGGTGAAGGCCTGGAAAGAGCTGTTGATGGTGCCAGCCGTGTTGTTGGGGCTACATATCATCTGGCGCCAGCGACGCTTTGATATTTTAAAGAGTCCGTGGATGGTACTTCCAGCAATATACGTACTACTGCATGTTTTATTGATTCCCCTATTTTTCAGTAACTGGACGGCCGTGCTTGCTGGGCTGTTGATTGACCTGCGCTTTGTTGTCTTCTTTATGCTAGTCTTTGCAATGATCCGCCTGTATCCTGATTTGCGCCGGCTGTTCCTAAAGGTCTTCTTGGGAGGGGCATTGTTGGTGGGTGTGTTTGCCGCTGCACAGGTGACGGTCTTGCCGCGAGATGCACTGACGGTGATTGGCTATGGTCCGAATACCATCCAGCCTTTCTTGACCGTCGATGAGAATCCCGACTTTGTTCGTATTAGCAGTACATTGCGTGGTCCAAATCCGCTCGGAGCTTACGCGGTCGTTGTGTTGGCACTGGTGGCCGCCTACTGGCTGCGTGTTCGTCGAAAAGCAGAGAGGACAGCGGTCATCCTGTCTGCAGTAGCGGCGGTCGGTGGTTTAGTTGCTCTGTGGTTTAGCTACTCGCGGAGCGCGCTGGTGGCCGCTGTCGTTGCGCTCGGACTGGTGCTCTTATTAACTGTTGGCCGGAAACTGCATAAATGGGTGTGGATTGGGTTATTTGTGATGATGTTTTCGGTTGGCGGCGCGCTGTACGCCGCACGTGACACGGATTTTGTATCGAACGTTATTTTGCACGAAAATAAGGGGACTGGCGGAACGGTGAGTTCGAATGAAGGGCACATCGATTCACTTATAGACGGAACTGAACGCATGGTCGCGCAACCATTGGGCGCAGGTATTGGAAGCACTGGCTCGGCCTCACTATTTACCGATAGCCCGCTTATCATCGAGAACCAGTATTTATTTATAGCCCATGAGGTTGGCTGGCTTGGACTTGGATTGTTCTTGGTGCTGTTTGGAAAGATATTGTGGCTATGCTGGCAGCGACGACGTGACTGGCTGGCGCTGGCTGTACTGGCGAGTGGCATCGGATTGGCTTTGATAGGACTGCTACTCCCCGTTTGGGTAGACGACACGGTGTCGATTATTTGGTGGGGTCTAGCGGCAATTGTGGCGGGAGGAGCGTATACTAAGACACATGACAGACCGATCTACAAAACGACAAAAAGCCTTATTTGATTTTGTTGATGGCTTTATTCAGCAGTACGGTTTTGGGCCGAGCTATCGTGAAATCATGAATGGCCTGGGCTATAAGTCGGTGTCGACGGTGGCCATACATGTTGATGGATTGATTGCGAAGGGGTATTTGCGAAAACGCGACCATTCGGCTCGGTCGCTTGAAGTCGTGTCTACGAATGTCTCGGCCAGCCCAAAGCAGGCTTCGGTGAGCCCCGCCAAAGAAAAGTGGTTGGTCGAAGCAGTGAATAGCCGATTTGCTGCCTACGCCCAGCATCCTACCCAGCAAACAATGGATGAGTTGTACGTCTTGATTGGGGCACTGAAAATTTTAGGACTTGATGGTGCGCATGAAGCGATGAAGAGTAAGTTGGGTAAGTTATAAAATGCAGCAGGTGAAGCGTGGGTTCACTTGGATAAGCCAGTCCATCGTAAAACACAGACGAGTATTGTTGATATCTCTAGGGGCCCTTCTGGCGCTGATTGTGGTCGCACAGTTTGTCTATCCAACCAGCCGACTGCTGCCATTTGCTCGTGTTGACGGTGTTGCGATGAGCGGATGGGAGAAGCAGGATGCGGTCCGTGAGCTCGATGCACGCTACGAGCAGGTGACAATCCCACTCTATTTTGGCGATAATACGCAGCCGTATGGCTTACTGCAGCCAAGAGAGATTGGCTTAGAAATCTCCAACCAAGAGCGAGTCGATGCGATGGACTACCCTTGGTATATGCGGTTGATCCCGGGCTCTATTGCCTGGTATGGCACGGTGCAGACTGATAAGACGCCAACCTACCTTCGTGATGAAGAGGTGGTGCAGGCCTACATTACGGACGAGTTTGGAGAGTCTTGTGATGTCGATCCGGTGAACGCAACGCTACGAGTAAACGAGGGGCTGGTAGAAGTGGTTCCCTCTCAGGATGGGGGAACCTGTGCGGTGAAAGATATTGCGACCGGACTATTGAGCGCTACGCCTGCACTAGAAAAAGAGGCGGTGGTACGCGTGCCAGTCGCCCCCATCCCAGCTGCTATCTCCGACGACCAAGCCGAGCAGCAGGCTGCAGCGATAAACCAGCGCCTACAAACAGACATTTCGGTTGTGGCTAATGACGAGACAGTGCAGTTTGCACCCGAAGTAGTTGCTGGCTGGCTGGCTGGCTTTTGATGCAGAGGGAGATGAAATCGTGATGTCGGTTGATGAAAGCAAGGCCAAGGCGGACTTTGACGAACGGATCGCCCCAAAAGTATCGCAACCAGCTGGAGTTTCGAAGGTAACGACGCGTGACTTCGTAGAAATCTCTCGGGAAGAAGGCGCGCGCGGCGTGGCCCTAGATGCTGCGGCGACAGGTGCCGCTATTGCCGACTATTTGACAGGCCAAAGGCAAGAAGTGGTCGCTCAAACCGTTTCGACCGCACCGAGAGTTGAATATACCCGTAGCTATAGCTCGACTGACGTTGGGTTGTCGGCGCTAATGAAGAACTATGCCAGTGACAATTCGGGGGTATACGCCGTGCAGCTGATTGAGCTATCTGGCGAACGTCGTCGCGCCTCATTCGACGAGGGCAAAGCCTGGACACCCGCCAGTACCTATAAGCTGTTCGTTGCCTATAGCACGCTGAAGAAAGTGGAGAGTGGCGCCTGGAAATGGTCAGACGAGATCGTGCCTGGTCGTAACCTGAGCACCTGTTTTGACGACATGATCAGCCGATCGGACAATCCGTGCGCTGAAGCACTGTTGCAAAAAGTCGGCTTCCAGCAAATCACCAACGACGCCCGCGCGATTGGCGCTACTACCACCTCATTCCTTGGCAGTGACGGTATCAAAACCAGTGCCGCTGACCTGGCGCTCCTACTGGCAGCTTTAAAGTCTGGGCAGCTGCTGGAACAACAGTCGAGCCGCGACCGCTTCTTGTCGGCGCTATCTGCCAATGTCTACCGCCAGGGTATCCCTGCTGGCGTTTCGGGCTCGGTGGCCAACAAAGTCGGCTTCCTGGACGACTATCTCAACGACGCCGCCATTGTCAGCGGATCTTCTGGGACCTATGTGTTGGTGATTCTTACGAAAGGCAGCAGCTGGGCCAACATCGCCGACCTAACCAAAAAGATCGAGCAACTTCGCTAAAAGAGCTCGCTGGAGTCAGCCAGGTCATTGACTTTATACCAGAGGTGACAGTATAATACCCTAGTATTCCGGCGTAGCTCAGCGGTAGAGCAGTTGACTGTTAATCAATTGGTCGTAGGTTCGATCCCTACCGCCGGAG
>DFTJ01000027.1:34373-35242 GCA_002381485.1 Candidatus Saccharibacteria bacterium UBA4215 | reverse complement strand
TACCACTTGGCCAATCCCCAGTACGTGTGGCAGTATACGCGATTGCGTACCAACAAATTGTACACTAACTGGGGTAAAGGCTCAAGTAGCTACAGAGGAGCGACTACTTTGTCGACTTCTTGGCTGGCCTTTTAGCAGACTTCTTGGTTGCTTTGATAACACCAAAGTATGGGTGAATTTCGAATAGCAAGTAAGCGGCGATGGCGACAAAGACAGCACCAAAGACGATGTTTGCGAACAGGGTCAAGAAGTTAAAGTTCAAAATTGTGGTCACGACGAGCGCCAAAATCGAAACAAGGAGCGACAAGAACAGGAGCACCCAGCCCTTCTTCTTCATAGCCTTCAATGGGCTGATTGCGATAGCGTTAATGGTGACGCCAATAGCCGAAAAGACCAATCCGATAGCACCGACAACCACTGTCCATGCAGTCACACCACCATACGTAAACCAGGCGTTGCTTGGGGCGCCAATCAGGCTAGCGGTCACTATAAGTCCGAAGAAGCTGGTGATCAGGCCAATACCGCCCAAGATGACTCCAATGAGCACAATCCACCAAACGTTCTGAGCCAGCCATTTTCGGAATGCCTCTGGTAGATGCGGTACATCCTTGATCCAACCGTGCACCGTCTTTTCAAATTTTTGTAATAACTCCATATGTTCTCCTAAGTCTTTATGATTCAACTGACTTCATGATAGCTTGTGCCGCTCATTCCGACAACTATTTTCGACGAGACTTTCGTTTGCGAGAAGTGTTTGCTGGCCACATTCCCCACGCTGCCCACAGCGCTAAGATACCGAAGGCGAGGCTAATAAACACCGCCCACCAGCCCGGCATCGTATCGACAACGGTACCCAAGAAGCCAACCGT
>DFTJ01000027.1:32209-34277 GCA_002381485.1 Candidatus Saccharibacteria bacterium UBA4215 | reverse complement strand
ATACCCAAGAAGCCAACCGTCGCAACATCAGCTCCAACAACCAGTATCCATATGGTGACAAACAACCAAATATCCGATACGAGCCCCGCGCACACCAGGCTAAACCAGCGAAACGCTGGGCTCAGCGACATCCTTAGCAAAAACGGCAATGCGAATACTTCTGCGGCCACCAACACAGATGCGAGCGCGTACCCCGTTACGACACCACCCGGCAGACCAAAGTTGGCGAATAACTCCAAGAATGCCTCAAAGGTAAACAACTGAGCCACCACCATCACGACCAAAATCGCAGCGTAAAATGTACTAATGCGACTGACATCTTTACTCTTCGGGGTTGGTGCTGGGGTAGGTTGTCTAAAAAAGCTCATATCTGCAGTATACAATATGTTGTTGTTTTTATCATTCCGCTTGCGTTTTGCCAAGACGTCCGCTAAAGTAACGACAAGCGAAGTTACAAAAACAAACATACCGCAAAAAAATATGTTGTGACAGCTCGCTCTACGATAAATCCACCACAACAACAAGAAACCCGCGACACCAGGCGGGATTTTCTTATATATGATATAGTTACCCCATTCCATACCCGATTTGAGAGTGGGTGAACCGTATGGGAGCAAATGACAGTGCGGGCATCGTCCGAGATCCCGCCGACGTACAGAGAGAACAGGCAGCTGCACAGCCCAACCGGGCCACTGAGCTTGCTGAGCGTGTCAGGGAACAGGCGCGCGACATCGCCGCACAACTGACCATGATGGGCGCACACAACCAGCAGGTAAGCCACAACAGTGAGTTCTGTGCACGCATCGACGTCGGGACCATCTACGAGAGGAAGCTCGTCACCGAACTAGTCGAAGCACTGCTCCGCGAAGAACTGGGTGAAGGTGTCACTCTTTTCGTCCGGCTCTACGACACGAGCAACATCTACGACAGTGGCACGGCCGACATCACTATCTGGGCTTCCCCAAAGAAGCCCTAGCCCGCCCGCCGAGAGCGTTACCTCCAGCACTAGCTGCTGTCGAGGTAGAATCTCGGCAACAGCCAAAGCGGCGTAATTTATTAGGCAATTTTGGCAGTTCTAATCAGCTTTTATAGAGTGCTCGGCACGCCACTTCTCGATTTCGGCGTGGTGACCGCTCAACAACACATCTGGCACTTTCATACCCTCGAACTCGGCTGGTTTGGTGTACTGAGGAAATTCCAACGTCTCACCATCCGAAAAGCTCTCGATTTCGGCACTCTGTTCGCCGCCAAGTACGCCCGGAAGTAAGCGCACAATGCTATCGATAATCGTCATAGCGGGCAGTTCGCCACCAGTTAGGACGTAGTCGCCGACGCTCACCTGTTCGTCCACCAAGCTCACAATCCGTTCGTCATAGCCTTCATAGCGTCCACAGATAAAGATGTAGCCGTGACTAGCCTCAGACCAATCTTTGGCTAGCGCTTGCTTCCAGCGCTGTCCTCGAGGTGTCATAAGAACGACTTTTGCCGTCGGGTCCTGCTCTTTAGCATGCTTAACGGCTGCAAATAATGGTTCAGGCTTCAGCAGCATGCCGTCTCCCCCACCATACGGAGTGTCATCCACTTGTTGTCGGGGGCCGATGCCAAATTCGCGCAAATTAACCAGCTCGAACGCAGCTGCCTTTTCTTGCTGCGCCTTCCATAGCATCGAAGTGTTCAGCACACCATCGAACATCTCGGGAAATAATGTAATAACTTGAATTTTTTTCATCTGTGACTAGTGTAAGCTATATTGACTTTTTTGTAAATATGTGCTATGGTTTATCTATACGTGACATCCGTTACGTGTCGAACCCTACGATTGGAGTGAACACCTGTGAGCATTCGCACAAAGTGGAATCAGCTCGATGGAAACGAGCAAGCCGCAGTGATTGGTGTCTCCATAGGCATCGCTCTGCCGATAGTCATCGCGACACTTTACGGAGCCGGATGGCAAGCTCTGTTTTTCGTTGCGGCTAACATCGCCGGTGCTGTCATTGCTATCAGCCTGTACAAGGTTGCTGCAAGATGGTACCTGCACCGTCGCAACAATCCCACCCCTGCCGTGATA
>DFTJ01000027.1:30406-32135 GCA_002381485.1 Candidatus Saccharibacteria bacterium UBA4215 | reverse complement strand
CCCCTGCCGTGATACACGACGGCGACGACTCCGGAGAATATTCGGATTAAGGAGTACTCATGACAGTCGCAGACCTCACAACCGAGGCTCGCATTGGACTCGGTCTTGCCAGCCTTGCGTTCGGCATGGACCGCATCGTCCCCGCCGACGAGCAAGCCACCGAACGGCGCAACGCCAAGCTCGAAGGCCTCCTCAAGGACATGCCTTCCGGCAACAGCTGGGAAGATGCGCCCACTGAAGAGTAATAGGGTTCACGCCCGAGCCCACCTTGCAACATGTCAGTTGCTCGAGGTGGAATCTCGGGCGACTAACCAGAAGATTGAACAATTCGATCCCCTGGTTAGTCACTACAAACAAAAAGACGTCCCGTGATAGGGGCGTCTTTTATACACATAAGCTCTCAACAAATGTGGTGATTTGTCGCTCGCAGGAGCTAGATCTCGCAGTTCAAGTAGTTGTTCTGAACTTGTGCTTATTATATATCAAGGTCATCGAGTTCGGCAAGCTCTGCTCGTGTCTTTTTTGAGTAGTCAGACCTGTTGTCCACAGGCTCATCTGATACGCTTTCCACAGGCTCGTCAACTGGTGCCTCTTCGACCGACTCAGTCGGCTCAGAACTTACTTCAGACGATGATTCGTCTTGATCATCAGAAGACACGCGTGCGCCAACTTGGCCATCATTGTTCACAATCTTCAGGTTGTATCGAGCATCATTCTTCGTCCCTAGGGCTCGAAGTAATGTTCGCAGACTTTGGGCCGTAATGCCGCGCTTACCAATCACCCGGCCAAGATCTTCCGGGTTTACTGTCAGTGTCAACAAGACACCTTTCTCATCAATAATTCGGTCGACGAAGACGTCATCAGGATTCCCGACGACTGATTTTACGATATATTCTATGAATTGCTGGTCAATTGTGGACATATTCCCCCTTAATGCCTTTCGGACGATCGCAAATGTTTACACAATTATTGTAGCATAAGCGACTCACAAAAAACTCCCCACCATTTCTGGCGAGGAGTGATTGAATGAAGAAACGAGATGTTACTTTTCTTCGGTAGTTTCGGCGGTCTCTTCCGCAGGAGCTTCTTCAGCAGCTGCCTCAGGTTCTTCGGCCGGAGCTTCTTCCTTTGGCTGGTTCTTGCGGAGCTTTTCAGCGTGACGAACTGTCTTCTGCTTACCAGTTTCTGGTTGAGATACCCACTTCGGGAGCTTCACACCAGCATCTTGCAATAACTTGACCACACGTGATGTTGGCTGTGCGCCGTTATCAAGGTATTTTTGAGCCAGTTCAACCTGAACGTGAGCTGCTTTAGTGTGAGGGTTGTAGCTACCAACATACGCGACGACACGGCCGCTAGAAGGATGGCGCTGAGATTCTTGAACGGCGAGACGGTACGTAGCGTACCCCTTGCGCCCAAGACGTTGCAAACGAATTGCGAGCATAAAAACGAAACTTCCTTAAACTTTTATTGATTCTCAGAGTATTTTACACCGTTCTCCTCTGTAAGTCAATCAGTTGACGGCTTTTCGTACTGCTCTAACGCAGCCTTTGCCGCCTCTTGCTGGGCTGACTGCTTGCTAGGTCCCTGGCCTTTACTAACAAGACGGTCTTTCGAAAACACGCCAAGGGTAAATGTCTTATCATGATCTGGGCCAACCTCTTCGAGCACCACGTAGCGCGGCGTTACGCCGTCAACCCGCTGCATTACCTCTTGCAAGTGCGACTTC
>DFTJ01000027.1:25642-30340 GCA_002381485.1 Candidatus Saccharibacteria bacterium UBA4215 | reverse complement strand
ACCTCTTGCAAGTGCGACTTAGGATCACGCCAGCTGCCATCCGAAAGAATACTCTCTAGCTTGCTGGTAATGTGCTTCTTGATAAATACTTCAGCGTCAGCATAGCCACGCTCCAGGTAAATAGCACCGATCAGTGCTTCAAAAGCGTTTGCCAGAATCTGCATTCGTGCACGATCACTCCCCTGCTTTTCACCCTTACTCATCCGGATCAATGGCTCGTAGCCAATCAGCTGCCCAGCATCACCGATACTTTCGGTACGCACCAGTGAAGCCCGCCAGCTCGTCAGAATTCCTTCAGGCTCATCGTAATTGTTAAACAAGAAGTCCGTCACCGCCAACTCCAGCACAGCGTCACCCAAAAACTCCAAGCGCTCGTTGTGTTCCGACACGCTCTTTCGGTGTTCGTTCACATAGCTTCGGTGTGTAAACGCAGTAATCAATAAGTCGATATTCTTAAATTCATACCCCAGCGTCTCTTTGGCGAACGCTTGGTACGGTGCGGTTGGCATCCCACTCATTTATAGTTTCTCCTGTCGTATTCGTTTCATGGCTAGTAGCATCAGCTTGCCGATGTCTTCATACTCAATTGCGTCGAGCGCATCATGGAATTTAAACCATTTAATGCCGTTCATCCAGTCTTCTTTTTGGATTGCGTCGGTATCACCCTTGGCACGGACTAAGTAAATTTGCGTTGTCATCAGTACCAGCTTATCAATACGTCGGTAACGGAAGTGAATCTTGCCCAACCACCCCAAGACATCGACTTGCTTCAAGCCAGCCTCTTCGCCAATTTCTCGCTTGGCTGTTTGCTTGGCCGTTTCGCCTTCTTCAATATGCCCCTTTGGGATTGTCCAGCGGTCTTTCGCGTCTTGAATTAGCAGAATTTCAACACCGCTCTCGCCATGACGAAAGACAATACCGCCCGCAGTTGGTTCACGGACAATTTCTTGAATAGAAGGCTTCTTGCGACTAAAATACTGTTTAAATTTATCGAACTGTGGTGTCGCCATCTTTTTCGGCTCCCTCTATAAGCGTGCGGTAAGCGGTGCCAAGGACACCGTTCACAAACTTACTCGAGTTATCAGAACCAAACGCTTTTGCCAGCTCAACAGCTTCATTAATCGCCACCTTTGGAGGGACGACTTTCGCCTGATGCAGCAGTTCATAGACGCCTATGCGCAAGATGCTTCGATCAATCCGAGCAATCTGTTCAATCGGCCAATCTGGAGCAATCGGCTGGATTTTTGTGTCCAAATCCGCCTGCTCCTTCAGAACGCCTTTCGTGAGGTTGTGCACAAAGTCAGTATCTTGAATCGCCGTCTCATAGCGAGCAATATTACGGTCTAATAGTTCGGTAACGTCAACAGAACCATCCCCACACTCGGTTCGAAATTCGAACTCGTACAGTGTTTGGAGGGCGACGATGCGACCGAGATGACGATTAGATGCCATAATGCGTTTGTTTCTCTTGTTATTGTAAATTAAGGTAAGGCCCTACAGGGAGGGCCTTGGCACTACTTGCTTGCGAGTGCTTTTCCGGTTTCTTTGCGTGTGGCTTTTGCCTTAACGGGCGATTTGCCGTTTACGCGACGTGCGAGCAACAGACGCAGGTGGCTGCGACGTAGGCCGGTTTTGCGCGGGCTACTTTGCTTTTTTGGTTGTCCCATGTAAATGAACTCCTTTGGTAGGTATTATTAAAACTTGTAGCTATTATACTATTTCCCCCGATAAGTCTCAAGTGGTTACGCTTATTCCGCCTTTTGTGGTATTGTATGAGTAATATGAGCGAAAAACAAAAATCACCACAAGAAGAAAATCCTAACTACTTTATGCGTCGCGCTGCAGCTGCCGGGCTAACCCTCGCCGTTGGTGCGGGTGGCTATGGGGTAGGAAAGGGAGTTGAAGCGATCGTCGAGAATTCTGAAATGAAGCCCCTTATCAGCACAGAGGCGGTTCTGCTTCCTGGTCAGGGTGTCATCCAGTTAGTTGAAAGTGAAGTACCGTCTTTGGCCACGCAAGTAAACATTGACCCGTCATCTATCCCTCAAGACTTAATCGTCTCGGAAAGTCAGTCAGCCGCAAAAGAAATGAAAGAATTAAGTGGCGAGACCAGTAACCAGCCAGGCGAAAGATACATCATTCAGCTTCAAAAAAATAGTTTTGGCGCCACTTCTATTGATGTTATGCCTGGAGGTGAATACGCACCAAGTGAGCCTCAAAATAGTGGCGACATCACTGATGTTGAACTACCAACGACTCTTCCCGCTCCAGATACTAAATAACGATATTCACTAACCGGCCAGGAACATAAATGATCTTGGCTGGTTTTTTGTCGCCGACAAATCGAGCAACATTCTCATGCGCCAGGGCCTGCGCCTTGACCTCTTCACCGTCCGTGTCGGCTGGCACGGTAATTTCACCACGCAACTTACCCTGCACCTGAACAGCGATCGTCATCGTATCTTCGACGATCAACTCAGCGTCCCAAGATGGCCATGGTGCGTTTTGAATTAGGCCCTCGTGCCCAAAAGCTCCCCACAACTCGTCAGCCATATGCGGTGCAAACGGCGCCACCAATTGCGCGAGTGTGGACAAAGCTTCGTGCCATGCGGTACCCGAATAGCCGTCAATTTTGAACTTATACAGCTCATTGACAAACTCCATCATGGCAGAGATAGCGGTGTTAAAGCTCATGCGACGCATGTCTTCGGTCACTTTTCGGACAGTCTTGTGTTGTGCAACGCGAATTGCCTGATCATTTTTGTTGACGTTTTTATCTTCAGCCTCAAGATACTGCTGGCCAAGTGTCCAAATACGATTCAAGAAGCGGTAAATCCCCGCAATCCCTTTTGAACTCCAGGCCGCATCAAGTTCAATCGGACCCATAAATAATACGTACGTCCGCAACGCATCGGCGCCATACCCCTGATCAATAACTTCCAGCGGGTCGATGACATTGCCAAGGCTCTTACTCATCTTACGGCCATCTTCGGCGTTAATGTAGCCATGATATACCAACTTTTTAACCGGTTCTTTAAAATCAACAATCCCCATGTCATGGAAGACATGCGTCCAAAAACGAACATACAACAAGTGGGCCACCATGTGGTCACCACCGACGTAAAAGTCTACCGGGTTCCAGTAGTTCACCGCAGCAGGGTCCCACGCTCGTTCGGCATTCTGAGGGTCGGCATAGCGCAATAGGTACCAGCTGCTACAGGCGTAACCGTCCATCGTATCAGTTTCACGCTTAGCAGGTTTGCCGCAGTCCGGACACGTGGTGTTCACCCAGTCTTCTTCGCGCGCCAAGGCTGATTTGCCGTCGCCCTTTGGCGCAAAGTCCTCGACGTCTGGCAATACCACCGGCAACTGGTCTTCGGGAACGGCGACAGCGCCGTGTTCTTCACAATGAATAATAGGAATCGGTGCACCCCAGTAGCGTTGTCGACTGATCAGCCAGTCGCGCATTTTGTACGTTGTCTTGGTCTGGCCCAGCTTCTTCTCTTCCAGCCACGCCACGATTTGCTCACGAGCATCCGAGCTTGACGTGCCGTCGAATGAACCAGAGTTAATCAAAACCCCCTCGCCCGTGTAAATTTGCTCTCCGTCATCTTTATCAGAACTCACCACTTCAATAATCGGAAGCGAGAACTTTGTCGCAAAGGCATAGTCTCGCTCGTCATGACCCGGCACCGCCATAATTGCTCCGGTACCATACCCACCAAGCACGTAGTCGGCCACCCAAATAGGCACTTCCTCTTCGGTTGCTGGATTGATCGCATAACTACCCGTAAAGACACCGGTCTTCTCTTTGGTGTCATTGGTTCGATCGATTTCAGATTTCTTCACCGCTTCTTTAATGTAGTCTCGCGCACTTTCGGCATGGTCACCGACAGCCAACTGTGCGGCCAAGGGGTGCTCAGGAGCAATTACCAAAAAAGTAGCGCCAAAGATTGTATCGGGCCTGGTCGAAAAGACGGAAATTGATTTTTTGTCTGAAGAAACATCTGCAGCCCCCTTAGGGCGCGAAGCCGTTTCTGAGAGCAAGAAATCAATTTCCGCACCTTGCGACTTCCCTATCCAATTGATCTGTGCCGTCTTGACCTTCTGCGGCCAGTCAAGATCTTCAATCTCTTCCAATAGAACGTCGGCGTATTCAGTAATCTTAAAGAACCATTGTTTCATTGATTTCTTTTCTACTAGACTACCGCAACGCCAACATTTACCGGCTTCGACCTGTTCGTTCGCTAAGACCGTTTTATCAACGGGGCACCACCATTGCAAAGACTCTTTCTGGTAGGCCAGGCCTCGTTCAAATAATTTCGTAAAGATCCACTGTGTCCAGCGGTAGTACTCTGGATCACTGGTGTTAATCTCTTTTGACCAATCAATACTCACGCCCATACGCTTGAATTGACGCTTGAAGTTGGTGATATTCTCTAGACTCGCGACAGCAGGTGACTTACCGGTCTTGATCGCGTAGTTCTCGGCAGGCAAACCAAAAGTGTCCCAACCCATCGGGTTTAATACGTTATGTCCCTGCTGTCGGTAAAACCGCGCCAACGCATCGACGATTGCATAGCTAAAGGCGTGCCCGGAGTGCATACCAGCACCACTTGGGTACGGGAACATGCCCGAAACGTAGGTCTTCACCTTTGCGGGGTCGACAGTAACTTCATTAGCTTTCTGGTCTTCCCA
>DFTJ01000027.1:24779-25538 GCA_002381485.1 Candidatus Saccharibacteria bacterium UBA4215 | reverse complement strand
TTAGCTTTCTGGTCTTCCCAGATTTGCTGCCATTTTGGTTCAATTTCAGAAGGATTATAACGATTCATACTCGATTAGTATAACAGAGGTATGAAATCAGAGAAAGCTAGCTCGGATCATTGACGCGAACAGGCACTTGCGACCCGCCAGTTTGTCCATTTCCCAGCAACCCATCGGTGCCAGTCCCCCAGCAGTATGCGTCACCCTGCAACCCCAGTGCGCAACTCATGTAGTTTCCAGCTGATATCTGCTCCGTCGGACGCAACTCCATTGCCCCGTCGTGCTCCATCAATAATGGTACGGTCGTATTGAACGGTGCAGCCGCCCCCATACCAACGCCGCTTCCATTTCCCCAACAGGCAGGCTCGCCGTCAGCGACAGCACATGAATGTCCTCGCCCCGCAGAAATGCTTGTCACGTCTTTGCCACCAAGCACACCGCTCGTTGATACAGCCACAGGCACGTTGGAGCTAGTTAGTGTCCCGTCACCCAGTTTTCCTTCATCATAAAAACCTGTTGCTTGCCCCCAGCAAAATGCAAGATTATCGGCAATGGCGCAAGTATGTGCATCTGTTGTATCTATAGCGGTCACTGTTCGGCCCTGTAGCACACCGCTTGTCGAAACGGCGACTGGATGCTGCTGTGTTGAAGAAGCACCGTTACCGAGTCTTCCGTCCGCACCGCCACCCCAGCAGAAGGCCTCACCGCTCGCGACGACGCACGCATGATCGTACCCGACACTAACATCAGTCACGGTAT
>DFTJ01000027.1:23738-24726 GCA_002381485.1 Candidatus Saccharibacteria bacterium UBA4215 | reverse complement strand
TTTAAGACTCCGCTTGTCTGGACCTTCCAAGGATTAACTTGTGCATATGCCTCAAAGCCACCTCCCCATCCATCGGAAGGACGGTAGCCCCAACAATACACTTCACCGTCAGCGATGGCGCAAGTATTGTAGTACCGGCCAACTCCGATCTTTGTAACCTCTTTTCCAGCCAGCTCTCCGTCCATATTGACGGCGACCGGTACGCTCGACGAATCGGTAGAGCCGTTTCCCAGCGCTCCGTTGGCGCCCGCCCCCCAGCAAAATGCATCGCCATCGGCAACAGCACAGGTATGTCGTTCACCCGTTTCAATGTCAGTCACAGTGCGGCCGCTTAATAAGCCTTCAACAAGAGTTGGCGACAGCACACTTCCGCTTGTACTCCCATTACCCAGCTGACCATTTAGGGCACTTCCCCAGCAATAGGCGTCACCGTTGGCTATGCCGCACGCATAATACTGCATACCGGCATCTATATCAGTCCACGGACCAATGGTTGCTAGGAAACCATTGTGCGTCGGACAGCTCCCTTCCGAGATAGCTCCCTCTGTACTATCGAAATAGTACGATGCCTGCGCTGCCTGAGAACTTGCAGTTAAGCAATACGAGCTCCCGTTATTCGTATATTCAAACGTTGTTCCTTCACTCTTTCGCAATTCAGAGGTATTGCTGGGGTAGCTCCCCGTATCAATTGACACAATTTCAAGCTGTGTTGCTGCGCTTCGCAAATCTGACTGCAATACTGCCGCACCAGCGCGTTGCTGGACGCCATTAAAACTGACAATCGTGATTGCTGCCAAGATTCCTATTACGACAATGACAATCAGGAGTTCGACAATCGTAAAACCGTTTTGAGCTGGTTTTATACGCTTCATTGGCTCTTAGTCTAGCCGTAAAGCTTATGTTTCGCAAGTTACACAAAAAACACCACTGTATGTTACAGCGGTGTTTAATCAATTTGGTGGAGCATATCGGATTCGAACCGATGACC
>DFTJ01000027.1:23269-23637 GCA_002381485.1 Candidatus Saccharibacteria bacterium UBA4215 | reverse complement strand
TCGGATTCGAACCGATGACCTCTTCCATGCCATGGAAGCGCGCTAGCCAACTGTGCCAATGCCCCGCACTCGGTCGATTATAGCAAAAACTCGCCCCTGTTACCAGGACGAGCTTTTTCGCTGCTGCGCGCCCACCCGGGGCCGCATTTTCAGTGCATGTTTGTTTTGCCGCGCCGAGGTTTTAGCCCCTTGCGCATCAGCATGCTTAGAATTATGCATTAAATTGTCATTAAGCACAAGTGCTTTCGAGTGGCTGTGCCTAGTATTTTATTGCATACTGTGCTTAAATGAATGTGTTCAGAACAAACGCGCGTACCAAAGCATCAAGCTGGAGCGTGTATCTTATACAAGGTACTCACTCTTCTTTG
>DFTJ01000027.1:22831-23194 GCA_002381485.1 Candidatus Saccharibacteria bacterium UBA4215 | reverse complement strand
TACAAGGTACTCACTCTTCTTTGCTGAAATACTAAGCCAGGTCGATCTGACACATATTAGTAAAGAAGAGAAAAGAGTTAGACACTTTATGTCAGCCCAAAACCTATTCATCGGAAGTCTTGCTTACGCAACGACTGACGACAGCCTCAAGGCATTCTTCGAGCAAATCGGCGAAGTCGCCAGCGCTCGAGTTGTCATGGACCGTGATTCTGGTCGCTCTAAAGGTTTCGGTTTCGTCGAATTTACAGACGAAGCTAACAACCAAAAAGCAGTCGACGAGTTGAACGGAAAAGAACTTGACGGCCGTCCAATCAACGTTAACCTCGCACGTCCAAAAGAAGATCGACCTCGTCGTGACTTCGG
>DFTJ01000027.1:22333-22715 GCA_002381485.1 Candidatus Saccharibacteria bacterium UBA4215 | reverse complement strand
AGCGACCTCGTCGTGACTTCGGCGGAAACGACCGCGGTGGCAACGGTGGTGGTAACGGTGGTGGATCATTCCGCCAACGTAGCTGGTAATTACCAGTTCACCATAAAAATAATCCCGCTTTCGAGCGGGATTATTTTATTGGAACATGTTAGCTTTTATTCACAAGCGACGACGGTACCGTTCGTCAGCACAACTGCTGTGTTCGCAGACTCAGCACACGCTGCTGTAAGCTCGGCCGCTGCCTGAATACCGCCGTACCCAACAAGCGCAAACAAAGCGATGCCGGCGAGTATATTCAAAATACCGATAATTAAGCCAGCTAGCGCAAAACCGTTCTTTTGGCCCGCCTTCTTAGACTTTGACATACCGACAAGTGCGAGAA
>DFTJ01000027.1:21800-22256 GCA_002381485.1 Candidatus Saccharibacteria bacterium UBA4215 | reverse complement strand
GACAAGTGCGAGAATGACTCCGACCAGCCCGAGCCCGATAATCGATAAAATCATACTGACGATACCGAGTGTCTTACCGGGGTTTTCGGCCCCAGGGGCTGGAACCGAAGCCGGCGCCGGTGCTGGTGTCGGCGTCGTGTCTGGCTGCGGTGAAGTTACTGGCGGCTCAACCGGCGCAGGTTGTGGTTGCGATTGAGGCTCTGGCGTCACCAGCTCAGCCGGCGGTGTTTGCGGTGAAGTGTTCAGTGGATCAGTGTTTGGCGGTGTTTGGTCGTTTGGATTCATGTTTATCCTATACTGGCTATGTTTATACGTATGCCTATCTTACTAAAACAGCCCTTAAAACACCAGCAGGCTAGTTCACGAAAGGTGATGTCACCCAATCAAGGCCGAGGTTAAAGAATGAGTTAATCAAGCCGTAGGCGTTCAGCAACCAAAGTGTCATAACGACGACCA
>DFTJ01000027.1:19865-21657 GCA_002381485.1 Candidatus Saccharibacteria bacterium UBA4215 | reverse complement strand
ACCAGTCCCGTAAACGCCAGTACAAGCCACTGAACCCAACGAGGCTGCACCTTCAGCCAATCCCGCCATTCATCGTATTTTTGACGGACGCGAGCAAGGATTCGCTCTGCAAATGCGAACTCGGTCGATAGGATAGCGAGTCCCGCAAACACTACCAGCCAACCAGGACCGGGATACGGTATCATGATGACACCCGCCAACAAGACGATACCTCCAACAACGCCAATAAATACCTGCTTACTGTGTCGCTTAATGCGATCCACCGTGATCCCCAATCAGGCGCAGGAACTCTTCCTCTTCAATGACCTTAGTACCATAAGACTGGGCTTTTTTCAGCTTGCTCTCTCCTACCTTACCGCCAGCAACAAGATAGGTGGTGTCCTTTGCGACCGAGGTCTGAAAGCCGCCACCCTGAGCGCGAATCTTGTCCGCCGCTTCATCACGCGACATACCAGTCAGGCTGCCAGTAATCACAAAGTTCATACCCACCAAAGGCCCTTCTTGCCGACGATACACAGGCTTAACGCCGACTGCCTGAAACTTATCTAGTAGCGCCTCGTTGTCCGGATCGGCAAACCACGCCAAAATGCTCTCAGCAACAACTACACCAACACCGTCAACAGCCACTAACTGCTCAAGTGTTGCTGACCGCAGGCCCTCAATAGAATGGAATGCCTGCACCAGATCAATTGCCGTCTGTGCACCCACATGTCGTATACCAAGCCCATACACAAAGCGTTCCATTGGCGGCGTTTTCTTTTCCGCAATTGCTGCCACTAACTTTCGAGCTGAAATATCTGCAAACCTATCAAGTGTCACCACCTGCTGATACGTTAATGTATAAATATCTGCAATGTCCTTCACCAGGCCGGCGTCAACAAGGGCTGCTACATTTTTCTCGCCCAAGGTATCAATGTCCAACGCGGCGCGCGAAGCGAAGTGCTCCAAGGCCTTCTTTAGCAACAAGGGGCCCGTCACTCCTTTCACCCGATAGACAGCCTCACCTTCGGGGCGGACAAACTCCAGCTCAGGGTATTGCTCAGCCACTGTCTGCAAAAAATTGAATTTGCGCGCGGTGTTAGGGCGCAATTCTTTTACAACAGATTCTACCTTCGGGATAATATCACCGGCTTTATAGATCACCACGGTATCGCCAATCCGAATGTCCAACCGCTCAATTTCATCTTCGTTATGAAGACTCGCATGCTGCACGGTCGTCCCCGCAACTGTCACCGGTTCAAACACCGCCACTGGTGTCGCTGCACCGGTTCGCCCTAAGCTAATCACAATATCTTTCAACACGGTTGTCGCCTGTTCGGCGGCGTACTTGTAGGCGACTGCAGCGCGCGGCTGCTTGCCCACTACTCCAAGAGCATCAAACTGTGCTCGATCGTTGACCTTAATCACTAGTCCATCAGTATTAAACGGAAGCTCGTGACGTTTTTCACCCCACTCGTCCACAAAATGCATCACCTCATCAAGCGTTGAAAAAACTGTCATCTGAGCGTTTCTTGTAATCCCGATCGCGCTCAATACCTCGTATGCAAATTGTTGCGTAGGGACTTCGGCGAGATCGTCTCGTAGCACATCGTAAGCTCGAAATGACAGCGGTCGTTCGGCAACCAGCTTTGGATCAAGCTGACGAATTGTCCCAGCGGCTAAATTACGCGGGTTTGCAAAAGTAGGCTTGCCGGCCGCTTTCTGTCGCTCGTTCAGCGCTGCGAACTCTTTCTTGAGCATCACAATTTCTCCGCGAATCTCCGTTCGACCCTGCAAAAATTGTTGGTAGCCA
>DFTJ01000027.1:19061-19747 GCA_002381485.1 Candidatus Saccharibacteria bacterium UBA4215 | reverse complement strand
TTGTTGGTAGCCATCGGCCTTTCGCAGTCGCAATGGAACATTCTTGATTGTGCGAACGTTGGCCGTTACGTCTTCGCCAACAAAACTGTCACCACGTGTAATCGCCTGGGCAAGCACACCATCCCGGTAGATTAACGCACACGCCAGGCCATCCATCTTAATATCAGCCAGAAATTCGTGCCGAGTACCAGGTAATACGTTGTCCATTCGCTTCACCCAGGCCTCCACTTCGGCTCGGTCAAAGACATCATTCAGGCTCAGCATGCGCGTGCTGTGTTTCACCTTCTTGAATCCTCCAACTAACTCACCGCCAACCCGTTGGGTCGGGCTATCTCCTGTCACCAAATCAGGGTGCTCAGCTTCCAGCTGCTTTAACTCCTGAAACAAACTATCATAAACCGCATCGCTGACCGATGGCGCATCTAAAACATGATAGTCGTAACTATAGGAATTCAACAACTCCCGCAGTTCGACAATTCGCCGCTTAGGCTGGCTGTGCGTCATCTTCAACTACCTTTCGATACAATAAATAAATGTAGCTCGCTGTCCAAATGATACTCAATGTCGTCATCGCAAGCAGCACCACCGGAATAATCGGCACAGATTCAATGACGGGCCACAACTGCTTCAGCCCTCCATCCAACAAGATGAACGGGATAAGAACCACGGCCCAGGCAATCACAACC
>DFTJ01000027.1:18611-18993 GCA_002381485.1 Candidatus Saccharibacteria bacterium UBA4215 | reverse complement strand
TACGCCGCCGACATCCAGACAATTCGGAGTAAAATTCTTAACCGACGCCCCACCACAATGTCCCCTGCGCTCTGCAGCGCACGCAATGGATACATGCCTGGCAGCGTCACGATTACTAACGCGACAAAAGTACTGGTAATCCAATACAGGGACAGAACGGCAAGAAGTCCAGCCGTCAGCCAAAACAGCATCGCTTCAACGCCACCCTCCAATAGTCCAGACGCACTGGCCGCAGCGTAGCCGATCACTGCAATAGCAAGCGGCAATAACTGTATAACCAAAACAAGTCCGACCAAGAACGTTGAAACAATCGGTGACCCAGCATTATACAGCGCATCCCTGAGTTTCACGGCGTGCCCCGCAAGGCTGTGGCGTAGTATCC
>DFTJ01000027.1:17051-18500 GCA_002381485.1 Candidatus Saccharibacteria bacterium UBA4215 | reverse complement strand
AACAGTCGTCAACCATGTCATGAGCACCAGCAAGCCAGCGTATATTTGCTGCGCTTCTGTAAGCGTACCTGTTAAGCCACTGCTCGCCAGCGATGCAAACAACAGTCCAGCCTGCCCTACCTGCCCCCAGTCACCCTGGAATACTTCCGCCCCTGTCTGGCGCAACGTCTCGGTCAACGTTGAATACGCATCTTGTGAGCCAAGACCCACCAAGACAATCGTCAAAAAAGCATAGACAGCGGCCAGCAACAGAAAGACCTTGCGTAGTCCCCATACTTTTTTGTTCACCTGATGAGTGAAGCTAATGTACCCAGGCAGGTGTAATGACCGGGTGTAATCTCGACGACGCGTTCGCCGGAATGATCGATGCGGTCGACGGCTCAAGAAGCTCTGCACTTTTTGCTGCGTGCGTTTCTTTGTTTTTTGATAGTTGGTCTTGAAACTAGAACTTGCCAGCATTGGTGCGGAGCCTTTCGATACGATCTTCGAGTGGCGGGTGACTACTAAAGAGCTTCGAAAGTCCGCCTTTTTTCAGCGGGTTGCTAAAAAATAAATGCGCTGTCGATGAATTCTGACGCTTCATTGGCTGACCATACGACTGTAGCTTCTCCAGTGCTTTCGCCAGAGACTCAGGATCACGAGTGGTCATTGCCCCAGATGCATCGGCCAAGAACTCACGCTGGCGACTGACCGCTAGCTGCACCATCGTTGCAATAATTGGCGCTAAAATAACGACGACAAGCCCAATAATTAACACCGCAGGGTGCATGTTACTGTCGCGTCGATCACCGCCAAAGAAGAGCATTCGAAGAACAATGTCAGATAAAATTGCAATCGCACTCACAAGCCCGAAAGCAATCATACTGACGCGGATATCGTAGTTCTGAACATGCCCCATCTCATGCGCCATCACCGCCTCTAGCTCATTATCGTCCATAATCTCCATCAAGCCGGTCGTTGCCGCAACAATAGCGTGCTTTGGATCGCGTCCAGTTGCAAAGGCGTTTGGCGCTGGATCATCGATAATGTAAACCTTTGGCATCGGCATACCTAACGTTATCGAAAGATTCTCAACCATTCGATAGAGCCGAGGGTTATCTCGCTTTTCAATCTGCTTAGCACCCGTCATGGCGGTTGCCAATTTGGCGGCAGCAAAATACTGAATCAAAGCATAGATAGTCACTCCAGCCAGCACCCACCATGTAATGGACGGTTCGCCGTACAGCGCACTCACAACATACCCAATACCAGCTACTAGGCCGATAAAGAGCGCCATAATCAGGATGGTGTTGCGTTTATTCGCAGCAATCGCTTTATACATTCAGCAAATCCCTGTTCTTTAATTAGAATTTAACGTCGACCGGCTTTTCAGCTGTAGCCATTTCTTCGTCGTCAAGTTCGAAGAACTCACGGTTCTTGAACTTAAACATAGCGGCAACGGCATTCTGA
>DFTJ01000027.1:13555-16993 GCA_002381485.1 Candidatus Saccharibacteria bacterium UBA4215 | reverse complement strand
TAAACATAGCGGCAACAGCATTCTGAGGGAAGGTCTGAACCTTCGTGTTTAGTGTCATCACGCCGTTGTTGTAGAATCGGCGAGCAGCTTGAATCTTGTCTTCGGTGTCAACAAGTTCTTTTTGCAGTTCAATAAAGTTATCGCTCGCTTTTAGGTCAGGATACGCTTCAGCTACAGCGAACAAGCTCTTTAGCGTGCTCTCAAACATGTTCTCGGCTTTGGCAGTCTCTTCAACGCCGTTGGCGTTCATTACGTTTGCACGTGCCTTTGTAACACTTTCGAAGACACCTTTTTCGTGCTTGGCGTAACCCTTCACCGTTTCAATCAGGTTCGGGATCAAGTCCAAACGTCGCTTTAGTTGGACAGTGATGTCGCTCCAGGCTTCATCAACTCGCAAACGAAGAGTGATAAGGCTGTTGTATGTTACCCAGATAAAGATCCCGATAACGGCTAGTACTGCTAAGATGATCCATAATGCTGTCATAGTGTGTATACCTCTTACTTAATACCCTTATTATAACAAAAACTCGGCCAAAAACCGAGTCTTTTACTAGTGTTGGTGCGCAGAGCGGGACTTGAACCCGCACGACCGTAATGGCCAAGAGATTTTAAGTCTCTCGTGTCTACCAATTCCACCATCCGCGCATACTGTGGAGGCACCTACGGGTAACGCTCCCGTCTACCTGGTTTTGCAGACCAGTGCCTAACTTCTCGGCCAAGGCGCCATCTTGACCATTATAGCAGCTTAGCCCTTCAAGACTACTAGCATTTTAATAAGAAATGTGTTATAATGGATAGATACCCGCACGCAGTACACAACCTGAAGGAGTATCATTGAGCACTGCAACAATCCAGCGCACCGTGCTGGCAATCGAGCTGTCTGCGCATTCGTGGGCCACCCTCGATAGAGGGAGCCTACAGGAGTCCATCGCACACATCGTGAGCCGCGATGCGACACCTGGCATTCGCCTCTCGAGTGACGACTACCGAGACATCGGCGTCGTCGTCGAGCCGGACAACGACACCGGGATGCACCGCATTCTGGTGGAGGTTCAGCTGGACTCATACGATTCCAGCCCGGGCGCACTGCAAGGACTCATGGCCTGCATCCGGTACAGTCTGCAGCTGATCAAGCCGCAGCTGATCATCCAGCGGATTGGTTTTCAGTAACCGACCGCCTCGCGGGTACTCTGTCCGCCGAAAAGTTCGCCCTCTGGGCTCGAGCTTAACGGCGGACTTTTTCGTGGGTTGGGTGTGTATACGTGACAAAATTCGTTTAATATGATATAATACCGTCTGACCAACTCCCGCACATTGAACAAAGGATAGTCATGTCCGTTTCCAGCCGCATCACTGCGCCCTGCATCATCGTCGAACTCAAGATGCCCTCGCCGAAGTACCACAAGTACGTCATCAACAAGCAGGTCGTCATACAGACGATCGAAGACTACGGCGAAGGTGCCTCGGTCCGAAACTCGCTCGCCAGCGCCATCAGTGTCGAACACTTCGACCAGGTCCATGTCAGAATCACGGCTGGCCTGAAGAAGAATCTCGACGTAAGAGAGACACTGTTCGCAAGGACCATCGCCCAAAAGCTCAGAAGGAGCTTTGGTGCTGATGAAGCAACGGGGCGGCTACTCCGAGAGTAGCGCCATGCGGGAGGTCACTGTCCGCCGAAAAGTTCGCCCTCTGGGCTCGAGCTTAACGGCGGACTTTTTCGTGGGAAAATTAAATCTAAACGTAATACTCTGGATTCTTAAATGGCACTAACGCAAGGATTATGGCTTCAGTGTAGTAGTCAGACCGCGTCACGACATCGTCTGTCAGCAATCCAATTGCGCCATTTACCTGCTTGGAGTTTGTGCGGCCAAACACCTGATCATCGGCCGGCCCGAGCTCCATGCCCCCAGCAACTAACTCGGCCACTTTTGGCGGCAAGAAGAACGTGCTACTGCGACCACGACCCACTCGACCCGTAGCGTCACACACAACCATCCACGCAAACACCACCATTCCCCCAGAATGATCTTCAACACCGCCTTCAATCCCCACCCAATAATCTGCATCTGGGTGAGCTTCATGCGCTGCATTCATCCGATTCTCTGAACCAGTCATAATTTCATCGTCACCTACTGGCTGTTCGCTCACCCCAGATGGGACATCGACACCTTCAAACTCAAATGCTGCGTCAGGGAACATGCGTTCAAATGCATCAACTGTGGCTTTTATTTTGACAGGGTTCTTCGAGGCGATAATAACTTTTTGCATGCTCTTATCATACCATCGCTCGCTTCCTATCGTTGCTTGTACGCCCGTTGAAATGCCAGCGCCCAGAGCCGGTAGCTCTTGTCACTAGGATGAAATAAATCTGCACCGTAATAGCTCAGCGCGTCGTTTCCTTTTGTCAGCGCAAATAGCCCCGCTTGTAGCACTGGGTACTTTGGCCATAATCGCTCTAATAATTTATTCGCTTGCTTGGCTTGCTTGCCGCCATGTCTATGAAAGTCCGGGCCAAAATAGGGGATGTCCGCGACCAGTGCGCCGTCCGGAAGCTGACCCAACATCTCCTTGAATTCAGACTCAAATTTACGTGGTTCAAACCCTCTCATGTTATTCGCCCCAATATCAACAGTAATAATGTCCGGCTTCTTCGGAAGAGCCGCCAGCTTTGGCAGCTGATCGTCAATAAGGTCCCGAATCTTTGCACCCGACACACTCAGGTTAACAATGTGCACTGGCCGGCCGGTTTGTTTTTCAACATGTCGAGCAAATAACCATACATAGCCCTTTTCGGGTCGCGACGCCCCGACGCTCTGTGCCGCCGAGTCACCCAGTGCAACATACAATAAGGCTTCCTTTGGAGCAGTCAGCTGATTTTGCGCCTGCCAAAAATCCCGATATCGATGCACCTGCGCCCTAAGAATAATCACAGCCCTCGCCACAAATATCGCAAGAACCAAAACCAGTGCACCAAAGATAATTAGTAACCACATCTATGTATCATAGCAAAGAATGATGAGCTCGATCCTCCATAACAAAAAAGCCCCATACTTGAGACTTTTTACGTATAACGAAAATTGGTGCACCTGCTGCAGGTTTACTACAACCCCTTTGCCAATCAGTCAAAGTCAGTACATAAGTTGCTCATGGCTCTGAAGAAGGCCAAGCCCCGCTCTGAACGTGATGAGCCCGACCCACGCAAGCGAGCGATTCGGCTACGCGAGGAAGAGATCGATCAACTGGTTGCTCGCTATAAGGAGATACGGAACATGCGCACCGTTGCGCTGGAGTTCCGGATGTCACGCGAGACGGTAGCGAAGCACCTTGCTGCTCGAGGCATCGATACATCCAAGAGCATGAAGCCGGCGGACATCAAGAAGGCGAAGGCGCTCTACGCACAGGGTATGGGTAGTAGGCGGATCGGGCGGATGTTGGGGT
>DFTJ01000027.1:9012-13479 GCA_002381485.1 Candidatus Saccharibacteria bacterium UBA4215 | reverse complement strand
GACAATACTGAAAGCAATCGCGTCCACTACGACGAGAAGTACGCGTTGAAGTCATCGATCAAGCCTTCAAGCTCGGTAAGAGAGGCTGGCTTTAGCTCTCCGCTTGCATCAAATAGACCGGTGTGTAACTGTGTTTTCACTCCACCCACATCTTCAAATTTATCTCTGATGTCATCAACTGATAGCTCTTCAACTTTGTATTCAGGAAAATCTGACTTACACGTGGCATATGAAGATGTCGAACCATCGAAGAGTGCACCGACTCGTGATATACCTAAATCCTTTGCTAAAGACAGATACACATGCATATCGCCGTGTCCGCCCACTCCATAGCCAAACATCTCAAATTCTATTGCTTTGCCCGATGAATGCAGCCATCTTCGCAGTAGGCCTACGTCCTCTTTGCCTTCAAGGAACAAGACTCTATTGGCGAACAAAATTTCCTTGGCCACACTGTCTAAAAGTTCGGGCTTTTGATACTGTTTCACAGCCCGAGTCAGTCTTGACATATAGGTACCGGCTGGGTTTAGCTGGCTAACAACACATTGCATGTCATTGACTTTATTAAGCCTGATGACACAAGCACCATTACTTATATCATTCCAATCCACAAGAAGCGGCGAATGAGTGATTATAATTATCTGCTTTTTGGCCGAAGCGCTCGAAAGCACTTGACGAAGCATTTTTTGTGCACTGGGGTGGAGCGATAGTTCTGGCTCGTCGATGACTAATGTCAGTGCATCCGTGTCAACGTTGACAAGGTGCAGGCATATTCGAAAGAGAGAAATGATACCGTCACCAAGCATATCCACAGCATGAAACCGTCCTCTACCAGTTTCATAACGTATATAATCCCCGCCCTGATCCCGAGTATCCACTGTCCACGTCGTAAAATCAGGGACCAGTTTTTTCATGAGATTGGTTAGTTGTGCCTTCTGCGCTGGGTCGCGATTGACTCGAGCCAGAAGTGCAGCAGTTCCTGGATCTCCCGCGTTCCGGACTAGTCGTGAGCTTTGGTGGGAAAACGAAGTGAAATCCATATCTCCGCTATATTGAGCTTCCCAGTGACGCCTCGAGCTCACAATCTCGATCTGCTGATCGTCCACGTTATCTCCCAGCAACTTAACCTGAGAACCACCGTCGACGTTTGTTATGCGCCTGGTCTTGCCTGTATCTGTCGTAATGCTGATCACGGGAGGGCGCGCGTGCCGTGCGCCCTCAGAGAAGTGATGGGAGTTATTCGAATCTATCGTAAATGCTAAAGACTCAATGAACGTCGTTTTTCCCGAGTTGTTGGGGCCGACAATAATAGTGAGTCCGCTGCCAGCATGGGTCCCATCAGGGATCGCGAAACGAAATGTCTGCTTTGCGCAGAAGCCTTTATACCACTGAACCGTGAGTTGCTTCAACATCGCTCAACCCCTACTCACAGCCCACTCCGTCACCATCACGGTCTAGGCCATATATATCGCTACCAATAACATAAACTGGGCCGCTTACGTATGCAGGTCCATTTCCACTACCTCCCGCGCAATCAACATCACTTGCGATCGGAACGCATGCGCCTGAGTAGTTTGGATCACAACTTGGTGATTGAGTCCTAACTGGCGCAATGTACGTACCAAACGAAGTCACTTCACTCACCGGCTCTTTTGACACAACTTCTCTCAGAAGCTCTCTCGTGGTTTCAATACCGTCAACAAGAGTGACCCTGAACGTTTTCGTTTTTATTCCGTCCACTCCTGCAGTAGTAATCTTTTCTTCGCCAAGATCCATCGTGTCGTCTTCGAGGGACTGTTTCGAGAATGCGATTGTTTCCGTCTCCTCGACTTCCTTGTATGTGGTTACAGCCTGAGTTTGGGTCTGTACGGAATCGTTTGTGGCTGGAGTCGCGTTGCCGCCGCCCATCGCACTCGATATTCCACCAATTGTGAATACAGCGAATGCCGCAGCCATCACGCCAATCATCTTTTCCCGCCTCGTATAATCAATCCACTTCTTCGCCATACATCTGTGTCTCCTCTTGCGCGGTATTATGATTCAAAAGATCAATAATTGCAAAACACCTGCCGCATGTTTACTAGAACCCTCAGTGTTGAATCGCCACTTACCCAAATTAGTAAGAGGTCGACTGTTATAGTCGACCTCTTTAAACATGAATAATGCTTATGGTTGGTGCAGCATAGTTGACGCATTTCAAACGGCAGCTACCCTTGCTCAAGAGGATTATAAGCTAAAACATCTAGCTGAACAATTCAGACTAGCTGACAATTTGATATAAACAAGGTCAGAGTTTCAAACCATTAGGCAGCACTGCCTATTTTTTATGTGTACAAAATGCTTTTTAGTGGCTTATTCGCTCGCTTCTTCCCACGCTTCCCAACCTTCTTTAATTGCAACCGCCGCTATGAGCAGTGCAATAGCTGGGTCAGCCCACCACAATCCAAACAAAGCATTCAGGCTCAGTCCGACAAGCAAGCTGATTGACAAGTAATTGGACAGCCAGGTTTCCTTAGATTGTGCTATCAGTACCTTATTGCCAAGTGCCTGACCAGTTCTTTTTTGCATAATAGCGACTGGCACCATTACGGCGGTAGCGACAATACTCAAAACAATACCGATTATTGAGGCGTCGGGACGTTCCTGAGCAATCAGGTCGCTTATAGCCTCATAGCCGACGTAGGCAGCTAGAATAAAGAAAGTGATTGCTATAAGCCTTAATGCGGTCTTATAACGTCCGTCACTGGCTTTGCGTAATTGCCATATAACCACCAGAGCAGCAAAAACCTCAATCGCTGAGTCAAAACCGAAGCCTATCAGTGCAATAGAACCGGCAATTATACCAGCCGTAACCGCTACTATGCCCTCTACTATGTCCCAGCCGACGATAAACCAAGCTAGCTTTAAGCCTTTCTTACGCAGTGTCTCTTTGTCGTTACCTGTAGTATCCATATCTTTCACTTTCGTTAGACGGTTTACAACAAACCGTTAGTCTTAGCTGGTCTTAATATAAACATATAACTATATGGTAATATATTAGCATATGGATACACGACAACTAACAATTGAGGCAAAGTTCTTTAAAGGCTTAGGCGACAAATCCAGGCTTGCTATTCTTGAAACGCTTTCAGAAGAAGAAAAAACAGTAGCTGATATTGTTAAACTGACTGGCTTATCCCAGCCTAACGTCTCGGCACACTTAGCCTGTTTACTGGAGTGCGGCTTAGTAAAAAGAGAACGTGATGGGCAGTGGGTCTTATATAGTATTACGTCCGAAAAAGTTACAGAAATTATCGCTCTTATGCGAGCAATAGTAGCATCCCACTCTCAGCAACTTTACGATTGCACCAGGTATTAGGGTCATCTAAACCAGTACGCATAAAGGGGGGTATATGCCCTTTATTTGTCCGGTAACAGATACCACCGTATAATTGCCGAAAATGTGGGGGTAGCTTGACCAAGCATTTTTTCGGACAAGTATTTTAAGCGATAAACCTCTGCCACTGCTCAAGGTCAGGAGTATTACACAGACACTACACGATGAAATTGCAACTGACCTAGAAAAGCGGCAGCAAGAACTGAATGACCGCCTAAAGTTGCTAACAAGTGATAACAAAGACTTTCAAGTAACCGCATCCTATCTGTTAGACTTGGCACAACGGGCTGAAATGCTATTCAAAGAGAGCGATGATGACCTACGGCAGAAATTGTTGGAATACGTACTTTCAAACATTGAACTAAAGGACAAAAAGTTGTCTTATATACTCAACGACCCCTTTAAGGCAATCGTTGAAACAAAGAAAAAGAGCCTTGCGGCTCATAATTCAAACATTTGGTGCGGGTACAGGGACTCTAACCCTGGGCCTCGTCCTTGGCAAGGACGCGCTCTAACAGCTGAGCTACACCCGCATACTAGAGGGTATTATAGCTGTTCGAGAAGCTTAATTCAAGGTGTTATTCGCGACCAATCAACCTCAATCATTAAATTCATCTTAACAAAACATGCTTTCATCTCGAAGTTGCTGCGTCGACCGCTCATAATGGAAACTGGATGAACGACAATCAGCTGCACAATCTCTACACCTTCCTGACTCGAAAATTCGATACTATTGATGCGCGCTTTAATGCGATTGATGAACGTTTCGAGATTATCGACAGAAAATTTGATGAAGTCGATGCGCGCTTTGACAAAATAGATATTCGGCTCGAAGGAATAGACGCACGCTTTGACGAAAACGAGACCATTCAAAACGAAATCCTCAATGCCATTGGGACGAATCTGGCCGAGCACCATACCACCCTCCGCAACCACAGTAAGCGCATCGTAAAACTAGAACGCCGCACGGCAAGCCCCTAAAATACAATAAGCCCCCGAGAAATCGGGGGTTTATTTGGTGGCTCCTCCCAGACTCGAACTGGGGACACAAGGCTCTTCAGGCCTCTGCTCTACCAACTGAGCTAAAGAGC
>DFTJ01000027.1:8259-8925 GCA_002381485.1 Candidatus Saccharibacteria bacterium UBA4215 | reverse complement strand
CTCTACCAACTGAGCTAAAGAGCCGCACTAGAACACGCAGTGCGTATCTAGGCTATTTTACTAGAGGTGGGCCAATCTGACAAGCAGCGAATCGGCTACTTGTGCCCGCCCAGTACTGACTTCACGTTCTCGATCAGGTCGGCTGGCAGCACAAAGAGTGTCTTTTGGCTTGGCTCGACCGAAATCTTCTCGAGTGTCTGCAATGTACGAATGTTAATACCGCCTGGGATCTTTGACAGCATGCCTGCAGCATCCGCCACCGCCTGTGCGGCGGCCTTTTCACCCTCAGCCGTAATAATGACCGCACGTCGCTCACGCTCTGCCTCAGCCTGCTTCGCCATGGCTCGTTTCATATCTTGGGGCAACTCAATATTCTGAATCTTCACGTTCTCGACGTCGATTCCCCACTGGTCGGTCTGGCGATCAACAATCTCTTTAATCTGCGTACTGATCTCGTCGCGCTTACCCAGCAAGTCGTCTAGGTCGACCTGTCCGGTCACGTCACGCAGGGCAGCCTGCGCAAACTGACTTGTCGCGTAGACATAGTTGGTTGTCTCCAGCACTGCTTTGGGCGTATCAATCACCCGGAAGTACACAATGGCGTCAACACCAACGGTGACGTTATCGCGGGTAATCACTTCTTGTTTCGTCACGTCAATCGGTGTC
>DFTJ01000027.1:0-8126 GCA_002381485.1 Candidatus Saccharibacteria bacterium UBA4215 | reverse complement strand
TTACGAACATCGACGCGCGTCATTTGTTGAAAAATTGGCACGATAACGCGCAAGCCTGGCTGCCGGACACCGGTAAACTTACCAAGCGTCAAGACAACGCCGCGCTGGTACTGGTTGACTACCTTCAAACCACTCAAGACAAAGATGGCGACTGCAACTGCCACAAACCAAAACACAAATTCCATATTTTTAACTCCTATTTATAGCTATATCATAGCATAATCGAGCAACCACCCCTGCGGCAGGGCTAGTTGTACTCGCCAACCCGAAGCGTAGTTGATTGAGTCAAATAGATGACGGCGCCAGATGATGTTGCGCGCATAATCCCCCACAGTGCAGTGCCAATATCTGTCTGCTCTGTCCACGTCTCACCATAATCCGTCGAACTAAATATCTTACCAGCAGTGCTTGTGTCAGCTCGCACCAGCAGCTTCTGGCCGTCACTCGACATGTTCAGTTCATTGTAGAATCGTGCACCCAACTGAGTCCGCTCTGTCCATGACGCACCGCTGTCGGAAGACGTAAATATCCGGCGGGTATTTGACGATGCATCAAGGCTGCTATTGTAGCCAATTGCCGCCATCCGTGTGCCATCCGCTGAAACTTTCATGTCATAAAACGTCACATTTGGTATCGTCAGCTCAGCCCATGCGGCGCCACTATTGGTCGAGTAGTACAAGGTCCTGTCGGCGATATTCGCCAAAACATACTGGCCGTCTTGCGACGCAGAGGTGCCTACGACTGTCGAAGTGCTCTTGACCGGGTATGTCGTAAAGCTGGACCCGCCATTTGTCGATACCGAAATACCGCCGGACGAACGTGCCGCTTGAATCACCTGCCCATCGTTAGATATCTGAATGTCGTACCAGTTAGTCGACCCCCCATTTGTCAATGATGTCCATGTTGCACCAAAGTCAGTCGAAACACGAATCTGCTCACTAAATGCAACCGCTGCCAAGTATTGGCCGCTGGCAGATGAAGCCACGCTCCATGATCGCGTCGTAGAAGGCGCGAGTGAACGCGCCGTCCATGTTGCACCACCATCAGCCGATGTGTAGACAAAGTTGCTGGATGTTGATGTCGCACCGATTAGTCGGGTGCCATCATCCGAAACCGCGATATCTCGCCATGCCCCTGGAAAATCAGTTGCCTGAACATTCCAGGTAATCGAGTCGAATGAGTTGCCACACTCCCCTTCTTGGACGGTCTTCGTTTCGCTATCGATGTAGTACGAAGGCGTGGTAAGAATGGTGCTGTCAGCCTGCAAGCAGTATGTCGCTCCATCACTACTATAGGTAAACGTCGTTCCATCGCTGGCACGCAGGTCATCATCATCTCCTGGATACGAGCTGGTATCATCATCAACTTTTAATGTCTCTAATGTGGTGCCAGCGTTCCGCAAGTCTGACTGCAAGCCAGCTACCGCCGCATTACGCTGCACGCCGTTATAGGCAACTATCACGATTGCCGCAAGGATACCAATGACGACGATTACCACCAACAGCTCAATAATCGTAAAACCGATTTGTTTAGAATTGTTACTTCTCATATATGCCATACCCCCAGAGCTAGAATTGTCGTAAGAAACTAGAAGAAAACGTTGTTTGCAGCTTTGCTTGTTCCGCGTGTCGTTGTTCGGCCAAGTGGACTAAGTCCTGCACCAGCTCGACGGTCGAAACACCAGCTGCGCGCCAGTTGTGCGCATACAAACTGCCCGGCAAAGGATTCACTTCATTGAAGTAGACTTTTTTCGCCTTGCTATCGATCAATAGATCAATTCGTGCTGTTCCCTGAAATCCTAGTGCCTTGTAGACTGCAAGCGCCGTCTTAATAGCGTTTGACTCTAGGCCAGTTGGTAGCTTAGCCGGCAGTTCACTATACCCCTGCGCACCAGTATACTTCCCAGCACCAGATTTTTTGCCACCGCCACGAATATACTTATTGTCAAAGTCAAAGAATTCATCAGCTGTCGCAAGTGGCCGCTCCACCAAGGCAGTACTGGGTGTTTTATTCCCCATCACCGGAATCGTGACCTCGATCAAGTTCGAAACAGCTTCTTCGACAATTATCTTATTGTCATAGTACGCTGCAACTTCTAGCGCATTGTGGAGTTCGTCGGTGTCAACGACTCGAGTGATCCCAATGCTCGACCCAAGGTGGGCTGGCTTCACAAACAGTGGAAACCGCAAAGAATCGGCGACTCGTTTTGTTTCTTTGTCCTGGTCCGCCAAAAAAGCATCTCGTGTCATAAATACAAACTTCGAAGTAGGAATCTTGTTGGCCTCGGCTACCTGCTTAGCGAGCACTTTGTCCATCGCAATCACACTCGCATCCATATCGGCACCAACAAACGGAATCCCTGCCATACGAAACAGCCCCATCAGCGAACCGTCCTCACCGTACGAGCCATGCATTGCAGGAAAGTTAATGTCAATTTTCTTGCCATTCAGCCGAAAGCCGCCATCAAAAGTCACCGTCACCGGCTTTGTCTTCCGGACAACATCATCGATTCGCCCAGAGCTAAAGAGCGCAACATCCTTTAACAAGTTGTCACTAACCCAGCGGCCGTCTTTGGTGATATATACCGGCACCACCGTAAACTGACCAGACATCTCTAGTGGCTTTATCACTGAAGAGAGCGCCGTAATAATCGAGATATCATGCTCGGTGGAACGTCCCCCAAAATAAACCGCTACCGTTTTCTTCATTATCGTTATTATATCAGCTTATTGATAATTATCGGTCCAGTCGTTCTGCATCAGCACAATGTCACCCGCAGCCACAAACTGGTCAAGGTTGGTATAAAACTGCAACGGATCGCTCACTTCAAGTAGCTTTCCTTTAAAGTTTCGCTTCTTCAGTCCAGCCTTAATGTATTCTGTCACCGAGTTCTGCATCAATACCACCACATCAACCGACGATGCAATCCGAGCACCAATCTCTTCGTGCACTTCCTGTGTTTTACTGCCCTGCTCTACTAACCCTGGCGTCACATAGACTCGACGGCGAGCACCCGATTTCTTCAAAAAGGCCAATCCGGCTGCGACACCTTGGCTATTTCCGTTGTACGTATCATCGATAATCCAGGCACCGTGCATCGGTCGCGGGTCCATCCGATGCTCGAAAGGACGAACTTTGCGCATACCACGCTCGATATCCGCAACGCTCACTCCTAGGCTGTGCGCTAATGCCGCTACCGCTGCCGTTACTCCGACAATATGCTCACCAATCAGCCCGGTCTGTATTTGCATGCTATCTTTTTTGCGCTTCATATTAAACGTCGTACCTTCAATTGATGTCGAGACGTGGCTGACGCGCCATTCACCGGCAGCTTTTTTGCTGAACCATAGCTTGCTCTTATTCTTGTGGCGCTTCACCAAAGGGCTCTCGGCGTTCTTATATAAATGCTGCGGAGAAACAAACTCTTCAATTTCAAAGATTGTGCCGACGGTGTTCTCGAGTGATCCAAAGCTCGATAAGTGGGCTTCGTTAATACCCGTCATCACAGCAACGTCAGGTCGAACCAGACGAGACAAGCGTCGTACGTCTCCCACTTTCTCTTCGCCTAGCTCAAATATCAACACATCTTCATTCCCTTGAAGTGTACGTGCAAACCTGCTGATGCCGATTGCTGTGTTCATATTGCCAGGCGTTGCTGCCACGCGCAGACCTTCGCCAAGCACAGAACGAAGCATCTCTTTAGCGGTCGTTTTACCGAAGCTCCCCACAATTGCAATCCTCTGGGCTGAATGCTGATTCAATATCTTCTGGGCCGTTGCAATAATCATCTTTTCACGCGGCTTTTGAATCAATAGCCACCCCAGGAATAATGGCGCCACAATGCCATACGCCAAAATGAATGGTGACACCAACAAAAGGCTGGCACTGATGAATAATAGCTCAAATGTCTCGGTCGCAATCGCCCAATACGTCATCGTTCCCACGACAAGCGCTACTAAAAAGGCCAGCACACACAGAGCCCCCAAAAGCAGCCGTACTTTGTTTGTCATATCAAGAGTCCGACGCTTCATCACTCTTCGAAAATCGCTCACACGGTGATACCAGCGTAGGTACCGCCCGAGTTTGTACTCGGTGTCTTGCAGCATATACAGCAAGACTTTCGGGTAGCTCGGAAGAAATCGTGTCCAGAAATATTTCATATCAAAAACCTGTCTATAGCAGTGACGCTGGCACCAAAGTCATCGTCATACACAAAGTGCCCTGCCTGCGGCACCACCACCAATTCGGCAGATGCGATGTGTTGTTGCATTATTTTTCCATCCGACAGTGGCGTCTCGGTGTCATGTTCACCCCACACCAGCAAGGTGGGTTGAGTGATCTCGTCAAGGTACTCAGTCAAATCTTCTTTGATGGTATTTATAAAAATCTGCTGCATTGCCCCCGCTTGCAAATAGTCAGAACTTCCTGCTGCCGAATATAGTTTTTTTTGCAGTTTTTGACGTACTCCTGCCAATCCTGGCAATGCCGTTACCACCTTGCCTGTCTTTGCAATTGCCGTAAAGGCGGCCTTCTTGAAGGTTGGCTTTGGGCGAATGCCTGCCGCCGCCATAAGTATCAGCCGTTCAGGGCGCAGCTTGCCCGTCGCAACGCCTTTTATGATAACGCGTCCACCGAATGAATGGCCTGCCACCGCTTTTAGTTTTTTGATCTTCATTTTCTCAATGAAAGCAGCCGTAAGATCAACGTACTCACCCACTGACCATGCTGCCCCTGGGTGTGGGCTCGAGCCAAATCCCGGAAAATCAAACCGATACACCGTGTGCCCCGTCTTCACTAAATGTGCCGCTAGCTGATCAAATGTACCGAGTGTTGCCCCCCACCCGTGAAGAAGTAAGACGGCCGGTCCACCCCCCTCTTTTCTGTATTCAATCAATTGTCCGTTTACGAGGACTTTCATATCTATGTATTATACTGCACTCATATCAAGATATAATAGGAATATGCAACGAGTTCCATTAGCCGAAAGAATGCGCCCCACCACCCTTGATGAGGTCATTGGCCAAACACATCTTCTGGGGCACAAGGAGATTCTTCGCCGAATCGTCAAGAATGGCGAACCCGTCAGCCTGATCTTATGGGGCCCACCTGGCAGCGGCAAAACAACGCTTGCCCGCATTATCGCCCAGGAGGTCAACGCTGAATGTATTGAGATATCGGCCGTTACCAGTGGCAAAAAAGACGTCGAACGCATCATCGAACATGCGCGCCAAAACTGGAACCTTCAACTACGTACCATCCTGTTTGTCGACGAGATTCACCGCTTCAACAAAGCCCAGCAAGATGCTTTTCTCCCCCACGTTGAATCCGGCTTAATCACCTTAATCGGCGCAACCACCGAGAACCCCAGCTTCGAGGTCATCACCCCGCTCCTCAGTCGTACCCGCGTATTAGTTCTGCAGCCCCACACTAAGTCAGAACTGATTGCGATCTTAAAAAAAGCTGTCATCGCCGAAAAAGCAAAAACACGCGTCAGCGATGATGCGCTCGACTACATCGCCGAACTTGCCGGTGGCGATGCCCGTGTTGCCTTGGGCAACCTAGAACTTGCGCTAGGAATGGCGAAAAAAGTCACCGTCGAAACTGTGAAAACTGCTGCGCAAAAGAAATTGCCAGGCTATGACAAAAAAGGCGACATGCACTATAACGTCATCAGCGCCTTTATAAAAAGTATGCGCGGCAGTGACGTTGATGCCGCCCTTTATTACTTAGCACGCATGATTGATGCTGGTGAAGATCCTAAATTTATTGCCCGGCGGATGGTAATCTTCGCTTCCGAAGATATCGGCCTGGCCGGCAATGGTGCGCTCGGGCTTGCCTTGAACGCGTTCCAGGCAGTCGAACGCATTGGCATGCCCGAATCAAGCTACATTCTGTTTCACGTCGCCGCTGCGCTCGCGAAGAGTGAAAAGTCACGCCGAACTACCGAAGCAATGGGCCGTGCCCAGTCACTTGCCCGAAAATTTTCCGATGCTGCCGTGCCGCTTCATATCCGCAATGCCCCCACCAACCTCATGAAAGATCTTGGCTATGGGAAAGACTATAAGTGGACTGCCGACTTCAAGCACGAAAAGGGATTTTTACCCGAAGAGCTTAGGGGCGAAACGATTTTTTAAACGCCTGGTAAACGCCATTCGTCCAGCCAAAGCCATCCTGTAGCGTATACTCTCCGCCACCGCCAAGCCCGTCACCATCGACAACATTATACTTTTCAACAATACGGCCAGTGTCTTTGTACACACGTTCAACAAGCTCAGTCCAGCGCGTCGTTACTTCGTCTGCTAGCTGATCATATCCGTAGCGGCGCAACCCCTCAACCGCCACCCATTGCAGCGGCGCCCAGCCGTTCGGCGAATCCCACTGCTGGCCCGATTCAACTGTTGTCGTCACCAAGCCGCCCGCCTTCAAGAAGTCTTTTTCAATGCGTCGGGCAACGTGGCGCGCCTGATCAATACTTGCAATCCCCGCAAACAGCGGGAACACCCCAGCCAAACTCAAGAAGCCAGTCTGCTCATGATGATGGAAGTTATAATCTGTATAAAAGCCGCTCGCCTCACTCCACATATAATCGCTGATTGCCTGCTTTCTTTTCTGAGCTCGGCGGTGGTAGCGATAGGTCAATATCGGTTGCAAAATGGTTCGGTGGGCATCGGCAATCGTCTCTTCCAGTAGGTAGAGCAAGCAATTAAGATCTACCGGCAAAATATCGGCTGCATGGATATCATCCAAATCGTCTCCACCTCTAAACCAACGGGCGCTAAAATCCCACCCCGACTCTGCCGCAGTTCGCAAATGCAGGAATAATCGATCGGCCTGCCGGTCGGCCGCACCGGCCGCGGTCTCTTTATCAACCCGAAGTGACTCCGATCGAGGAGTATCTTTGTTGTCATAATATCGATTCATCAACACGCCCACCGGTGTACGTACCAATCGACGATATGCTAAGTGTTCAGTTTGCTTGAGCTTCGTCACCCCTCGCATCCAAAATCTGTACTCTTGCATAAGTTGCGGTAGATACTCTCGCAGTACTCGCCGGCCTTTGTGACCAGCCAACAAGCGAACCATCAACGCAAACACTGGCGGCTGCGAACGGCTCAAAAAATAGGTTCGGTTCGCTGTCGGCACATAGCCTCGGGTTCGGATCATGTACGCGACATTCTTCACCATCTTTTCGACTCGCTTCCACTCACCATCTGCAGCTAGGCCAAGCATAATAAAGTAACTATCCCAATAAAATTGCTCATTAAAACGACCGCCCGGCACAATATAGGCATGCGGTAACGCCATTAACGTACCTTTGTCGGTGCGATTACAGCGCTCGAGATGTGGCCACAGCCGAGTAATATGCTGGCTCACCGTTTCTCCTGGGTCCGATACAAACTCCTCGATACCGCCTGGCGAGTGCGAAAGATCGTAGAAGTGTCGGGCAACAAACTCGCGCAAGTCGAAGTGAGGGTCTTGCTTGACTAGTTTGTACTCCTGTTCAATAGCACGGATCCTTTTTCGGGGCACCATGTCGACGAATGTCTTGGCATCAGGGTACAGTTCTTTGGACTGAACGTCAGCAAGGAGCTCTCCCATCACTTCATCGGGCGACTTTTTCTGACGAGGAACCACCCCTCTGGCATGCACTGCGGCCGATTGAATTGCATCTGAGTCAATGAACTTCATTGTCTTTTAGTATAAGCAACGAACTGAGTTCAGCGCAAATTTGCAGAATACTTGTGCACAAGATACACTAATTACACACTACTTAGTAAAAATAAAAATATGATTTCTCTCAAGCAAAAAAACGGATTCACGGTTGTCGAGTTGCTTATCGTCATTGTTGTCATTGGCATCCTTGCAGCACTTACGGTCGTCACCTTTAACAGCGTCAGGCAAAATGCGCTCGAGTCACTTGCCAAAGATACCCTCAAAAAAGGCATCGGCACGATGCTTGCAGATTATGTCGAAACAGGCAGTTATGCTACCGCCTTTTCTCCCACACTTGACCCCCCTAGCGGCTTGGGGCTGGCGCTCACAAACACGAGCACGACAAACGAGTTTTGTATCAATATTACTTCCAGCTCGAATCCTGATTTAGCGTTCCATGTACGAGAAGATCA
>DFTJ01000009.1:7725-9438 GCA_002381485.1 Candidatus Saccharibacteria bacterium UBA4215 | reverse complement strand
CTCATTCTTCGCCCAGCCTCCAATGGCCAGACCAAGCCCAAACATCATGATGATGCCCAGCAGAATCACAATACTCAAGAAGAGCCAGTCACCGCGCATTGTAAAATCAAAGACAAAAGTGGCAACCAGGAACATCATCACAACGCTCAGGATGCCGATTAACAGGTAGTAGGCCATGTTCGCAAAGATGAGCTGGCTGGCGCGAATTGGTGAAGCGCGAAGGCGTCGGAAGGCTCCCGTCTTCTTTTCGGCCGGCATTTGGTTAGCTAGGCCAAAGATACCCAATGACAAGATCGTAAAGCCAAGCAGTCCAGCAAAGACGTAGTCAAAAGCCGACAGGTTAGAGGTTGCGGTCGACTTTTGTTCGACCGTCAATGGCGGAGCTGGCTGGCCGAGCTGGCGGTTGATATCGTCCAGGACGCCCTCCATGACCGCAGCAACAGTTTGACCGGATTGTGGCGATGCTTCGCTGTAATAGACGTTCAGCACCCCAGATGGCTGCTGAGCATCATTCAACTCACCAAACTCAGCCGGTAACTCGATAATTGTATCGATCTCTCCCCGCCCCATCAACTCACGAGCGGCCTCAAAATCTTCAGGAGCTTCATTCACCTCAAAAGTTTCAGTGTCCCGTAATTGCTGGTTAAACTGCTGTGCAAACTCAGTGTCTGATTTATTTAACAGCGCAATCTTGAAGCTAATGTCTCCGTCGCCACCACTGTTGAGTGAACCAAAGACAAACAAGAACAGTAGCGGGAACAGAAAAGTAAAGAACATAGCCGTCTTATCGCGGAAAAAACGCAGAATGTAGGCGATGGTTAAGGCGTAGACACCGGTTAAATAGCGTTTCATTATTCTCGTAGGTCCTTTCCGGTCAGGTCAATAAAGACATCTTCCAAGTTAGCCTTTTCAACCTCCTGCTTCTTGGTAAATCCACGCCCCAATAGTGCCTTAACGAGGTTCTTTGGTGTATCAATCGTCAGAATCTTACCATTATCCATAATGGCGATGCGGTCACACAAAAGCTCGGCCTCATCCATATAGTGAGTTGTCAACACAACGGTAATACCCTTTGCCTTGATCGATTCAATCAAGTCCCAGAGGTTTCGGCGGGCTTGCGGGTCAAGACCCGTCGTTGGCTCGTCTAAAAATAGTACGCGCGGCTTGTTAATAAGTGCGGCGGCGATACTAAAGCGCTGGCGCTGTCCCCCCGATAGATTTTCGACGTAGCTCTTGGCTTTGTCGGTCAGTTGCACTTCGGCCAACAATTCAGCCGCATCAGCCGTTTCACCATACAAGCCGTTAAACATTCTGAGCTGCTCCATCAAAGTGAGCTTGTCGAAGAATGCCGTCGACTGCAGCTGAATACCGATGATTTCTTTTACCTGAGCCGGCTGCTTGCCGACGTTAATACCGTCGAGCATCACCGTACCGCCATCAATTGGGCGGAGCGCCTCAATCATTTCCAGAGTCGTCGTCTTGCCGGCGCCGTTTGGACCGAGAATACCGAACACCTCGCCTTCTTCAACGTGAAAGCTAATTCCCTTCACGGTCGTGGTAGCGCCGTACTTCTTGGTCAGGTTTTTTACAGAGATAATACGTTTCATTTGCGTCGTATAACAGCATACGCCATCAGGCCTGCTCCCGTCAAACCAACAACACCAGCCACAATCAGGCCGAGTAGTTGTGGTGATTCAACCCGTCCAAATCCAG
>DFTJ01000009.1:6944-7598 GCA_002381485.1 Candidatus Saccharibacteria bacterium UBA4215 | reverse complement strand
GGTACGCCGGCAAGAATGGGTTCGTATACAAAGTTTACTTGGTTGAGGCCTGAGGCCATCGTCAGCTCGATAGGGTCAGGAGTCACATAGCCATCAATGGCAGGAGCAGTGAATGTCAAAACAGTCCCGGGGCGGTAATAGGCATCAAATCCCTCATCGTTCGCAGACACTAAGTAGTTTGTCAGAAGAGTGCCGTCTTCTAGCACACCAACGATTGGGTCAGAGTTTGGCCGTAGACTCTCTCCGTCAGCAGTATAGGCAAAAGAGTATGATGCCGGGTTCACAATATAGCCACCAGCCTGATCGTCCAGCGTATCGCCGTCAACATCTACAATTAATTCGGTATCGGTATAGCCAGCGGGGTTGGCCGGGTCAACGGTATACAGCTGGACATACTTCACCTGATCAAGATTAGTGTAATCATAGCCGGTGCCATTCCAGGTTGCGCTTGCTCCGCTAAGGGTAAAGGCTGCGCTACCGATTGCTGGTGTTCCTGCTACATACACCGTACCAAAATCGTTGATCGAAAAGGCGCTATCCCCAATCGAGGCGAGGGTGGCGGGCAGCGACAAGGTTGTTAAGTTGTTGTTCTGAAAACTGTTTGCACCAATTGTCATCGCACCATCAGAATCAAGAGTCAGACTGCTTAAACTC
>DFTJ01000009.1:2067-6829 GCA_002381485.1 Candidatus Saccharibacteria bacterium UBA4215 | reverse complement strand
GACTGAAGATGCTATGTCGAGCGTTCCTCCTGCAGTAAATGATGCGGTCGTAATCAGAGGCGATTCGTAGAATGTGCCTGATTGAATAGACATATTTCCTCCGGCGTCATACGTCACTTCATTTAAAGCCGAGTACTGCCCATAGGCACTGCTTGAATTAATATCTCCACCAGCGTCAATGGTAATGCTCTCAAGAAGAGCCATCGGACCCAGTCCACCACTACTAATCGTTACTGACCCATCTGTAACAATCGTGAGATCGGTGATAATGCTGTTTGCGAAAGCGCTCGACGTAAATAACACGTCTCCACCAAGTGTCAGGTTCAGTTCGCTTAGAACAGTCAGGTCCCAAATCGATCCACCTTCAAGCGACAGCCCATTCGGTGCCGTGATAGTCATAGCGCTCAATTGATCATTGTCAGCAAATACGCCACTCTCAAGAAGCATCAAGCCGGTACCTGACTCCAAAATTACCTCATATGTCGTGTCGATTGCGTCAACATACATGCTCGAATCCAAGTTCATTGCACCGCCGGCTGTCATCGTTAGTAGGCCCGTATCACCGTAGAACGAAGAGAGCACGTAGATGTCTTGGCCCGCCGTTACCGTAACCGTATCAGCCGAGAACCCTGTCATGCTTCCGCCCTGCATATCAATGTCTTGGCCCGCATCAATCGTTATACTGGCAGCAGAAATGCCAACGAGACCACTGCTGTTCGTCGTGATCGTTCCAACTGCATCAATCAAAACAGTCGTTGCTGTTCCGCCGCCCATCGTCAAGCCGCCTGTCACCATAGTGATGTCCCCACCAGATAGAATGCTCAGGCTGCCATTAAGCTGGAAGCTGGTGAAAGCGCCCGACTGTAGTGTCACGGCTGTGCCGCCATCGATAGAAAGTGCCTCTGCGATACTTGTGCCACTAAAGTATCCATCTGTCACCGTCAAAGTGAGCCCTGATTCTAGAGTAAGATTGTCAAGCGTTAAGCCCGTGAAGCCACCCTGGTTAAGCAAAAGGTCATCGCCAGCTATGAAACTAACATCAGTAACATTTGGCATAGAGCTAATTGCCGCGCTAATCGTTAAATCGCCGACAGCACTTATCGATAGCGTTGTTCCCGAAAAGGCCTCAAAAGCCGATGTTGCAATGCTCAGGTCCCCGGCTGCTGCCAACGTAATTGCACTAAGAGTGTTGTTTTGGAAGGCGTTCGCCTCAATAGTCGTAATAGATGACGGGAACTCAACCGATATAAGTGAAGCGTTATCAAAAGCGCCTCCCGCTATCGTCGTTACCGGCACACCACCGATTGTGGCTGGAATTGTGACATCGTCAAGACAGAGTGGATCAGGAGTCGCGTTATAGTCCTCGATTGCGCCAGTACCACTGTTAAACGTAAAACAGGAATCTGGGACAGGCGCTGCGTAGCTTGGGCGCTGTAGCCCAACAATAAGTGCAAAAATTCCAACAACCAATATCGCGATAGCCAAGGCCGCTACAATGATAGTGCGAACGTCAATGTGGTCGCGGATGATAGTTCTCAAAATAATTCCCCTTTTTGCGTGTGTATTTCTATAAAATGCTGCTTCTATTTATATCCGAATCTGTTATAAAGCACAAGCATGTCGCACAATTACGCAAAAACGACGCACAAAAAACGCCCCCAAAAGAGGGGGCGATTTTGGCACCTGTTTGTTTGGCCTTAGTATAGAACCAAACTGCTTACGGTGCAAGTCTGAAACAGACTGACTATTTTTTCTTTGAAACTGTCAGGAAACCGTTGCGTGGGTTTTCTTTCACGACGCGGTCTTCTGGTAGGTCAACTGGTTGTCCTTTAGCGTTTTTCTCTACCTTAGCGAAAAAGTAGATAGTTTGTGGTTTTCCACCACGAAGTGTTACTTCTGTGCTGTGCAGGTAGTAAGTAACTCCCTTTGAGTTTGTGTGACTGTAAGCCATGATATATTCCTATACCTCCTATTAGTGCTATACGAGTGTAGCGTACATCTAGAGGATATCCCCTGTCAACACCTAGACGCTCTGATAGTGCCGGCGCAGCAGCAACCGAAGTATGGCGAGACCAATCAAACGAACCACGATCAGAAGGGCTATAAGAAGACAGATAAGTACCGACCACCCAGCAAAATCTGGTGACCAAATTGGCGACACATAACTATAGATGTACGTCTCTTGACGAGGCTTTCCGCTCCCATCAGCAGGATCTTCGGCCGCTGGATATTTGGCTAGTTCATTAGTGGTACACTGCAGATATGCAGCCGAGTAGCTACTAAAGCGAGGTGCGCAAACTTCTTGTGCTTGCTGATAAATGTTGCCGTTTGGATTACGATCGCCGTATTGCTCTTGTTGCCAATCTTGCAGCGCTCGATTATAGCTCGCCTCTAAATAAACACCTCTTCCCAAATCAGTGTTCATATGGCTCGAAACATGTTGTTGTAAATCATACAGCCGCTGAAGGGTCACCGCCTCGTCACCGCGCTCATCGGCGGCAATGACGGCAGTGCGCCGCTCTACCATTCCGATGTTATTTAGGCGTAGGAATGTAGCTGCGATAAAGCTTGCCAGGATCAGTAAAATGATCAGCTGCCACATTTTGATGCGCTGAAGGTCTTTGATACTTCGTTTTACTCGTCTTTTATCTACCACGTCTGAGAGAGGATCCCACCTTACTTCTTGCACTCATTGTAGCATGGACTACTTGTGGTACAGCGGAAAGCGAGCGGTCAGTATCAACAAAACCACACCAGCTGTCAGGACAAACAATAGCTGCAGGCTTCGACCTTCTTCAAAGAACATAGCCAGAAAACCCAGGAAGAGTGCCGAGAAAGCTGCCCCAAGGCAAGCAATAACCTCACCGATACCGATGTAAAGGATACGCCGCCCAGATAAATCGGCGTTATCAAAAATTCCTCGGTTATATGCCATGGCGTACCCAGATGTTGCCGCCTCATTCACGGCATTCAAGCCCGCCGCTGCAACTGTTGTTCCAATAAATGGTCGCGTTAAGTGGGTCAATGCGTTTACCACCACTGCAACCTGAAGCAACTCCCAGCCTCTTCGACGATCAATTAATCGACCGTACACATACGATGAGCCCAGTGCCGCAAACACCACGACTGAAAGTAAAAGTCCGTTAATGGCGTATACCTCATTGGTTGCCTGAATACCGATAATCGTTACCGCGACAAACAGCGACCAGGCGTTTCCAGAAGTAAAGACGTCAAATCCAAAAGCAAACTTAGCGGCTGCTGTTTTGCGAATCAGGTGCCAAGGGAAGCCGCCAAACTTTAGTTTCTGATAACGCTGGGTAGGCTCGGCAGTGCGCATCAGTGGTACTGCCGCAATAAGGAAAATAAACGCCGCCAGCACCAAGACAGCTTGCGGCCCCAGCAAGAAAGCCATCAGCCCTCCAACAAGTGGGCTCAGTCCAAGTGTCACCTTCTCGATCATGTTCATGTACCCTAGCTCTTTACCGGCATGCTCCATACTCTTGATCTTTGAGAAATCGGTCGTGTAGGCAATCGTATACAGAACTGTTGATATACCCTGAAAAAACACGACCACTGCCAACAACCAGACGCCGAATACAGGCAGTAGCGCAAACGAAATCATTGAAGGGATAAAGCAGATATTCGCCCACAAGATACCGTGCTTAGGCCCAATCCAAGCGGTCAATGCTGCCATCGGCAAAGAGACAATCGCCGCGAACCCATAGTATATAGCCCAAAAGAAAGCGATGAACTGAATACTATACCCTGTTTGATACAGGTAGATCGAAACGAGAGCACTCGCCAGAGAAAGGCCCAGAAGTCGCAGCATCCTCGAAGCGTACAATTCAGCAATCTCGCTGAACGTAGCATGACGCCAGAAATGACGCCGCAAAAGGAGCCGATGAAGAACGCGTTGTATCATTGTGTATATATGCCCACTGTTTCCTCTATTACAGCACAGCCGACTCGAGGCCGCAACCCGCTTATGATGCTATACTAGGCCGTATGAATGTTTACTTCTCTGGACTCGGCGGTGTTGGCATCGGCCCGCTGGTGGAAATTGCCCGTGATGCTGGTCACACCGTTCTTGGATCGGACCTAGAGGATGGACTGGTAACACAAGAGCTTCGTGAGCGCGGCATCACTGTGAATATTGGCCAAGACGGCACGTTTCTAGGAACAAGTCACCGCGACACCCCAATCGACTGGTTTGTGCATACAGCAGCCTTGCCCGACGATCACCCCGAGCTACTTCTTGCCCAAAAACTTGGGTTGCGAATCGGAAAACGAGACGAATTCCTCGCTTACGTTATTCAAGAAAAAGACCTTAAGCTGATTGCCATATCCGGGACCCACGGCAAAACGACCACCACCGGCATGATGGTGTGGACGATGCTCCAGCTGGGCATCCCTATCAGTTATTCTGTCGGCACAACGCTTCCCTTTGGGCCAAGCGGTAAATATGACCCCGCCAGCACTTTTTTCGTCTACGAATGTGACGAGTACGACCGAAACTTTTTAAACTTTCACCCCCACATTTCATTGCTCACTTCTGTCGACTACGACCACCCAGACACGTACCCAACCGAGCAAGAATACATCGCAGCATTCCAACAGTACATCGCTCAATCAAACCATACAATCATGTGGCAAGAGGATGCTGACTACCTCCAGACAAAAACACCCGATTCCTGGATACTGCAAGCAGCTCTTGATGTAGCCTTGCCCGGCGCACACAATCGCCGCAATGCGACACTCGTTG
>DFTJ01000009.1:328-1940 GCA_002381485.1 Candidatus Saccharibacteria bacterium UBA4215 | reverse complement strand
ACCTGGCCGAAGAAGCTCAAGCTACCTCGCTACTAGCTCAGTTTCCCGGTACTGACCGTCGTTTCGAAAAACTTGCCGACAACCTATACACCGACTATGGGCACCACCCAAAAGAGATTGCCGCAACCCTGCAGCTTGCGCGTGAACTTTCCGACCATGTTGTTCTGGTCTATCAACCACACCAAAACCGCCGCCAGCAACGTATTGTCGACATGTACCGTGACCAGTTTGAGCAAGCCGACACTATTTACTGGCTCCCGACCTATTTATCACGCGAAGACCCGGATGAACACGTCCTCATACCAGAAGATTTAATACAGAATATTACCAACAAGACCGCGGTTCAGATAGCCGAGCTCGATGAAAACCTATGGAACACGATTACAGAGGCTCGCAAATCGGGCAATCTTGTCCTTTGCATGGGCGCTGGCACTATTGATGCGTGGGTTCGTCAGCACCTCGCATCGGCCACTCAGCAGTAAACTCCTCAAAGAAGTACGGGTCACGAAAGAAACCACGCGCTATTATTTCAGCTGTTGCTGGATACAGCACATACTGATCTAGTTTGTGCGGACGAGCCCAGACAAGGTCTTCCGTCGTTTCGATGATATCGGTATTAAAGCTGTAGAGGTGAACCAGACTGGAAGTCAGCACTTCGCCTTTACACACCACCCGCACATAACAATCGCCGGCATGCGCACAGTTTGCGCCCTCCACACCAAGTGCCGCACGAATCATACGGTCTGCCGCAGCCTGTAGCGACGCATCCTCGCCGAGCACTGGCCGAAACGGGAGCGCCCAAGAGTTCATGTGAGGATGGGACGTACGACGCTCCAACAAGACGTCTCCATCACTATTCTGAACCAGCGCCATCACCATAACACCGGGGGCTGTTTGCTGGGCCTGTGCATGTAGATATCGTAGGCCACTTGGACCCAGCGAATAGCCACGAGCTGATTTTTCTACAAAACCCTGGGCGACCAACCCATTCAAATGGTAGGTGAAGGCATTTGTCTCTACTCGAGGGGGGCGGAGATCTTTAAACCGAGCATATTCAGTCGTTATCAAATGCTCAATTATATATTTTTTTATTTTATGTTTTACAGTAGTTTTTGAATCCATATTTGACTCAAATTATATATTTTAAGACAAAAAAATACAACCGCCTAGTGATCATCGGGAGAGGTAAACTCAAGCACCTCTGGATTCAACGGATCTCCATTAAAGGCATCGACAGCCTTAGCTTTTTCAGCCTGCTCGTCATACAAAGAGATGAACTCATCAACCGTATCAAGCGAAACCGATCCAAAAGGACTAAAGCCGTCAATACGATCCTCCGTCTCAACCTGACCGCTGACCGATTGGTACCCGGGTCGGCTAAGATCAAGCTGGGCTGTTCCACTTAAGTTGTACGCCGCTAGGCTGATTGAAACCAGCACCAACGAGATAATAATCGTTGCAATAATCAACAGCATGAAGCGGTGACGGGCCCAATACCCCAGCGGCTCCTCGCCCTCCGTTGGCTGCAAGTCCTTTATTGTAACCTTTGGAATTTTATCTTGCATTACCGACTATCTCCCGAAACACGTTCGTAGTTGAGCCTAAAATCTGA
>DFTJ01000009.1:0-187 GCA_002381485.1 Candidatus Saccharibacteria bacterium UBA4215 | reverse complement strand
CGGCATTTCGATAATCGTCAATAAATTCATGCAGTCTCTGGACGTCATCATTTACCTGCTGACGAAGTGTCCGAGCATTCTCGATAGCAACATGGAAGGCGTCAGGATCCTCGGTGCAATCAATACGAATTGCCGCAATCAGCTGCCGTTCGTAATTCTGATAATCACTCCGAAAAGCATTCAGCTC
>DFTJ01000010.1:79647-81253 GCA_002381485.1 Candidatus Saccharibacteria bacterium UBA4215 | reverse complement strand
CCAGAGCTACTGCTGATTGGCATATGGATCGTGGTTGTGTACGCAATTGCCGTCCGGGTCTTCCGCTGGGACTAGGCGAGAGGTTGACTTTTAATAGTGTTTATGCTATATTATAAGTCATGAAACATCTTAGGATTAACCCCGATGCACATGTTGAAGCAGAGATTAATTCTGCCTTAGGCATTGATCCTTGGATGGGTGGCCCTGATACGAAGCATATTGTTCGCGGGGAGCAAGATACTTTAGTCTCTCAGATAGAATCTGAGGCTAGTCCACAGCTCTCAGGCTTAAGCGCTGCGAAAGAAGTACTAGATGCCATACGGCGAGTTCGAGCGCGAGAGGCGGTCCACACGGTCCAGTCTACCGATTATGTTGATAACGCACCAAAGCGCGATCGCGCTAAGCTAAGGCGGAAGAAATAGATATGTCCGAGATTATTGATATTGATTCACGTACAGCCATGGACAAGGAAGGTGACATACGGCCCATAGATGACCTTGGGAGTGATGCGAGTGTCGTTCCAAACGAAGTCATCATTAGGGATATGTTCCCAACTCCAGAAGACGAGATGGCTGATGAGTTTGATGCTGCTGAGAAAAAATACAGAATTGCACTTTCGCGATATGAAGATCAGGTCGCAGACGAACGGGACAAGCACCCTCTGGGTATTAGCTGGGATGATGCGGTCGCCATTCTTGCCGGTAAGGGTATTACCGAGCCCAAGCCTCCGCTGCCTGAACTTGAAGACACCGCAGAGGATATCGATCAGGGACGATTAAACAAAGCTGCTGCTGAGACATTACGACGTGCCGAGCTGGATGCCAAGATCGAGCGACTAAAGGCAGAGATACTTGATCCGGTTGAGTTAGAGAAAGCTATCGTAGCAGCAACCGCAAAGCACCAAGCTAAGCAAGAGCTTCGCCACCGAGACGCTTAGAGCTAACCTTTAACTTGGTCTAAGATTGCGGTCAGCAAAGCCGCTCCGTTTTTCGAGGACATCTCGGGGTGAAATTGCATGCCGTAGATTGGCTTGCGTGAGTGCTTTAGGATCTCAATGCCATATTCGGAACGTGCCAGGGCCCTGAGGGGTCTTTTTAGCTTTTGCACTGACCAATTATGGTTCTCGTAGACAGCTACTGATGCGGGAATGGTGAGCGGGCCAAGGCCTGTAGGGATGAGCGTGACCTCACCTTTTCGGCGTTCGTTCAAAAGGTGGAGGTGAGAGCCGTAGGTGTGGGCGATTAACTCGAAGCCTAGGCAGATGCCAATTACTGGCCCTTTGTGCTTTTTAATAAGGGCTGCTTCTTTACCGTATTGTTTTTTGTGCCAAAGGACGGGGTACTGGTGACCACCGGTCAGTATGACAGTCGTACCCTTTGGGATGTTGTGAGGATCCAAATCCTCGTAACTAATGATAGTTGGTGATTCGACCTGCAGAAACTGCGCAAGGTTTTTGGTATAGGATGACCCGTTGTCAACGATAATGATGCTCATTATGCTTAGTATATCAGGGCTGTATGAGCGGTGAGATTCTTGATAATAAATTCTGGTGGGGCTGGATGGAATCGAACCATCTACCAAGTGGTTATGAGCCGCCTGCTCTAAC
>DFTJ01000010.1:79132-79586 GCA_002381485.1 Candidatus Saccharibacteria bacterium UBA4215 | reverse complement strand
GTTATGAGCCGCCTGCTCTAACCGATGAGCTACAGCCCCGCGAGTTCAATTATAGCGTAGACACCCCTGATGGGCTATAATAAGGCGTAACATTATGGCAAACACAAAAATCCAAAAAATAATGTATCGGCTGAAAACGCACTACTTTACGCTAAACAACTTAGTAATAGTGGTGGCATTTGTGATTGCTGCTAGTTGGGTGTGGGGTTCGCTAGGGATGATGGAGCGTAATTATAGCTTGCAGCGAGAAGTCGACTACCAAAAGCGACAGCTACAGCTGACCGAACTACAGCGTGATAACCTTGAGCTACAAAACCGCTACTTTGAAACCGCCGAGTATCAAGAGCTAGCTGTCAGGGAGACATTAGGGCTGGTGCGTCCTGGTGAACGCGTTTTGATTCTGCCAGAGAACACCGCACAGAGTGCCAGTGAAGAAGCAACACCAGAGGCCACC
>DFTJ01000010.1:78665-79048 GCA_002381485.1 Candidatus Saccharibacteria bacterium UBA4215 | reverse complement strand
CACCGCCACAGGCCAGCAACCTCGAACAGTGGGTCAACTTCTTATTTGGTGGCTATAGTCGGAGTATCGAGGAATAATATGCCAGAAAAGATCGAATATGGCCAAGAGGTCGTCAGCTCAACAGAAGCGCCGTATGGGTATGATCGTGCGAAGGACGCCGGTAAGCTGTCGGCAATGGCTGTGACACAGTCTGAGCGGCTTGGGTTGGCACTTGTTAGCCTAATTGCTGCTAGTGGCCTGCCAATCTCGCTGGGGGCTCTGTGGGGCGTTCTGACGACCAGTGGTGGAACTGTCTGGGCATTGGTATTGTTCCTGATCGTTATCTTTATCGTGCCGCTAACGACGATATTTTCGTGGATTACCGGATACATCGCATTTCAGAA
>DFTJ01000010.1:75946-78509 GCA_002381485.1 Candidatus Saccharibacteria bacterium UBA4215 | reverse complement strand
CCGGCCGCTATATAGCGGCCGGCTCATTTGTTGTGTCTGGTATTGGCTTGGTGTTGCTAATACTGTTTATTAACGGTTTGGACGGCCTTGCACAAACGTAAAGGCGTAGCCAGTTTTACCCGCACGACCAGCACGACCGATACGGTGTACGTAGTCATCAAATACCTTCGGAATTGAGTAGTTAACGACGTGGCTAATGTCGGCAACATCGATACCGCGGGCAGCAACGTCGGTTGCAACCAGGAAGGTAATCTCGTTATTCTTAAACTTCTTCAGAGCGCGTTGGCGCTGGCCTTGGCTCTTGCCGCCATGCATCGAGTCGACAGGGAAGCCGTGCTCGTACAGTGACTTGTATAGACGCTCCACGCCGCGCTGGGTTTCATCAAAGATGATTACCTTGCTGACGCCATCAGAGTTCAAAAGTGATTTCAGCTTATCGAGTTTGTCATCGTGGCCATCGTAGTGGACAACGTCTTGGTGGACGTTTTCGGATGCAACGGCTGAGTGAATCTTGATAGCAACGGGGTCAGTCGTAAAGGTTTCGATCAGCGAACGAACTTCTTTATTCATTGTGGCCGAGAAGAACAGTGACTGGCGTTTTTGGTGCATTTGATCAAGGATGCTGCGGATGTCACGGACAAAGCCCATGTCAAGCATACGGTCGACTTCGTCGAGAACGACGATGTTGAAGTTGCTGACGTTGAGGCTTCCGCGTTCCAAGTGGTCCTTGATACGTCCAGGAGTACCAATAACAATACGAGGACGAGCAGCAAGGTCCATTAGCTGTGGTCGCATCGGGCTGCCACCAATCAGGATGGCGCCCATCAGGCCACTGCCCCTTGCAAGGCTGCGGCATTCAGCTTCGATTTGCTGAGCAAGCTCGCGGGTCGGTGCAATGATGAGGGCGGCACTTTGCGGATCAGTCATGAGGCGGTTGAGGATTGGCAGTGCAAAAGCAGCTGTCTTTCCTGTGCCGGTTCCGGCGATACCGAGTACATCCTTGCCTTCGAGGGCAGGTTGGATGGCTTGGTCTTGAATCGGAGAAGGTGCTGTGTAGCCCTTCAGGATCAAGTTAGCTTTTAATAGTGGGGCAACGTCGAAGTCGTCGAAGCTGTGTGTTGGCACGTACTCTTCAGCAGGTGCAACATCAACAGCTGCGGCTACGAAACGACGGGCGTCGATAAATTCGCTTTTTCCGCCACGTTGGTTACGGCTGTTAGATGGTCCACGCCGACCTTTATTTTGGCCGGGGCGACCGTTGTAAGATGCTCCTTGGCTAGAGCGATATGAATAGGGCATAGTTGTCCTTTAGTTATAGTTTACTTCGATTGTCGTCATGAAATCGAGTAAACTTTTAACTCTGAACTTAGCTCAACGTCATATTAACAATGTTATTAACTTTAGCATAAAGAGGAGGGGAATGCAAGAGGCAGGGGCGGTCGTAATAAAATAAAGATCCGCACTAGGACGAATCTTTATTCTTAATAATCTTGGTTGCGGGGGTAGGATTCGAACCTACGACCTTGTGGTTATGAGCCACACGAGCTGACCGGACTGCTCCACCCCGCGATACAGATTCAAGCATAACAGATTGGGGCGTAATCATCAAGGGGCTGACCCTTCTTACGATCTGGATGGTATACTGGGGAGAATTAAGGAGAAGAGCACTATGGCACACACAAATAGTAAACGGAAGAAGTGGGGCCTCATATTGCTCCTTTGGCCATTCTTTGGGCTTATTTTCTCGTTGATACTCTATGCAGTTGTCAACTGGGTCCTTGGTTACACGGGTAACTCTGGGTCAGCCATTACTGTTATTGTAAATGTGATTCTCTATCTTGTCGGAGCAGCCTCTGTGCTACTTGGCCTGCCATCTGTTGTCACTGGTATTGTGTTGTTGGCGACATCAGGCTCTGTCGAAGTACCTGTCGCGGCGCCAGTGCATGCTGCTCCAGCTGAACAAAAGAGTGGCCTGTCGATTGCGGCGATGGTATTGGGAATCAGCTCGCTCGTGCTATGGTTTGTTGGATTTATTCTTGCGGTCTTGGCAATTATTTTTGGAGCGATTGGGCTGAAGAGAAAACGAGGGAGAGGGTTTGCCATCACGGGTCTTGTGACTGGTATAATCGGTCTTATTGTCAGTATCGGGATTCTTATCTCGGTAACAATCGTCTCATATAATGGCATCTCGACTCGTGCGACGGATACAAGTGTGCAGGCTCAGGCAAGTTCGGTTGCGAAAGAAGCTGAGTACTATTGGGCCGAGAATGGGGTATACCCAGACTTTCAGCAGATGAAGCAGACGATGAGTCTGGAAGGTGTGACAGTTGAAGCACAGGGTCAAGGTTCTGGGGGAGACATCATTTACATACCTTGTTATGGCGATGGCGGTGTTATCTGGTATTGGAGTCAAGCTGACGAGGAATACAAAGAACTCGATGTTGGTGACACCGAATACTGTGAATGGAATTAGCCACGGACTGAGTCAATCTACGCTAGGAGAGTTTGCTGGCTGCCACGCGAATTGCCTCTGACCAACTCAGGAAGGCGTGCGGGGTGTCGG
>DFTJ01000010.1:72294-75892 GCA_002381485.1 Candidatus Saccharibacteria bacterium UBA4215 | reverse complement strand
GTGACGGCCAGGGCGACCTCGTGGATCATTTCGGCGGCGTGTGGGGCAACAATCGTGCCACCGATGAGGACGCCTTTCTTGTCGGTGATCAGTTTGACGAAGCCGTCTCGGAAATCAGCTGTATTGCTACGGGCAATAATGTTCAGCGGCGCAACGGCCTTGTTAATGGCTTTATCGCGTTTATGGCAGTCATCTTCACTGAGGCCAACATGGGCAATTTCTGGGTTAGTGAAGATGAGTCCAGGTGTCGCGGTGTAGTCGGGGGTAATCTTGTTCTTTTGGAAGAGGTTATGAGCAGCAATGCGGCTCTCTAGCAGGGCAGTGTGCGTGTTGCTGAGTTGCCCCAGTACATCGCCGGCAGCATAGATATGCTTGGTGCTGGTCTGAAGGTGCTCATTTGTTTCGATACCTTTGGGGGTGTATGCAACCGAAGCGTTTTCTAGGCCAAGGTCGATGTTTGGCGCACGTCCAGCCGCAACTAGGATCTCGTCGGCTTTAATGTGTTTTTCAGTTCCGGCGCGGGAAATGAGGATTTTTTTGCCAAGGCCCTCTTTAGTGACCGAGAGAACGCGCGAGTGAGTTAATACCGTGACTCCTTTCTGTTCGGTCAGGACTTTTTCAAGCAGATCACCGACTTCACTGTCTTGTTTTGGCAAAAGGCGAGAAGCTTGTTCGGCAATATATACTTTGGTCCCAAACGTTGCCATCATCTGAGCGATCTCAATGCCATGACTGCCGCCGCCAATAATGAAGAGGCTTTTTGGTGGACGGATTGCTTCAAGAATGGTGCGCGGCGTAAAGAACTTAATGTCGTCGAGACCCTGAACTTTTGGGGTAATCCACGATGAACCGGTGGCGATGAGGAAATGCGCTGCCGAGATATGCCGCCGATTGACGCTAATTTCATGAGGGCTTAAGAAGTGGGCGGTAGCATTAAAGGCGCTGATACCATTATTTTCGTAGAATTTTCGGTTGCCACCAGCACCTGTTCGCTTGACGGCTAGTTCTTTCCAAGCACGGATAGAAGGGTAATTGTAGCCGAGTGTTGAGGTGCGCAACCCAAATCTATCACCGTGACGGGCCTGGTCGTAGAGGTGGGCAATATGCATCAGTGCCTTGGTGGGAACGTCGCTCCAGTTTGGTGAATCGCCACCAAAAGTGTCGCTTTCAACGATGGCGACGCGCTTGCCCGCGCGGGCGGCAATACTTGCGGCTGCGCTTCCCCCGGCGCCGCTGCCGATAACGATGAGGTCGTAGTCAAATGTGTGTGATTGAGCCATGTGCTGTCTCCTTAAAGAATACTTCGATGTTGTTCGTATAAATATGCTGCGTCTGGATGGTGCGCTCGCAGATGCTTGCTAGCGATTCGTCGTAAATCATGACTGGTCACCTCCGGTCGACTGCGGAGCCAGCCTACGACGTGCTCGGCGACTGCCTTGGCGATACCTTCGGCCTGTCCAACCGGCATACCGGTGCTTAGGCAGGCAGCGACAATGCTGTCGTGCAGCTTTTCGCGCACAAACGCCTCGCTTGGCCGTCGTCCATTGCGTTTGATGATATCAACTGCCAGCCCACCGTGTTCCATGTTAGGCAACTCCCGCCACGTCGGCGATAATCTTACAGACATATACAAAGAATCCTAGGACGGTGAGAGCGCCACCAGCGGCAAACTGCAAGAAGTGCTTATTCGTCTCGCGCCACTTTTGGATTTCACTTAAACGGTGGCCACTACTGATCAACACCCAAATGCTGAAGAGGGTGATCAGTGAAATGACGGTATACACAGCGATACCGACTAGCAGCCAGATGCCTGGCAGCTGAATAATGACGAGGCCACTTATGATTAAAGGAGCAGCAATGAAGAGGAGCTCGCTAATGACACTTGTAAGCCCTAGGCTGAACGATTCAGCCGCACTCTTGGTTGCCTTGCTGCGTTCACTAAGGTGGCGAGCAAATGAGCGCGGAATCCAGAGCGATGTTCCCTTCTCACGTCGGTAATAAAAGAACCAGACGGCAATTCCAACGCCAATCAAAAGGCCGCAGGCAATTGCCCAGATGAGTTGTGGCGCGTCTTGACCAAAAATCGTGAGCAATACTAGAGAGATAAAGGAGAGCAGTAGCAGTGTCATGACGCCGGCACCAAACACAAAACTAGAGGTCAGACGGAGAGTGCGGGCGTGAGAACGCTTAGCCCCAATTGAGTGACCGCTGAGGAGCGTCAGGACGCTGACGCTGAGCTGAAAACTGGCATGCACCAGCGCCGCGAGTGTGACGATGGCGAGAGACGTTGCGATGTCCATATGTTTATTTTTTAGGTTTCCTCTGATTTACTTATACCATAAGCGTATCACCTCAGTCAAAGGAATAGGGAAGAAGGCTATTGACTTTTTATAACGTTTGTGCTTAAATAGATACATCAAACAATAAAAACAAAAAAAGGCAAAACAATGGATTCAACCCCAAGCCCAATCGAACCAGTAACCATGACCGAAGTGCTCGAACTTGCAACATGGCAACGTGAGCGATCAAGCGAAGAACTTTTGAGTTTTATTTCGCAGCGTGAAGCGGCAACCTCTGGTAAATAACTGTATAAACAGATAGGGGAGACCACTCCCCTCTTTCTTTTCAACCACTCCCCTACCTATATGCATCTTGGAATAATGAGGTGTATACTATGGTTATGGTAAAAAAAGCAACTTCATCACAGGTATCAGGTCGCTCTTCATCAACGCAAGTGAATTCGCCCAGTGTGGCGATTTTTCAATGGCTCTCGTATGCATTTTGGGGGTGGACGGCAATTGCCACGGCCGCGTTGGTTGGGATTTGCACCAACTTTGCATTAAACGGCTACACTAGTAACTACGAGGCAGTCGCCTATGTTGTGGCTGCTGCATTCGTCTTGCTTCCGATTGCGGTCGTCTGCGATGTTTTGTTCTCGCGTCGTGAGCGTGATGAAAAAGATCGTGTTGGTATGGTAATTATGGTAATTCATGCTGTTCTTTTTGCACTTATTGCGGTCGCTGCGCTCGCTTCATTGGTATTCTCGTTGGTTAGTATTGTCCTAAGCGATACGAGTGATATAAGTGGTCCGCTGGTTTCAATTGCAACCTCGGCTGTGCTGGCTGGCTTTTTTGGAAAACTGACCTTCCGGATTATGCGCCCAATGACCAAGACGCGAATGCGACTGTGGCTGCGCAGCTTCTTTATACTGGTCGTTTTGGCGGCAATGGTATGGGGTATTGCTGGTCCGGTTGCACAGACATTAGTCAGAAAAGATGATACTCGAGCGCAGCGCGCAGCAGAGGCCTCACAGTTGCTGGTAAATGAATACCTTAACCAGAATGGTCAGCTTCCAGCAACACTTCAAGAAGCGAGTGATCTGGCCGGGAGCTACTTAGGGAATACTGATGGCGAGGTTGTCTCAAGCGCCGTTGAAGACGGTTTGTTGAGCTACACACCCAATGTGCGGCCAGCTGAAACCAAGACTGTGAGCGGTGCGACTGAACCAGAGACAACATTCTTCTATGAATTATGTGTAACGTTCAAGTACGACGATGATAATCGCGGACAGTACGCAAGCTACGTGTTTCGCCCATCC
>DFTJ01000010.1:67833-72245 GCA_002381485.1 Candidatus Saccharibacteria bacterium UBA4215 | reverse complement strand
GCTACCTGTTTCGCCCATCCGCGTATAGTGACGGAATCCCCGGCACAAGCCCTGTTGCTGGCGAAACGTGTTATGAAATGCAGGCAATTTCTTACGGTTCGGACGTCGTGCGGCCGTTATAGCCGAGTTTGTCACTGACTTCCTTTGCTGCTTTTAGGTAGCCACTAACTATTTTCATGTCGAGAGGTCTTTCATTCGTAGCCGTAGCTGGGTGAAGCTGCCCTTCTGCGTCCCACGAGATGTCGGGAAATTTTTCAAGTACTTTAGGGAGCTCCTCTAAGACGGTGTCTCGGTTGAGGCCGCCTGCAAGCGCAAACCCTGTGTTAGTAAGCTCGGGACTTTCGTATACGGCTGACAGATACTCGATTAATGCGCTGGTATCAAGGCGCTTGCCAGTTCCGTGTGAGGAGTCAAAGAGGACATAATCGAGAGTGTCGCGGTACTCTCCCAGAATTCCCGCAACGCCTTCTGGAGAAAGAGTATTCATAGCCGGTTGGTGTACTTGAAGCAGAATTTTTGTTGCAGTTCGTTCCTTTAGTTCTTCTAGAAAGTCGAGCATTTCGGGGTGTGTGTGCCAGGGCAGCATGTCAAATTGGATACCATCAATCCATGGCGCCCCTCTTTGGAGCAGTCGATTCATGAAAAAAAATCGATAGCCAGGGTTTTCAACAAGATCAGGGTCGAGGTAGGTTTGGGCAATGGCGAGCGAGCCGTCCCTGGACCCTCTCGAACGTAAGGCGCTCGTGAAAGCGGCCTCACCGACAGGATACCAAGCAGGTCCGTACTTATTTTCAATATCAAGAAACTGTGTTTTGTGGACTGCCTTTACGCCAAGCATCAACCGGCGGGTATTCAGTTCGATCGTTTCAGCATACTGTTCGATTTCGGTCTGTTGTTCGGCAGATACGACACCGCTGATACCGACATACGCATCTGGCCGTTGAGATGGTTCAATCATTAATTTAGCATAGCCATGGATTATGTCGAGCGCAAGGATAAGCATAATGGCTACCAAGCTAAGGATACCTGTAGCGTCAAGTTGGTTAAATACGATGAGGCGAAAAATAAATAGCGTCCGAAGACGCTATGGTGAAATTCTGGTAGCACCGACAAGAATTGAACTTGTGACCTCGAGCTTATGAGTCTCGCGCTCTAACCAACTGAGCTACGGTGCCGTGTTTTGCTACAGGGGCAATTGTAGCAAATCTGGTGCAATTATTCTAGGGTGGCGTATAATAATAACTACTACCGCGCGATACACACTAGCCGCCCTTCGGCGACAAAGCGTCCCTCGCGAATGGTCATTCAATGTCTTCGGATAGTGTGCGAGAAACGGGTACACTGAACGGGCATACATCTATTAAAACGTTTCTCTATAACTTTTTAGGGAATATTACAGATGAATGACGAAACTTTTTTACAGGAACGGGTTGAGGTAATTGCTCGCTTTGGTCAGGGGCACCAGCCATGTTATCCGGTGCGTTTTCGACGGGCCAGTGGGCGAGAGATTGAGGTGAGTGAGCTGGGGCTGCGACACCCTCTTCCGACTGGCAATAAGACAATTCATATCTTTGACGTGACGGACGGTGGCGCAGATTATCGCCTGGAATTTGATAGTGAACGTTTGATTTGGCACTTAACAATGGAGGCTGATCACTATGAAGCAGCATAACCTGGAGCGGCCACTGATTATGCATATCGATTTGAACAGCTGCTTTGCGACAGTTGAACAGCAGGCTCGGCCGATGCTGCGCGGGAAGCCAGTCGCGATTGTGAACCGTCGCACTGAACACACCGCTATCGTAACGGCCAGTTACGAGGCTAAAGCAAAAGGGGTGAAGGTGGGGATGAAATTCAAAGAGGCGAAGGCTCTGTGTTCGGGGTTAATCGCGCTGGAAAGCGACCCGTCGAAATATCGTTATGTGTATCATAAATTGCTGGATATTATGCGCGATTACTCGGCCCATGTGACCATGAAAAGTATTGATGAGGGGGTGATTGATTTTCACCAAACCTCAGCCGATGTTCAGGAGCGTGATCTGGTGGAGATTGCCCATGAGATTAAGCGAAGATTACGGGAAGAAATTGGTGTTTGGATGCGCTGTAATATCGGTATCGCGACGAATCGTTTTTTGGCAAAGACAGCAGCCGGATTGAATAAGCCCGACGGGTTGAATGTTTTAACGTCGCACAATATTCGAGAGGTGCTAGGGAAGTTGCAGCTAACTGATCTTACGGGCATTGCGCATCGTAATCAGCAGCGTTTAAATGCAGTTGGCATCTATACCCCACTCGAGTTTCTAGACGCTGACGTCGTGACGTTACAGAGGATGGTCTTTAAGAGTGTTGTTGGCCGCTGGTGGTATGATCGGCTGCGCGGCTGGGAAGTTGATGATGTCTCGAGTGACGTTAAGCGAGTCGGGCGGCAATACGTGTTAGAGCGATTTGATTTAAGTTACGACGAGATACTTGGACGGCTCCATCACCTGTGCGAATCGGTTGGGTGGCGGTTGCGTTCGCAGGACAAGGCGGCCAGGGGAGTGTATGTGTATGGAAAGACGCGTGAACGCCAATATTGGCACTCCTCTACCCTATCCTCACTCCCCTTTTCGAGTGATAAAACAATTTATGTATTGGCGCGGCAATTGTTCGAACAAGCACCTGACCAGCTGAAGGAAATCGGTGTTCATGTGTATTCAATTGAGCCGATAATTGATCAGCAACTGAGTTTTTTCAACGACCAGATTGTGCGTGAGCGTCAGGTGACGGGGGCGATTGACAGTATCAACCGACGGTTTGGCGAGCGAACGGTTCACTCGGCGCACACCCTCGCTTCCGGGCTGTACGTCAGCCAAAAAATACCGTTTGGCAGCACCCGCTATCTGTAAGCTGGTATAATAAGGTGAAAATCAGATAGTATACACGGAGTTTTTCTTATGTCAGGACACAGTAAATGGTCGACGATCAAGCGCGAAAAAGGTGCTAAAGATGCCAAGCGCGGCGCGGTTTTTACAAAATTAGGTAATCAGATTGCGATTGCAGCACGAGCTGGGGCAGACCCAGCAATGAACTCGACGCTCGCGATGGCGATAGAAAAAGCCAAGCAAGCCAACATGCCAGCAGCGAATATTCAACGTTCGATTGATCGAGTGGCGGATAAGAATGCCGCTGCGTTGGATGAAGTAACGTACGAAGCGATGGGCCCAGGTGGTGTCGGAATTATTATCGAAACGGCAACGGACAACAAAAACCGTACGTTCCCAGATGTTCGCAATGTGCTGACAAAAAATGGTGGTCGCATTGCTGATGCCGGTAGCGTCATGTTCCAATTTACTCGTAAAGGAGTGATTACGGTTTCCGCTAAAGGCGAGGAGGCGCTACTGACGGTTCTTGATGCGGGCGCTGAAGATGCGATTGAAGAGGGTGACGAAATGATCGTGTACACCGATCAGAAAGACTTGGCAAAAGTGCGCACGGCTATCGCCGACGCAGGCCTCGGGGTGACTGGTGCCGAGCTCCAGTATGTACCGAATATGCCAGTTGAAATTGACGACAAAGATCAGGCAGAAAAAGTACTGAAACTGATGGACGCTCTTGACGACCTTGATGATGTCACGAACGTGCATACGAATGCCGATATTATTGTTGAAGTCTAGTTTCTCCAATTAGTTCATAGTGACTTAATAGCTGCTCGCTAAGCTAAGAACATGCTGAAGCGAATAGTTGTAATCATTGTTGGTGTTGTCTTGATACAACAAATTGCGTACGTCCCCCCGACGTACGCCGCTTCGGCTACTATCGTTATCTCTGAGGTGCAGAGCGGAGTGACCGGTGGTGCGACGCAGGAATTCATCTCTTTATATAATAACTCCGCCAGTGAAGTGGACCTGACCGATTGGTGCCTTCGTAACAAGAACGACGTCGCCATCGGCTGCCTTTATGCGGGCATGTCGCATATTCGGATATTCGTGCCGAGCTATGGTCACGCAACGATCGCCTCGTCATCCTACGCGCAGGCACACTCTGAACTGAATTTCGCACACGTCTTTGAGCCACTGAACCAATCGAGCGGGAGCTTGGTGGGGAGTAGCGACACGCTTGTATTAGTCGATGCCTCTGGAGACGAAGTCGACCGTATGAGCTGGACCGAAACGGCTCCGTCGGGCATGATCTATCAACGAGCGTTTGGTAGTGAAGGTGAAGAGTCGCCGCTGCGTTACGCTGACACCGATAGTGGTGATGATTGGCAGGTTGTGGAACGTGACGCACTGCCAAATGATACAACGTACTACACGGAAATTGAGGTAGTAGTGCCGCGATTGCCGACAGTGAAAATTACGGAGCTCCTGCCAAATGCTTCTGGGGCAGACGCTGGAAAAGAGTTTATCGAGCTGCAGAATTACGGAACAGAG
>DFTJ01000010.1:66607-67701 GCA_002381485.1 Candidatus Saccharibacteria bacterium UBA4215 | reverse complement strand
GGAACAGAGACGGTCGATCTCAGCGGAGCGCAGCTGTGGGTTGGTGTTGGGCCCGTTGACGTAGTGTCGCTGCCCGATGGTGTGCTTGTTGAGCCGGGAGAGTATTTTGTTGTAACGCACGGCCTTGTCGACTACACGCTTGTGAACACTACCGGGAAGGTGGGGCTAGCGTCTGTCGATGGCGTTATGATTGATGTTTCCGCGGAATACCAGAGTCCTAAAGATAACAGAGCTTGGGCTTTGATAGGTGAAGTGTGGCAGTATACAAATCAACCGACCCCTGGCGCTGAAAATTTACCCGACAAAGTAGTTGAGTCGGTTGCGAGATCAGCGAGTTCAACACTCAAGCCGTGTGCGAGTAATCAGTATCGACATCCTCAGACCAATCGCTGTCGGCTAATCCAAGCGGCGTCGAGCGCACCAGCGCCTTGTCGAGCTGATCAGTACCGTAGCCCGGAAACAAACCGGTGCCGTAAGATTGCGAGCGAGCCAACAATCACTCCTTGCCGCGAGGGCCAGGAGCGTAATCCTGATACAAATCGCTGTCGAAACATCAAGGCGATGTCGGTCGTAGACTATGAAGTGTTAGGCGCTGAAGCTGAGGCTCAACCAGATCAATGGTACGTCATTGCTGTCATTGGTCTGGGGGTCTTGGCGTTAGTAGTATACGGTGCTTGGGAGTGGCGGCACGAGATCAAGCAGATGTTTGTGCGAGCTTGGAAGTTTGTCTCCCGTCGAAAGTAACCTATACTTGAGCTATGAGAATTCTTGGTATTGATCCTGGTACTGGCATCCTTGGTTTTGGGGTGATCGATGTAGTGAACCAAAAAATGACAATGGTCGAGGCGGGTGTCATTCGAACTCCCGCTCATACGCCACACGACGAGCGACTGGAGGAGATCTTTGATGGTGTCCAAGAGGTTATTGCTGCAACTAACCCGGATAGTTTTTCGATTGAAAAACTCTTTTTTTCACGCAATATTACTACTGCGATGACAGTATCAGAGGCCCGGGGCGTCGCGCAACTAGCTGCTCGAAAGGCTGGCTTACCGATTGCTGAATATACACCGATGCAAATCAAGCAGAGCCTGACC
>DFTJ01000010.1:64765-66538 GCA_002381485.1 Candidatus Saccharibacteria bacterium UBA4215 | reverse complement strand
AAGCAGAGCCTGACCGGATACGGTAAGGCTGACAAAAAACAAGTGCAGGAAATGGTGCGTTTGCAGCTCGGTTTGAAAGAAGTCCCGAAGCCAGATGACTGCGCCGATGCGCTAGCGGCAGCAATTACACATGCCCTGATGTCGCGAACTTCAACCTAGGCTGCACACTCCTTCATCAATGTGTCATAATAGAGATATGATTGCACATGTTTCTGGAGTAGTGGCCGAAAAATTCGCAAACTCTGTCATTGTCGATGTACGCGGTATAGGCTATGAGGTTCAGGTCCCGCTGAGCGACTTTGACCATGCGCTTCTGGGTGAGATGGTCAAATTTTATACGTACCATCATATCCGCGAGCAAGCACAGGATTTATTCGGATTTTCATCTTTAGCTGCGAAAAAGCTGTTCGAACTACTGATTAGTGTTCAGGGCGTAGGCCCAAAGGCGGCGTTGGCAATTTTGAGCCTAGGGGATAGTGAAACCGTTCGCAATGCGATTGCCAGCGGCGATAGTGGGTATATTGCAAAAGCCAGCGGCGTTGGCAAGAAAACTGCTGAGCGAGTTGTCGTCGATTTGTCTGACAAAGTGGGACTGGCAGTAAGCGTTGCGCATGCGAGTGGCGTATCGTCGGCGCCAGCGGGCGATGAGGCGCTCGAAGCAATGATGGCTCTTGGCTTTACCTTAAATGATGCGATTCAAGCGCTTGAAACGGTGCCGAAGGATATTCCAACTGCACAGCGAGTGACGCTAGCCCTGAAGGCAGGTGCGTAATGGCAATCGAGCGCATTGTCGACACCAGTGACCACACCGAAGATAGCGAAGAGCAGATTATTGAAGTGACGCTTCGTCCCGGCACCTTTAAAGAGTACGTGGGCCAAGACCGCCTAAAGAAGAACTTACAGCTTGCGATTGAAGCGGCAACAAAACGATCAGAGCCTCTGGACCACATACTGCTATACGGACCGCCTGGGCTAGGGAAGACAACTATGGCAACGGTGATCGCCAACGAGATGGGTAAGAGTATTCGCATTACGTCTGGTCCAGCAATCGAAAAACCGGGGGATTTAGCGAGTATCCTGACGAATTTGCAAGACGGCGATATTTTGTTTATTGACGAAATTCACCGACTGAGCCGGACGGTGGAAGAAGTGCTGTACTCGGCGATGGAAGACTACAAGTTGGACATCATGATCGGCAAAGGTCCGGCGGCGCGAAGTGTTCGCCTGGATCTGCCAAAGTTTACCGTTATCGGCGCAACGACAAGAACAGGTGCACTCGCGGCACCACTGCGAGATCGCTTTGGACATTTGTACCGACTCGATTTTTATAAGCCTGATGAAATTAGTCAGATTATTTTACGAGCTGCCTCTATTCTGGGGAGTGAGATTGACAAGTCTTCTGCTGCAATGCTTTCGACACGTGCCCGGCTGACACCGCGTATCGCAAATCGCCTTCTAAAGCGAGTTCGTGATTATGCTGATGTTAACGGAGACGGCATTATCGATACTGTTATGACAACCAAGGCGTTGTCCTTGTTAGAAGTTGATGAATTGGGTCTGGACGCCGGTGATCGGAACCTACTCCGCAATATGATCGAGCACTATGGAGATAACCCAGTTGGGCTCACTACACTAGCGGCATTGACGGGCGACGAGGCGACAACCATTGAAGATTTTTATGAGCCATACCTGATGCAAATTGGCTTTATTGAACGCACCCCTAGGGGACGCCGGGTGACAGTAAAGGCTCGTCGACATGTCGAGAAGAAAGGT
>DFTJ01000010.1:63334-64651 GCA_002381485.1 Candidatus Saccharibacteria bacterium UBA4215 | reverse complement strand
CCCAAATGATCCTCAGCAAACCCCTCCGCAGCCCGTGGCGTATGATGCCGAGGGGCGTCCATTGTATGCCCATCCGCCGACACCACCGCCGGCTGCAGCTCAGCCGAAAGCGCCACAGCTCGTGCAGGTCGTTCGACCTTTGAGCCCTCCAAAACAAGAGATGAGCCTAGAGGCTCGCAAGCGTCACGAGGCTTCGGTCAAAAAGTACCCATTCCTTAACTTGAGTGAGGGTGAGTACATTGTTCGCTCTGTGCGCCGACATCCCATTGGGCTGGTACTGCCACTTGTCCTGGGCACATTTCTGATTACTGCTGCGTTAACTATTCTATTGAATTACGGGGTTATCGCTGATTCATTGAACCTGCGGGGAGCTGCAGCTGATCCTGGTTCGGTATTTCTTCCCGTCCTTCTCTTTAGCATTTTGGTAGGGTTGGGAATGTTCGTCGTATACTATGTTTACACAAACAATAAGTTTTTCTTGACGAACGAAAGCGTTATTCAGGAGATTCAAGATAGCATCTTCTCGCGTCACGAGCAGACGGTGAGTCTCGCGAGTATTGAGGACGCCAGTTATGTACAAACGAATATTATTCAACACATATTTAATTATGGTTCGATACGATTAAGTACAGAGGGTGACGAGACCACGTATCGGTTTACGTATGTGGCGAATCCTAAGGATCACATTGCGGTCCTTAATAATGCCGTTGAGGCGTTTAAGTTAGGCCGGCCTGTCGACTTGCACGACGACTAGCTTAGCGTTCGGTTTTAACGTAGTCTGCTTCGTTTTCTAAGATGGTGCGTAGCGAGTAGCCGGCGCAGGCGTCATTCTCGCAATCGGTCGGTTCGTAGCGGTAGTCGCTGCTGGCTTCACCAATCTTTACGCCCTGAGGGTCTTTGAAGAGTTCTGGGTCAACCGAGGGAAGGACTGTTTCATCAATAGTGCGAGGATAGTGGTTATTTTCCTTGAAGTATACTTCTTCGAGACTGTAGTACATCGCGTTAATAGATGTTTTGCGTTCTGTGTCTCGGGCGGCAACCTCGACGTTATTCTTTTGTACAAAAAAGATAACACTGGCAAAGCCAATAATGACGATAACAAAAAGTATTTCAAGCACGGTAAACCCACGAGACATCTTATTCATGCTCGTATTATAGCAAATTAAGATTTAGCACGTATAATAAGAGGTGAATTAAAGAGAGGGAATATATGTCAGCAAAAAAATCAGACAAGACTGATACTCCAGTACGTCCTATCGCAAGTGAGGGCAAACTGAAGGCACTTGGTCTTGCTCAGGAGCAAATCAATAAGCAGTT
>DFTJ01000010.1:57404-63158 GCA_002381485.1 Candidatus Saccharibacteria bacterium UBA4215 | reverse complement strand
CTGCACGCTATTGCAGAGATTCAAAAACAGGGCGGTACGGCTGCTTTCGTTGATGCAGAACACGCTTTGGATCCATCCTATGCACGACGCCTGGGTGTCGATACGGATAACTTGCTCGTTGCGCAGCCGGATAACGGTGAGCAGGCGCTTGAGATTGTAGAGACATTGGTTCGTTCTAGCGCAGTTGACTTGGTCGTTGTTGACTCAGTCGCAGCACTCGTGCCGCAGGCCGAGATTGAAGGCGAAATGGGCGATAGTCACATGGGCTTGCAAGCTCGACTAATGAGCCAAGCGCTTCGTAAGTTGACGGGCATCATTCACAAGAGCAACACTATTGTCATCTTTATTAACCAAATTCGCATGAAGATTGGTGTCATGTTCGGTAATCCAGAGACGACAACTGGTGGTAACGCGTTGAAGTTTTACTCATCTGTTCGACTCGATATCCGGCGAACCGGGCAAATTAAGTCGGGCGATGACATCATTGGTAACCGCACTAAGGTGAAGGTGGTCAAAAACAAGATTGCTCCTCCTTTCCGTGCGGCCGAGTTCGACATCATGTATAACGAAGGTATCTCGAAAACTGGTGACGTTCTTGACCTCGCTGTACAGCACAATATTGTCGGTAAGAGTGGTGCATGGTTTGACTATGCCGAAGCAAAGATTGGGCAGGGACGGGAAGCAAGTAAACAGTATCTGCTTGCAAACCCTGACGTCTTAGCAGAAATTGACAAGAAGGTGCGTGCCAAGGTTGCTGAAGAAGCTGCCTAGACCGTAGCCGATTGCTATGAAGATAACGTCCATCTCTGTCCAAGCGCGCGACAAGAATCGCGTTAACGTATCGGTTGATGGGCGGTATCGTTTTAGTCTTGATATTACTCAGGTCGCCGAGTTAGGTCTGCGGACCGGAAAAGAGTACGAAGAGGCTGAACTAATTCAGCTTGAAGAGGAAAGTCAGTTTGGGAAGCTGTATACAAGGGCGTTAGAGTACTGCCTGATGCGTCCGCGTAGCCAACGCGAGATGCAACAGTACCTGTACCGCAAGACGCGTCCACGACGTGTTAAGACGGGTGAGATGCGCGACGGTGTATCAACAGAGCTTACGCAGAGGGTCTTCGATCGATTAGTTGAGAAGGGGTATCTTGACGATCAGAAGTTCGCTCAGTTTTGGGTTGAAAATCGTAATCTTCGTAAGGGTTCAAGCATGCGTAAACTTCAGTCTGAGCTTTTCGCAAAGGGAGTGAGCCGAGACTTGATTAATGAAGTGCTTGATCAGTCTGATCGCACCGATAACGATGAGCTTGAAAAGATAATATTGAAGAAGCGCTCTCGCTACGATGATGAACAGAAGTTCTTGTCATATCTTGCACGACAAGGGTTTCGCTACGATGATATAAAATCCACGCTAGCGCGTTTGGATGAGGCAGAATCCTAAGAGTCGGCTTGTTCTGGTTGTGGGGATGGCTGCCGAAATGGGTTTACGTAGTCATGCCTGACGGGTTCAGTAACTGGGTCGGGGAGGCGTTTGTTGCCTGTGCCTTTTACAATCACTTCGTTATCTGTAATCTCAACAACTTGTGTGCGGTGGATAAGGAGGCCTGTGTCATTAAGACCTTTCAAGAAGCCTCTTTTGACGTTTAGTTGTTGAATGACGAATCCACCTGTTTCAAGGGTGAAATCTTCAATTTTGCCTAGTTTTCTTTTGTGTTCGTCGATAACGGGCATGCCGACCAGCTCGAACTCTAGGCCGTAAATCTTTTTTAGCTTGATGACATCATCCAGGCCGACAATTTCGTCATTACTGTCAACGATCATACCGATTGGTGCAACTTCACGAATCTCTTCGACTCGCAGGAATGCGGGTTTTTCGCTTAATAGCGGCCCTTCGACTTCGAACGCAATAACGGTCAGATTGGTTGGGTCAACGATTGGTCGAATCGTTGTGGCGAGTCGGGCGCCAGTCTGAAGGCTCATCACCGGCGTATTGTGAAATCGAGATCCAAGCACTAGCATGTTTTTATTATATCGTACTTCACTAGGCTATTCACTAAAGGGGCTGCGTCCATCAAAAGTGGTTGCGTTGGGAAGGTCGCCGTTGCTGCGATGCAAAGCGTTAATTCGATCGAGTGTTGCTTGGTCGATTGAGCCGGCTCGAATAGGTGATTGATAATCAGCTGCGAGAGAGGTGTCGTTGATGATACTCGCCAGTAAGAGAACCGCTCCACCAAGTGCAGTAAGGACGATGATGATGAAGAGAGTCATGTGAAATCGGCGAAAGAAGCCGGTGATTGCTGTGAGGGGGTTGGGCATACGGAGTTTCTTCATGATTACCTCGTGGCTATATTAATGGTGATATCACTGACGGTAACCGTGTTCTCGGTTGGGTCGTCGGGGCGGCTCACGGTAAGGCTGATCGGCTGCATTTTAGGAAGATTACCCTCGACTAGCTCTAGGAAGCGAATGAGCTTGGTGTAGGTTACAGAACCACCGAGTCCAACGCTGACGGTGCGATTGTTGAGTGCTGCGGGTGCGTTATCTGGCTCGGTGAAGTCAGTGCTTTGAATTGACACGCCAGCAGCGCTTGCGTAGCGGCGAAGATCGGTGATGGCTTGTGACTGATAGTTCGAGTTAGTTGCAAACATATCATCGGCTTTGGCGATGAGACTATCTGACTGCGAAAGTGTCGTTTGCAGTTGGCGGAGTTCATCGATCTGCGTACCGCTTGCTTCGGCGTCGGCTACTTTTTGGTTCGTTTCGATGGCGTACTCGCGAATTTGAGTCAGCCCATAGTAGAATCCCGCTCCAACACCAGCCAGTGTAAGAATGAAGATGAATATGAGGAGTTTGCGCAACCCCGTTGCGTTCATGCCGGCCTTTTTCATAGACTTGCTCCCCTGTTAATTACTATCGTCATCGTTGCGCTCACAGGGTAGCCTTCAATGCCATCTTGACTACTTACGGAACCTAGATCGGCGCTACTAAAGCTGGGTGAGTTGGCGAGACTATCTCGCAGTCTAGTGAGCGCTTCTGTGTTAGTCGCGTAAATGCGGACCTCAACTGGCGAGCCGCTTGCCGCTGTATCGCTAAGCTCAAAGGAGTCGAGAACGGTGCCTGGGGTCATAGCTGTACCAAGAGAGCGTAAGATCGATGAATAGGAAATTTGCTGATCAAGGACGATACGAGCACTTCCTAAATCTTGACTGAGCTGGTCTATTTGCGTTTGGGTTTCCTCGAAGACACTTGCTTTAGTGTCGTTTGCTTCTATGAGGGCCTCGGCGCTTGTCTGCGTCTGGGCAAGCACAAAAGATGAGCCAAACAAAAGAGCTATCAGAAAGCCAAAGGCTGTGATGGAGATAAGAATATATCGGCTGAGAGTAACATTGGCACGGGCAGCTCGGAGTTGCTTTTTGGTGTCATCGGGCATTACATTAATCATTTCCACATCCTTTCTGGGGGGATACTCGCGACCCCGGCGACGGTGATGTAGCGCGGGCGGAATTGTTTTGGCGGTTCTTGAATCTTACCGAAGTCAAGTTTGTGCCATGGACTAGCGACACGAGCGGGCATGACGAGCGCATTGGTGAAGTACTCACCGATACCGGGGAGGTTGCTGCCGCTTCCGACAATCAAGAGTTGTTCGAGTTTCCTGTCCTTGCTAACTCGTTCGTTATAATAGCGCATGACCTTTTTTACCTCTGCGAGGATACGCTGGATGCTTGGCTCAAGAGCGGCCTGTAATTTTTGTTGACGTGGTCCAGCATTAAGTCCATTGAGGACCTTTAGTTGGTGGGCATTTTCCAGAGCAACGTTTAGCTTTTTTGCGATGTCGAGGGTGAACGTGTTGCCTCCAACAGCGAGTCCACCGGTGACGCGGATGTTTCCTTGGTCAAGAATCGCAATATCGGTGCTAGCTGGGCCAATATCAACTACAACAGTTGGTAAAGATCCTCTTTCGGTCACGGTCAACACTCTGGCGACTGAGCAGATGCCTGGCTCGATGAGGACGGGTTGCAGCCCGGCTGCTTCGACGGCCTTGACGACGTTGTCGACTACCACCCGCGTTATGGCGCTCATCAATATCGTCACCTCTTTTTTGGTGCGTTCAATGACTTGGTAGTCAATGTAGAGGTTGGCTGATGGGATGGGGATGTACTGTTCGGCCTCAAGAACAACAGCGTCATGGAGGGCTTTCTCGGCAGAGATAGGGAGCGTAAAGGTACGCGAGAAGCTGCGTGCTGTTGGGAGTGCAATTGCTACTCGCTTGCTATTGGCTGATCCAATCAGCTTCTCTGTCATTAGAAGGTTTAGGTTGTCAGTAAGATATGTGCCTTCGGCGGTTTCGAGCGCTTCTTTCATTTTGAGTGGTTCGAGGTCGATAGAGCCATAGCCTTGCACTAACCACTTTTTAGGGTCCAGGGACATGACTTTAATACCAGTATGACTGATATCAAGGCCTAGAATTGGTTTGTCTTTATAAAATAATCTCGACATGATGCCCACGGTGGATAACTACTGGTTATTATAGCATGAGCGGCTTGATAAGTAGCCCCTATGAGCTAATATTTTGTGAGAGCGAAGCGATTGGGGTCATGACGCTGGCGGCGATTAGTCCAACCATGCTACCCATCAAGACAATCATAACCGGCTCAATAATTGCGCTGATACTTTCGATAGCCAAGTCGACCTCTTCTTCGTAAAAATCGGCAACTTTAATTAAAACAGTGTCAGTTTGACCAGTTTCTTCACCGACGGCGAGCATCTGGCCAACGATGGCGGGGAATAGAACATCTTCTTCGATGATCGCGGAAAGGGGCCGGCCGTTCTTGACGCTTTTCGCCGCACTCTTTAAGGCGTCTTCGTAAAGGACGTTACCAACTGCTCGCGAAGTGACATCAAGGCACTCCAGGACAGCTACACCAGCACCCATTAGGGCAGAGAAGGTGCGCGCAAACCGGGCGACGGCAACTTTTCGAACAATTGTGTTGATGCCAGGGATCTTGAGAACAAGGGTGTCGAAGATACGCTTTCCCCGAGGGGTCTTAATGAAACGGATAATACCGATGATAATACCGATAAAACCAGGGATAATGATATACCAATAGCTGGTAATGATATCACTGACGCCCAGCATAAAGAGAGTGATGCCTGGAAGCTCGGCGTCTGGACCGCCTAGATCGGTGAGGATGGTGCCAATTTGCGGAACAACGAAAAGCATGAGGCCGAAGAAGGCGAGTACTGTAATGGTGACGAGTACGAGCGGATATGCCATGGCACTTTTAATTTTCTTGCGAATTGCGTCACTCTTTTCCTGCTGTTTGGCAAGGCGCTTGAGGATTTCTTCAAGAATTCCAGCCGTTTCACCAGCCCGAACCATGTTGACGTAGATATCGTTGAAGGTGTTTGGGAACATGGCGAGTGCCTCTGCCAGTGGAGCACCACCCTCAACTTTTTTAATAATTTCGCCAAGCATTCTCTTGAGTGCCTGATCTTCGGCGTGTTTTTCAAGCGAGGTAAGCGAGCGAAGAAGCGGCACACCAGCGCCGGTCATGGCACTCAGTTGCCGTGTGAATATTACCAGCTGATCACCCTTTACCTTATTTTGTTCAAAAATATTGAGATTCAGTGAAAAACCCTTTTTTGCCTTCACCTGCTTGATGCTTACTGGACGAAGATTCTGCTTTTGAAGGGCGGCAATAACACTGGCGCGGTCGGGTAGTTCAGTGCGTCCATTAACAGTTTTCTTGTCAGGGTCGA
>DFTJ01000010.1:56579-57262 GCA_002381485.1 Candidatus Saccharibacteria bacterium UBA4215 | reverse complement strand
GCCTTAATAAGCCCGTCAAGCTGCATGGTCATCATGCCTTCGTCGATGGCTTGTTTTTGTATCTGGTCACTTGTAGCGTGGCTCATGATAAGTTTCTGAATGGCTTGAGAGTTGGTAAGAACTTCATAAATACCAATACGTCCTTTATAGCCTTCTTGAGCGTCATCTTCGTGAAAGTCTTTATTGGCACGCCATAGCGTTACGATCCCCTGCTCGTTAGTGCTGAGGGGGGTGTCACCGCCCAGCCCTTCAGCTGCGGCCTGCTTCTCGAGTTCGTGAATGATGCGAAAATCTTGATCGGTCCGTAGATTAAATAGCTTAATAATCTCGGCTTTCTCTTCCTCAGATGGCGCATAGCTTTGGCGGGATTCTTTATGGAGTCGTCTCACCAAGCGCTGACCAACGACAGCACGGACGGTGCTAGCAATCAGGAAAGGCTCAATATCCATGTCCAACAAACGCGGTAGGCTGGTAGCGGCATTGTTGGTGTGAAGTGTACTGAATACCATGTGTCCCGTTAAGGCCGCCTGAATGCCTAGGTTGGCTGTTTCGCTGTCACGGATCTCACCGATCATGATAATGTTCGGGTCTTGACGCAAAAGAGCGCGGAGACCACTCGAGAAAGTCATCCCAGCTTTTATGTTGAGTTGTGTTTGGTTGACGCCGGGAATCTTGTATTCAAC
>DFTJ01000010.1:51576-56394 GCA_002381485.1 Candidatus Saccharibacteria bacterium UBA4215 | reverse complement strand
TGGCTGGTTGAGAATTGTCAGGATACTAAACAAGCTGGTCGACTTACCTGATCCAGTCGGCCCAGTCATTAACACGATGCCGTTTGGTTCCACCATTTCGCGTTGCAGGTCAACTAACGCACGGCCCCAGTATCCAAGATCTTGGAGGCTGACAGCTTGGTTTGACTCATCCAAAATACGCATAACAATTTTTTCGCCATCAGCAATTGGCAGTGAGCTGACACGGAGCGCATATTGGCGCCCACCAACTTTGATCTTGAAGCGACCGTCCTGAGGAACACGCCGCTCGTCGATTTTTAGGTTAGAGAGAATCTTAATACGGCTGACTAATGCACCCAGAACGTTACGGGGTAAACGGTTTACCTCTTTCAGGACGCCGTCAATTCGGTAACGGATTTGGACAAATTCTTCACGAGGTTCAATATGCACATCGCTGGCGTGGGAGCGAATGGCGTACTCCAGCAGTAGGCTAACGGTCTGCGCAATCGGGGAATCCTCGGCAATATCCTGCTCGTTGACAGTTTGCGTGTCGACTTCGTCTTCTCGCTGGAAGTCGATAACTTCGTTTAGCTCTTGGTTGACGTCACCCCTGTAGGCATCAAGTGCCGAGATGATATTATCCTTTGTCGCAATATAGATACGTGAATTCGTACCTATCTCTTTTTGGATAAAGTTGACTGCCTGGACATCATCAGGGTCTTCCATTGCAAGATGGCGGACACCATCTTCACCAATCTTAAAGACGACGGCATTGTACTGGCGAGCGACACGTTCGGGGATAAGTTTGAGGACGTCGGGGGGGATGTTGTCAGGATCAAGTTCGACGTAAGGAATGTCAGAATAGCTTGAGAATGCTTTAACGAGAGTTTTTTCGTCAGCAACTCGCTGCGCAATTACGACTTCTTGCAGCGGGCGCTTCGAACGCTCCGCCTCTTGCTTCAAGGTGGTGAGCTGCTCAGGTGTTACAAGTTGTGCCCGCCCAAGCACAGTTTCGAGAATACTATCTGAAATGCGCATAATGCTTACGCTCAATTGTACCGTACAGAGGGCGAAAGCACTAGGTGTTATAATGTATTTCAGTGAAGAAAGAAGTAAAAAGTGAAGTTGAGATGAAGGCCCTGGGGGCTCGGCTTGGCGCACTCTTGCAGGGCGGCGAGGTTATTGAGTTATCTGGTGATGTGGGCGCTGGCAAAACAACATTCGTAAAGGGTCTTGCTGTCGGCATGGCGATTGACGAGGACGTTCAGAGCCCAAGTTTTACGGTGAGCCGAGTGTATGACGCTCGAGACGGTCTGCAATTGGCACACTATGACTTTTATCGACTACAAGATGCGGGGATTATGGCAAATGAGCTTGATGAAGTGATTCGCGATGACACTATTGTGACCGTTGTTGAGTGGGCTGACATTGTAGAGGGTGTACTGCCGAAAAAACGGTTAAGGATTGAATTTGCTTCGCCCTCCGAAACCGATCGCACGCTCGAATTCAGCGGCCTAGAAACACTGACGGAGCAACTATGATTATTGCACTTGATACCTCGACACCTGTGTGTCACCTATCTGTACATGACGGCTCTGAATGGCACCATCACGAATGGGAGGCTGGCCGCAACTTAGCGCACGAGCTGCTCGGGTATCTGCAGAAGACATTGGCTTCGCATGATATGACAATAAAAGACATGAAAGGCATTGTTGCTTTCGAGGGTCCAGGTAGTTTTACCGGTTTAAGGATTGGCCTGACGGTGCTCAATACGCTCGCGAGTTCTGAGCATGTTCCGATCGTAGGAGTTGGTGGTGAAGACTGGATCAAGACTGGCCAGCAACGACTAGAGCATGGTGCTGACGATGAACTCGTGATGCCGGTGTATGGCGGTGAACCAAACATTACGACGCCACGTAAATAAGCTTGCAACAAGCGCTCTTTCAGAGCTACAATATAGATAGTCTGATTTGAGACAGTTTGAATAAATTTTGATACTTTCAGTGCGCCCGTGATATACCGTTAGCCAAGATGAACACTTGGCGGGGCTCTCTGAGAAAGGAAACAACATGGTAGAAGCAATCATTGCCGCAATCATCGGTCTTTTTGCTGGTGCCGGCGGAACCGTCGTGTACACTCGCACAAAAGTAGCCGGAGGGAAGCACAAAGCTGACCAACTATTGGCGGACGCAAAACATAAATCAAGTGATATCGTCCTCAAAGCCAAAGATGAGGCGCTCAAGTTGGCTGAAGATGCCAAGAAGGAAGAGTCAGAACGGCGCAAATTATGGGACAAGACTGAAGCTCGGCTTGCAGACCGTGAATCTTCATTGGATCGCAAGCTGGACGAACTTGATCGCCGGGCTGAGAATCTACGTGCGCAAGAGGATGAGGTTGAGGACTTGAAGAACGAGATTCGCGATATCCGTACCCGTCAGCAAGAAAAACTTGAAAAAATTGCTGGCCTGAAGAAAAAAGAAGCGGCTGAAAAGCTCATGCAAATGACCGAGCGTGACATCAAGCAGGACCTAACGGGGCTGGTTGATAAGTTGCAAAATGAAGCCAAGGATAACGCCGAGGAGAAGGCGCAGTTGATATTGGTCAGCGCGATGGAGCGTATGAGCAGTGAAGTAACTGCCGAGCGTACCGTGACAGCCCTCAAGCTGACAGACGACGAAATGAAGGGTCGTATTATCGGTAAAGAAGGCCGCAATATCCAGGCATTGCAACGAGCAACGGGTGTCGACATTATGGTCGACGATACTCCAGGGATGGTGATTCTATCGAGTTTTGATCCACTTCGCCGTCAAGTAGCTCGTTTGTCACTTGAAATGTTAATGAAGGACGGTCGTATTCACCCGGGTCGTATTGAGGAAGTGGTGGCGAAAGCTCAAAAAGAGATCTCGAAGGAAGTTACACGAGCGGGTGAAGATGCGGCCCGTGAAGTTGGTGTTGTCGGCATTCCGAAAGAACTCATCCAGCTGCTTGGTGAGCTCAAGTTCCGCACGAGCTACGGTCAGAATGTGTTGATGCACAGCACCGAAATGGCACACATGGCCGGCCTCATCGCTGAAGAGATCGGTGCAGACGTGCGCGTTACGAAAATTGCTACTCTGCTGCATGATATCGGTAAGGCGGTGACGCATAAGGTTGAGGGCAAGCACCACCATATCGGCGCTGAGTTGGCTCGTAAGTATGGTATGAGCGATGAGATTGTACACGCCATCGAAGCCCATCACGACGACATTGAAGCAACAACACCCGAAGCACTGGTGGTCCGTGTGTGTGACGCGCTGTCGGCTGCTCGACCAGGCGCACGCAACATTAGTGCCGAAAACTTTGCAGAACGTATGCGCGATCTTGAGAATATCGCCAATAGCTTTAAGGGTATCGAAAAGTCATTTGCGATTAGCGCTGGCCGTGAAGTCAGGGTGATTGTTCGACCAGAGAATGTTGATGATTTGAGCGCAATTAAATTAGCACGCGACATTGCCAACAAGATCGAGAGTACGATGCAGTACCCTGGCACGATTAAGGTGAATGTCGTCCGCGAGACACGAGCCATCGAGTACGCAAAATAAGAGTAAGCTCAGGCACTTCTCAGTTAAGGCCGATATGATAAGACCGTAACAACCTTAACGAAAGGATGTATATGGGATTTGCAGATGACGCAAAAAAGAAATTAGAAGATGCTCAGGCGAATGCTCAAGAAGTAGCCGAGGACACTGCAGAGAATATTGATATCGCGAAGCAGCGGGTTGAGGGGGAGATCGATAAGGCCCAGGGTCATACCATTAAAGGTGAGGCCAAAATTAAAACCTCCGAATTGAGGGACAAGCTCAACAACTAGCTACTTTCGTGAAAGTAGATACTGGGGTGACAGTGCGTCGCCCTGGGAAGCTCGAATGCTCCACAGGCCATCATTTAGAATTCCGGCGCTCCAGGTCCAGCCAGCGTCGGATTCTTGATTCGTAAGGGTGTAGGGAAGATAGCGATCGTACGCCGTGGCGACATCTTTCATCCAAATAGTGCAGTAGGTTTCGGCCGTCTCTGACTGACAGCCGCTTCCTAGTGAGTTACTTGGTGCATAGCGGTGCTCGCTTACCGGACCACCCGCTTGGCGCAGGATGGGTTCTTGTTCGTACTCATTCAGCGAGGTGGCAACGGTAACTGCCTTGAAAGCATCGATGCTGCCGTGGCCGTATTGATTGGTGAAGGGGGCGTTGTTCATTGCAGTAGGTTTTTGGGCGGTTGCTAGAATAAGAGCGGTGATATCCTGGACGCTTGAATCGGGTCGGATAGCCTTGATAAGTGCAGCTAAGCTTGCAACAAATGGTGAAGCGAACGAGGTGCCATAGAGAGCACCGCTATAGAGCGACGTTTGGTTGCCTGCGGTCCAAGTAGGTGAGTTGATTGTGCCTGAACCCGGCGCAACAACATCTAGAGCGACGCCATAACTACTAAAGCTGGCTCGTGAGTTGGCACTGTCGGTTGCGCCAACTGATATGACATTGGGATTGCGAGCAGGATAGCCGATGTGGCCCGCTGGATAGTCTTCACAGCCCAGTTCGGTGCCGGTGCCGCAGTTTCCTGAGGCAGCTACAACGACAACGTTATTGTCGTAGGCGTAATTAGTTGCGGCAAGCATTGCAGGGTCGGCCTGGTTACTGCCGAGACTCATATTTATTACATCAGCACCATTTTCGACGGCATAGTAGACTGCTGCAGCGACGTCGCTCGTAAAGCCAGGACCGTCGTCGCTTAAGGCCTGAAGGGGCATTACTTTAGTGCTCCAGCTGATGGTTGCAATACCGGTGTTGTTATTTCCGGCAGCTCCCA
>DFTJ01000010.1:44570-51441 GCA_002381485.1 Candidatus Saccharibacteria bacterium UBA4215 | reverse complement strand
ATACCGTGCGCGACCCCGTCGCCGTTGGGGTTGTCTCGTCCAGCCGCAGGGTTGTTGTCGCTAAAGACGAAATTCCAGCCTCGCCAATCATCAACGTACCCATTTTGATCGTCATCGCAGTCGTTTGTTTGCTTATTCTCGGGCACTCCAGTCCAGCAGGCGTCGCCTAACTCAGTAGTCCCAGTTTCGGCGCTGTTGGTGTACCAAGAGTTTTGTAGGTCGTCGTGATTCAATGAAAATCCGCTATCGATAACCGCAACAACGGTGTCGCTAGTGCCGGTAGTGATGTCCCAGGCGTCTGGTGCATTTACTGCTTGTAAGGCCCAGCTAGACGCAAAGCCTGGGTCGTTAGCTGTGCGGAGGGGGTAGTAGGTGTACTCTTTTTCAACGGTCTCTTTGATTTCAGCTTGCTTCGGTGCCCTGTCGTTGGCAGCAGTGTCTTTTTGAGTTGGTTCAGCTGGTTGTTGTTCGGCCGACTGTTGGGTTGGTTGAATGTTTTGTACGTCTGCAGGGGTAGGGTCAGCCGGCTGATGAGCAAGCTCTTCCTGGCTCAGAGGTGCTGGTTGAGGTACGCGCTCTTCGACATCGGGCATAAGGTTCACAACGCCCGCGAAGAGACCTATCATTGCGAGGCCGAAGACGAGGAGGGTTATTTTGTGTTTCATGGCAGTGTTTGTGTTGTTTTGCTTACGCTTATCTTAACACAAAACGCGTGAGGTATTCTTGCACCGTAAAAATAAAAAAAGCCACATGACGTGGCTGCTTTTATGTGGTCGGGGTGAAAGGACTCAAACCTTCGACCTCTCGGTCCCAAACCGAGCGCGCTATCAACTGCGCCACACCCCGATATATATCGGTTGACCCTGGTGATTATAGTGCATAAGGGGAGAAATTGCCAGAGATAGATTTTCTGGCGTCACTGGCGTAAACTATAAGTACTTATGCTAAAAAAACTTCTGAAGTCAAAGAACATGAAATCTTTCACAACGCTTATTACTCGATTATGGTGGGCGTGGGTGCTAGCAGCAATGGTTGCCGTATTTGGCCTCACGATGATACTGGCGATTGGGCAGCCGATTTGGTTTGACGAAGGCTATTCTATACTTCTCGCGCAGCAGCCATGGCCTGACATGTTTGCTTTAGCTGCGGTCGACGCGCATCCGCCGCTGTACTATATGTTGCTGAAGGTATGGGGTAGCACTTTTGGGTGGAGTGAATTCGCACTGCGTAGCCTGAGTGCCCTGTTGATGGCGGGGGCCGTTGGTGTGGGGCTTTTGCTGGTGCGACGCCTTTTCACCCCAAGAGTGGCGCTGGCGACACTACCGTTTTTGGTGGCTGCACCATTCGTGCTGCGGTACGGGTACGAGGTCCGAATGTACGCCCTAGCGGCGTTAATTGGAGTTTTAGCGACACTCGTGATGGTGATTGCCGTGCGGCAACAACGCTGGCGATACTGGGCGATATACGGTGTGCTGGTGACCCTGGGAATGCTGACGCTATACCTGACGGTAGCAGTGTGGCTGACGCACGCTGTATGGTTGCTAGCCCGTTCGATCAGGCGCAAGGAGCCGATTCGTTCGTGGCGCTGGCTGGTCGCGTTGACTGGTTCAGTGGCACTGTTTGTCCCCTACATGCCGATTTTCTTTTCGCAACTGTTTCATTCGGTCCTTCCGGGTGTAGGTAGTGAGGTTACTCTGACGAAACTGGTGGACGTATTCACGACGCTTGTCGTGTACACCTCTGAGTGGATGGTTGGCGGCTGGCTCTCGCTCTTGCTTCTGGCAATGGCGGTGCTTGCAGTTGTGCTAACGGTCAAAGTGCAACGTCGGCTGCGTGGTGAGGCCCAAGAAGGTTTTATGCTTGTTGCTTGGTTGGTGTTAATCCCAGTATTGTTTTTCGCACTCACCTCTTTAGTGGGGAGTCAGCCTATCTTTATTAATCGCTACATGGCTCACGTTGCACTGTTCTTCTATCTCCTGCTTGGTCTTCTTGCTGCCCTTGGGTGGCGCTATAAGCAGCACCTTATTTCTGTTGGTCTAGCTCTACTATCGCTAGCGCTGCTCTTAACCGGAGTGGTGCGCCTTGCTGAAGCGGGTAACTTCAATAGTGAACGTCAGCAGCAGCCGTCAACTATCGAATTGCGCCAAGCATTTGACTGCACCGACACGACAGCAGTAGCCGATGATCCGTACACCTATATCGATACTGTCTATTATTTTGACGATTGTAATCTTAAATTTTACAGTGCCGAGAATGTCGAGAATCGAGGTGGCTACGCACCGCTCCATGACAGCGTGGATCGCATCGAAAGCTCGGCAGATGTATCGAGCAAGCATTTGATTCACATTCGCTGGGTAGGCGCCGAGCCAAGTTTTGATGTTGGGCCAGAGTACTGGTTTATCGATAGTGTCCAAAAAGATAAGCAGGTGATTGACCGCTACCTACGCGTTAACGTGGAATAACTTTCATAAGAAATTTGGTACGAATAGCTAGAAGGATTAGGCCAAGGACAGCAAGGCTGCCGAACAGGCTCAAGAAGAATGGCGGTGTCGCTCCTTGTAGCAATAGCTGCGCAAAGAATACCAGGAAGGCATGGAGTATATACACGTAAAGTGAGTTGACGCCGAATGGTATTAAAATCCAGCCGAAGTATGTGACGATACGTTTTTCAAAAGTTTTGAATAGCCAGAAGCCAAAACTAAACCAAAGTGCGAAGAGCGCGAGTCGCGGAATCGGGAGGCTTTCTTTATTGAAATAAGGCTCTAGCGTCAAACGGAGAGTGTTGAGCGGTTCACCGATGGCTGCAGGGAAGAGGCTGTGCATAGCAATAATGACGTTAGCAAGAATGGTCGAAATTGCGAGAGTGACGATAGTTTTAATGATGACGCTACGAAGCGCGCGCTTTCGAGTATTCCACCACTGGACGATGCTCTGCCAGTAGAACCCAATTGTCATCCCACCAAAGAAGATAAATTGCCAGGCAATCGGCATCAACAACTCATTCGAATACGGAAGGCCTGTTGCAAAAGGAAAAAGCATCCAGACAAGAATGTTCAGTGTGAGCAACACGTACCACTTGCCGATGCGCAGCAACCATAGGGCAAGCGGACTTATGAGCAAGAAGATGGCGTAGAGCCGCAGGAAATCAGCCCAGCCATAGATGTATTCGTAGGTAAGCGCTCCCCATAGAACTTCGGTGAACGGCTGATCAACGGGTCGGATACCTGGCTTGAGCCCCGGATTATCTATAAAGAACCACCATCCCAGCAGAGTGAAGATGAGCATTAAGACAATACTTGCAATGTATAGCTGGACACCCCTCATGAGCAGTAAGCTGGCTGCTTTTTTGAACGGTGCAGCAATGAGCTTGCGGCCACGGATAATCCCTAGAATTATCCCAGATATTAAGAAGAAGCCTTCAGCTGCAGAGACAAAAAGAGCGCCTTGGGCTGACACCCAGTCAAGCCCGCTGGGGTACCATTGAAGATGGTTAAGAATAATAGCGACCATAAAGTAGCCACGCATCAAGTCGAGGGTTAATAGGCGGGTCGGGGGTTTGGTCTCAGCCATCTGCTTCATTATACAGAGTCGACGCGCAGTGATGGCCGGGGTATACTGAGTTATATGAAGAAAAGGGTGAGCATATGGCGCGGTATATAGTCGCTGTCAGTGGTGGTGTCGATTCGGTTGCACTGCTTGATATGTTGTCGAAAATCCCAGGACATGAGTTATTGGTGGCACACGTTGATCACGGTATTCGTGATGACTCAGCTGAGGACGCGCAGTTTGTCAGAGAGTTGGCTGCAACGCATGGCTTCCCCTTTCATATGACACGAGTTGAACTGGGCCACGGGGCGAGCGAAGAGCGAGCTCGGCAGATTCGCTACGAATACCTTCGTGACCTTGCGGAGACATATGGCGCGAAAATTGTGACAGCGCATCATGCCGATGACATTGTCGAGACGATCACTATTAATCTACATCGAGGCACTGGGTGGCGAGGTGTCTCGACGCATGACTCGGATATTGTTCGGCCACTTTTGGGGATGCATAAAGCGCAACTATTTGAGTATGCTCGGCGGAATGGCTTGTCGTGGCGAGAGGATAGCACGAACCAAAGCGACCAGTATCTTCGCAATCGACTTCGCCACCATTTGGCTCATTTGCCACCTGATCATAAGCAGAAGTTACTTGCCCTGCGCCAGCAGCAGCTAGATAGAAAGCGTGAGATTGAAGCAGAGATACTGCGCTTAATCGGCGACGGCCCTCGCTATAGTCGCTACTTCTTCGGCCATATTCCAACGACTGTCGCCACGGAGTGCTTGCGCGTAGCAACGCTGGGGCGTCTTACTCGTCCGCAGCTGCAACGGGCACTCCTGGCCATTAAAACGACGCAGCCTGGTAAGACGTATGAGGCGGGTGCGGGTGTGCGACTCGATTTCACCTCTCGTAATTTCACTGTCACACTGATAAAATAAGAAAAGAAGAAAAATACTGCTACGTATCCTGAAAGGAACACTTTGTTATGGCGAAAAAGTCCCCCATGCCCCCTAAGAAACCTAATGCGATTTTAAGGATTACTCTTTTTTGGGCAATTCTTGTATTTGGTTTATTGGCTGCGCTGGCCTTTTCGCAGCCGGCTCAAAACCTTGAGACAGTTTCTCTGTCCAGTGTTGTCGAACGAGCGAATAATGGCGAAATTAGTAAGATCGAGGTCCAGGGTAATGAACTAAAGATTACTCCGGATGGTAGCGATGCACCAACAGAGACAGCGGTGAAGGATCCTTCGAGCAGTCTGCAAGAGCAAGGGCTCAACCCTGATGCAGATGTTGAGCTGCTAATCACTCAGCCATCTAATACTGGTGACATTCTATGGAACCTTGCAATCATTATTGTGCCAGTCATCCTGATCATTGCATTCTTTATGTTCATGATGCGTCAGGCGCAGGGACAAAATAACCAGGCGCTTGGATTTGGTAAGTCGAAGGCGAAGTTATACGGTGAGGATAAAACAAAAGTTGTATTCGACGATATCGCGGGCAATGAATCGGCCAAACAGGATCTAGAAGAAGTTGTTGATTTCTTGAAGAGCCCAAAGAAATACGAAAATCTTGGTGCAAAAATTCCAAAGGGTGTTTTGCTTGTCGGTAACCCAGGTACGGGTAAGACAATGCTGGCTCGCGCTGTTGCCGGAGAGGCGAGTGTCCCCTTCTTCAGCATTAGCGGTTCTGAGTTTGTCGAAATGTTTGTTGGTGTTGGTGCATCGAGGGTCCGCGACCTATTTGCAAAAGCCAAGAAAAACGCACCAGCAATTATCTTTATTGATGAGATTGATGCCGTCGGACGTCGCCGTGGAAGCGGTATGGGCGGAGGCCACGATGAGCGCGAACAGACCCTCAACCAAATTCTGGTTGAGATGGATGGTTTTGAGACCGGTACAAACGTGATTGTTCTAGCAGCAACGAACCGAGCCGATGTGCTTGACCCGGCGTTGCTACGACCAGGACGTTTTGATCGCCGTACAAATATTACTTTGCCAGAGCGAAAAGATCGCGAAGCAATTCTAAAGGTTCACTTCAAGAACAAGCCTGTCGATGACACCGTCAAAATCGACAAGTTGGCTGCGAAAACGGCCGGATCGTCTGGTGCTGACTTGGCAAATATCGCCAACGAAGCGGCCATTGTTGCTGCGCGCCGTAATTCGAAGAAGATTAGTAATGCTGACCTGACAGAGGCCTTCGAAAAGGTTGCAATTGGTCCAGAGCGTAAGAGTAAGGTGATGTCACAAAAAGACAAAGAACTCACCGCCTATCACGAGGCTGGCCATGCCTTGGTTGGGCACGTCTTGCCAGATAGCGATCCTGTTCATAAGGTAACAATCATTCCTCGTGGTGGAACCGGAGGAGTCACCTGGTTCTTGCCGCCAGAAGATACTGCGTACACCAGTGTCTATGAGTTCAAGGACATCTTGGCACGTGCACTTGGTGGGCGAGTTGCTGAGAAGATTATCAATGGTAGCGACGGCATTACCACTGGTGCGGGTTCTGACCTGCGCAAAGCAACTGAAATCGCCCGCGATATGATTATCGAACAAGGAATGGGCACAAAACTGCGTGACCAGGTGTTCCACGAAGACAATGGTGGCATGATGTTCGATAGGATGACACATGAACGACCGTACAGTGACGATACTGCAAAGCAGATTGACGAAGAGGTAGCCGTACTAATCCGTGAAGCCGCTAAGCGTGCCGAGCTAGTCATTAAAGCCAACCGCAAGAGTCTTGATGCGCTTGCCGAAGCACTCCTGAAAGAAGAAACTATTGAGGAAGAGGGCGTCGTTGAGTTATTGAAGGACGCAACCCTGCCAAAGGAGGCCATGCTTTACTCGTAACGCACGGCATCGATGCCAACGATGATAAACTTTCGCACAACGCTCTCGAAGTTAAATAAGCGACTGCCGCTCAAGCTAGCGGCATCCTTATTAGCTGGCTCGACTTTGCTAGCGAGCTTGCTAGGAATCTTCCGCGATCGTTTGTTTAACAGCCTGTACTTTAAGACCTACCCAACAGGTGCCGACGCTTATACGGTTGCCTTTACGATACCTGACATCATGTTCTTTATATTGGTATCTGGTGCGTTGAGCGTGACATTTATTCCTGTGTTTAATCAGCGGCTTGCAGCGGGCAACAAGAAGTCTGCCTGGGAGCTTTCAACCAGCCTTGTTAACTTGATGGCAATTGCAACCTTGATTGCGAGCGTACTTATTATTATCTTTGCTGAGCCGCTGGTTCAGTATGTGGTTGGCCCGGGGTTGAGTGAGTCGAGTCAGGCTCTGGCGGTGAGTATGATGCGGGTCATTGCAGTTAACCCA
>DFTJ01000010.1:43320-44541 GCA_002381485.1 Candidatus Saccharibacteria bacterium UBA4215 | reverse complement strand
AGCATGATGCGCGTTATTGCAGTCAACCCATTCTTGTTTGCGATTGCTGCGGTCGTCGCAAGCATGCAGCAGGCAGTCGGGAGGTTTGCGTTCTTCGCGCTCGCTCCGGCGCTGTACAATATTGGAATTATTACCGGAATACTATTCTTTACGGGGGGTATTAACATATTCGGTTGGCAGGTATTCGAGGGTGGAATTATGGGTGTTGCGCTCGGTGTTGTGTTTGGTTCGATCCTACAGTTGGTGGTAAGTACACTCGGGCTTATTGGCATGGGCTTCGATTATCGGTTCAAGATCTTCTGGAAAAACAGGGGCTTTAGGCAGGTGCTGCGATTATTGCCGCCGCGCTCACTGGATCAGGGGATGGACTACGTGAACAGCCTTGTGGAAACGAACTTGGCCTCACGACTGGTTGCCGGAAGCGTGCGTGCCTATCAGCAGGTGACGTCGCTGTCGTTTGTGCCGATTAACCTGATTGGAGTGGCAATTAGTACTGCTGCCTATCCACGAATGACCGAGCGACTTGCTCAGGGTCGACCGGACCTATTCCGCAAAGAACTGCAGTCGGTACTGAGAGTTATTATTTGGCTGGCTTTGCCGGTGACAGTTGTGGCGTTTTTCGCTCGTGGCTACATCATTAACTTTATCGTAAATGGTGGAGATCCATATATGGCGAGTATCTTGGCTGTGTTGGCTCTGTCGATTCTATTTCGTTGTATTTACTTTATTTCGGCCCGTAGTTTTTATGCGCAGCAGGACACCAAGACACCGCTGTACATCTCGTTCTTTACGATTGGGTTGAACATTACACTTGCGGTGATGTTTACGATGGTCTTCGGCTGGGGTGTTCAGGGATTAGCGTGGGCCGCAGTGGTCGTCTCTGTGGTAGAGGTCGCTATCCTCTTTTACCTTATGGCTCGTCGTATCCCTGGCTTATTTAACAAAGCCTTTTACAGTGCAATTGGTCGTATGCTAAGCGCAACCGGCTTGATGGCAGTCATTACCTATATCTCGGTAGTGCTGTTGCCACTTAGTGCGGATGACCAAAGCTTCTTCTCGACTTTCCCTAAATTCGCTGTCATTACCTTCGTAAGTTTGTTATCCTATGTGCTGTTGAGTTACCTGTTTAGATTGCGCGAAGCAACCCCGGTAATATCACGAGTACAAAAAATTCTGTTTAAACGACCGGACATCGACAATGACGCAAGATCACATTCGTAA
>DFTJ01000010.1:39530-43175 GCA_002381485.1 Candidatus Saccharibacteria bacterium UBA4215 | reverse complement strand
GGACACTGACAATGACACAAGATCACATTCGTAACTTCTGTATTATTGCCCACATCGATCACGGAAAATCGACGTTGGCAGACCGCATGCTTGAATTGACAGGCACTGTTCAGCATCGCGATATGAAGTCGCAGCATTTAGACAGTATGGACCTGGAGCGCGAAAAAGGAATCACGATTAAGTTGGCGCCAGTCCGCATGCACTATAAAGATCACGAGCTAAACCTGATTGATACGCCTGGCCATGTCGATTTTAGTTATGAAGTATCACGAAGCTTGCAGGCCTGTGAAGGGGCTATCCTGGTGGTCGACGCCAGTCAGGGAATTCAGGCTCAAACACTTGCGAATGTGTATCTTGCGCTGTCGGTTGATTTAAAGATTATTCCTGTATTAAATAAAATCGACCTCCCAGCCGCAGACGTTCCACGGGTCAGCGCCGAAATTATTAATTTGCTGGGCTGTAGTGAAGAGGACATCTTGAAGATTAGCGCAAAAACAGGTGAGGGTGTGACAGATGTACTTGATGCAGTCGTAGAGCGTGTCATTCCACCTCAGGGGAAGGTAGATGCGCCAACTCGTTCACTAATCTTTGATAGTTACTTTGATGATTATCGAGGCGTGATTCTGTACACCCGTAGCATCGATGGGAATATCAAAAAAGGTGACACTATCGACATGATGGCAACCGGTGCTTCAGGAATTGCCCTGGAGGTTGGGTCTTTGAGCCCAGTGATGAAGCCAAGCAACACATTGAATACTGGCGAAATTGGCTATATTGTGACTAACTTACGAACAACTCGTGATGCGCGCGTTGGCGATACCGTGACAGTGCGGCGTGCGACGGCATCTGAACCTTTGCCGGGCTATAAATTAGTGAAGCCATTTGTCTATGCCGGATTCTTCCCCGTGAGTAACGACGATTACCAGACATTAAAAGATGCGATTGAAAAGTTAAGCCTCAGTGACTCGGCACTACAGTTTGAACCCGAGAACTCGCCCGTGCTTGGGTTTGGTGTCCGGATTGGGTTCCTTGGTTTGCTGCACCTCGACATTATTAAAGAGCGACTGGAACGTGAATACGGCCTCGATTTGGTGATTACAAATCCATCGACAGACTATCAAGTGACACTGAATTCAGGCGAAGAAGTCGATATCAAGAGCGCGAGTAGCTTGCCCGATGTCAGCACTGTTGCTTCGATTCGTGAGCCGTGGATTAAGGGTGAGATTGTCGTACCGGCTGAGTATATTGGTGCCGTCATACAGCTGATCGTATCAAAGCGCGGCTTGCAGCAGAACCTAAGCTACATTGATGAACGAGCGCTTATTAGTTTTGAAGCACCTCTTGCAAATCTACTAACTGATTTTTACGATCAGCTGAAATCGGTGACGAGCGGATATGGCTCGTTCAACTATGAGCTTGATGAGTATCGCGAAGAAGATCTGGTGCGGGTTGATTTTTACGTAGCCGGCGAAATGGTGGATGCGCTGAGCGTAATGGCGCACCGTTCAGAGGCGCAAAGTTTGGGTCGTGAGACAACCAAAAAGCTAAAAGAAGTCATTCCTCGACAGAACTTTCAGGTTGCCTTACAGGCGGCTATCGGTGGTCGGTTTATCGCTCGTGAGGATTTGAGTGCGTACCGCAAAGACGTAACAACTGGACTATACGGCGGTGATGTTTCGCGAAAAAAGAAAGTCCTCGCCAAGCAGGCGAAAGGCAAGAAGCGTATGAAGCGATTTGGTAAAGTTGACATTCCCTCCGAAGCCTTTATGGTGATGTTGAAGCGCGATTAAGGTATACTAATACAAATTATGAGACCAGCACCACTCCACAAAAGTACGATTATCACTATTGCTGGTCGTCCAGGCAGCGGTAAATCAACGACCGCAAAGATGGTTGCCGACGCGCTTGGATACGATCACTTCTCATCTGGTGATTTATTCCGAGAGATGGTGCACAAGCTAGGCTTTGACTTAACTGCCGGGAGTCTTCACGCTGAGCAAAACAGTGAAATTGATGTGGCTGTCGATCAGCGACTGCGCGAGATGGGCGAAGAGTCAACAGATATCGTGATCGATTCGAGGATGGCTTGGCACTGGATGCCAAATTCTTTTCGAGTGTACCTAGAGCTGGACAGCAAAACGGCAGCTGAGCGAATTATGGGTGCGCTGGATGAGAAGCGCCGGGCGGTAGAGCATGTCCCTGAGAGTATCGAAGAGTATGCGCAGCAACTTGATGAGCGGCTCGCCAGTGAAGCTCGCCGCTACAGCGCCCTGTATGGCGTAAACCCCTACGTCGAAGACCATTACGATATTGTTATTAACACTGCGTCGAGCACGCCGGAAGAATCTACACAGCAGATTATCAAAGCGTACAAAGCCTGGCTTTCCTAGGCAACTGGCACTCATTGACACAGAGTGCCAAAAAGCGCTAAAATAAGGGGCATGACAGAACGTCAACGATCAATTCTTGCTGCCATTATCGAGCAACATGCCGAGATTGCCGCCCCCGTGGGGAGTGTTATGCTTGCCAAGCTTTTTGGTGTATCAAGTGCGACAATCCGAAGTGAAATGGCGCGACTAGAAGAGATGGGGTATATCGTTCAGCCTCACACCAGCGCGGGCAGGATACCGACGGACGCGGGGTATCGTTTTTACGTCAACTCATTAAATGAAGTGCACGCCAACGAGGTGCCGGGATTACTTTCTGATCGCAGTGCGAGAGCGATCGAAGCTCGGGTGCAAAACCACTCCGACCACGCTGACCGAGCAATTAGGGGCGCCGTAGATAGTTTGGTCGAGCTGACTCAAAACTTAGGTATCGCAACAATTGGCGACGAGCTATATATGAGCGGGATTGGCAATCTATTCTCGCAGCCGGAGTTTTTACACGGAGATCACGTCCAGGCCGTGGCACGCTTACTTGATAACTTAGAGCCGTGGCTGCGCGAAGCCAAGCCCAACGAACCACTAAATGTCTACATTGGCGCTGAAAACCCAATCGGTAAAGCCAGCGGCGCGACACTGATTATTAGTCGGTTCCGATCACCATACAGTGATAGCAGTTATATCGGAGTATTGGGGCCGACCCGTCAAAGTTACGATAAAGTGATGCGCCTGGTGCGCCACGCCGGAGCAATGTTAGAGGAGGTATTATAAACATGTCTGAACCAAAGAAAGCCAAGAAGCCAACCAAGCAAGAGCAGCAGATTGCAGAACTCACCGCAGACCTGCAGCGTACTCGGGCTGATTTTGAGAATTATCGAAAACGCGTCGAGGCAGAAAAAACGGCTGCACGGCAGTCGGGTCAGGCCAGCGCAATTATGAAATTGTTGCCGGTAATTGACAACATCGAGCGTGCAATTGCCTATACCCCGGAAGACTTAAAAGATCATAGCTGGGTGCAAAGTGTTGCTGGTCTTGTGAAGCATCTTGATAAATCGCTCGAAGGGCTGAACGTGACGCGGATTGACGCTCGCCCGGGAACCGCCTTTAACCCTGATATGCATGAAGCAATTCAGTTTGATGAGGAGGCAAAGGGTGATAAAGAGGTAGTTGCTGAAGCACTACAGGCGGGATATCTATTGAATGGTTCAGTGATTCGCCACGCAATGGTGAAAGTTACAAAAAAATAATAACGTGTTGATTT
>DFTJ01000010.1:34861-39440 GCA_002381485.1 Candidatus Saccharibacteria bacterium UBA4215 | reverse complement strand
AAAATAATAACGTGTTGATTTGAGCAGAGAAGGGCGGCCTCGACCCAAATCAACACCCGTCTTGTGCGTGTGAGAGTGCTCACAGGTCGGTGACGGTGGACAGGTCAGGCTCGTTGCCGGTCACGAGGATCTTGTAGCTGATGCAGGGCATTTGGCACTCGGCGACGTTCCTGGCACTGTGCACCTGGTAGCCATAGGACCTGAGCAGCTCAAACACTACTTCTAGCTGATCGATTGTGGCAACAAACGGGGGCAGTGTTGCGGCTGAACGTGCCCAGTTGAGTCGCGCAAGTTCCCTGGGAATGTCTTCGTCTTCTGGAACGATGACGAAGGTGTACTCCTTGGGTCGGCGCAAAATTGCTAGAACTGGTTGACGCTGGCGCGCGAGCGCCTTGCCAAGGTCAAGCTTGACCCTGTTCAGTAGTTGGCGGACATTGTCTTCTCGGAGCGCATCAGGCACCGATGTGCTGAGGCGTGTTGGCACGATATCTCTTCTCTGCTCAATGAAAAACCACAAGCATCTGCTTGCGGCCGGTGCTCTTTTCTGCTGTTGAGGCAGTAAGATATGTAAATAATAGTCCTTTTTTAGGCAAATAGCAAGATGATAAGAAAAACGCGTTAGCACTCTTGACACGAGAGTGCTAGTTTTATTACAATAAGAACATCTAGCAATCTCACCCCGAGAGCGCTAATATGACATTAATTTGAACATATATTTAAATAAGGAGAGTAAAAATGGGTAAAATCATTGGAATCGATCTTGGTACTACTAACAGTGCTGTAGCTTACATGATTGCTGGGAAGCCAGAAGTCATTGCAAATGCTGAAGGTAACCGAACGACACCAAGTGTCGTTGCTATTAATAAGTCAGGTGAGCGCCTGGTTGGACAAGTCGCTCAGCGTCAGCGTGTTACGAATGCCAAAAACACTATCTATGGTGTAAAGCGTTTGATCGGCCGTAAGTTTAATGACAAAGAGGTGCAAAAAGACCTCGACATCATGCCGTACGAAATCGTCAAAAAGGGTGCCGGTGTTGCAGTAAAGATGGGCGACAAGGAATACACACCCGAAGAAGTATCGGCTATGATTCTTTCAAAGATTAAAGCTGATGCTGAAGCCTTTCTGGGCGAAAAAGTCACCGAAGCCGTTATTACGGTTCCTGCGTACTTCGATGACTCGCAACGACAGGCGACTAAAGATGCCGGTAAGATTGCAGGCCTTGAGGTAAAACGAATCATTAACGAGCCGACTGCGGCTGCACTTGCCTATGGGCTTGACAGTAAGAAGGAAGAAAAGATTGCCGTTTTTGACCTTGGTGGAGGTACTTTTGACGTATCAATCCTAGAGCTAGGCGATGGTGTATTTGAAGTAAAGAGCACGAACGGTGACACGCACCTTGGTGGTGAAGACTTTGATAATGCTATCGTGAACCACTTCCTAGAAGAGTTTAAGAAGGAGTCGGGCATTAGCTTAAAGGGTGATAATGCGGCTATGCAGCGCCTGAAGGACGAAGCCGAAAAAGCCAAAAAAGAGCTTTCTTCAACTCCCGAAACTGACATTAACTTGCCATTCTTGACAGCTGATGCTGATGGTCCAAAACACTTTGAATATAAGTTGACTCGATCAAAGCTCGAAGAACTGGTAAAAGACTTGATTGACCGCGTTGCTGCACCCGTCGAAAAAGCACTGAAAGATGCTGGCGTGAAGGCAAGCGAGATTGACGAGATTGTTTTGGTTGGTGGTATGACCCGTATGCCAGCTGTTGTTGAAAAAGTAAAATCTATCTTTGGAAAAGAACCACTCAAAGGTGTGAACCCAGACGAGGTCGTCGCTATCGGTGCTGCTATTCAGGGTGGTGTGCTGCAAGGTGACGTCAAAGACGTACTGTTATTGGACGTAACCCCGCTCTCACTTGGTATCGAGACTATGGGAGGTGTCACAACAAAGTTGATCGAGCGTAACTCGACGGTCCCAACTTCTAAGAGCGAGACCTTCTCAACTGCTGCTGACAACCAGCCACAGGTAGAGATTCACGTGCTGCAAGGTGAACGCGAAATGTCAGCTGACAACAAATCGCTAGGACGCTTTGTTCTAGACGGTATTGCGCCTGCTCCACGGGGTGTGCCGCAGATTGAAGTAACCTTTAATCTTGATGCTAACGGTATCTTGAACGTGTCTGCGAAGGATAAGGGTACTGGCAAAGAGCAGTCAATCACCATTCAGAACAGCGGTAACCTCTCGAAAGAAGATATCGAGAAGGCAGCCAAGGAAGCCGAAGAGCACGCTGAAGAAGACAAGAAAAAGCGTGAAGCTGTCGACGCTCGTAACACTCTAGAGAACGCCATTTATCAGGCTGAAAAAATGCCCGATGAATTCAAGGACAAGATTAGTGACGACGACAAAAAAGCCATCACTGACGCTATCGAAGAGGCAAAGAAGCATAAGGATGCTACCGACAAGGAAGAGTTAGAGGCTGCCGCCAAAGCGCTAAATGATGCGATTATGCCGATTGGCGCCAAGATGTATGAAGCCGCTGCTAAGGATGCTGAATCTGAAGCCGGTGGATCAGATGATGCAGACGGTCCTGTCGAAGGCGAAGTGGTTGATAAAGACGACAAAGACGCTGGCGACAAGAAGAGTTCGAAAAAGAAGAAATAGTTGCCCACCTCTGCTATAGTGTTCAAATATGAATGAACGAGAAGAGGCAGTATTTCGACGGATTGTTGAGCGAGAAGCTGTAGAGCTTGATGAAGCGACGCGTTTCGAGATGATGGTGTATGACCAGCATCTCGAAAACGCGTGCTTTTTTCTTGAACGGGTGGAGCGGCAAGGCCTCTCGATTCTTGAAGGTAATGCCGACCAGCATTTTAATCTTCTGAATTATGCAGATGATGCCGTCAACCGTGTGACAGAAGATCTGATGGTTGGCTATGGCCTGAGCGAAAGTCGCGCTCAGCTTGCAAAGCGATTTTGTAGGATGCGGATGCGTGAACGGGTAAAAAGCGAAGTCTCTATTGAGGACATGCTGGACTAACGAGCTTTCGGCTTTGGTAGTTCCAAGAACAACGCCGCCCATACCATACCAGGATCTGAGCGATAAAGGGGAGCATAGTACCATGAGCCGTCGGGGTTGACGAGCTCAGGATAGCTGCCGTGGCGTTCGATCAGCTTGGCAAATTGCGCATATTCTTCTTCGTACAACGGGTGCTTGTAGCGCTTTAGGCAATGGAGGTAGAAGGTAGCATGCCAGGTCCAGATACTATCACCAGTGTAGTTTGGCATGACAAGCGGTCCCATGCCAAAGCGATAGGTGTATTTTTCAGGGTGCTCGCTATATTTGAGTGGGTACGGTTTGTTTAGCTTGCGACTGACGATGTAGGCAACTGTCTTTTCAAATAGCTTGGGGTCATCGACTACTTTCAGGAAGAACGGCATCAGGGCGCACTCTGAACTATATGCGTCAGTGATTGCATCGGCTTTAAAAAAGCGACCATTCCAGTAGTTGTCGAGCAGTTCTCGTCGGTATGTCTCGGGTGGAAAGAGAAAGGCGTCGAGGCCTAGTTTTTCGGCACAAAAGGAGAGCCGTCCAATAAGTGCCAGGCTATACGCACTTCGGTTATAGTTAACGGCGTCGCGCAGCTCGGCGTACATCACATGTCGCAGCATGCCCGTTTTACGATCAAGAAACTTTTTACTGTAATGACGAAGGCGGGTTTGCAGAAATTCCTTCTCTGTTTTATTCAGCTTGTATTCACTGACAACTAGCGAGTGTAGGAGCCACGGAAGAGCATCAACACTCTTTTTTGCCGGGGCGTTAAAGGTGTTGCCGTTTTTGTCGATACATAAGCTTACTGTTTTGGCGCGTTGGTAGCTCTTGAGTGCCCAGCGGAGCGTTTGCTGTACGCGGTCCTTGTGGCCAAGCTTTACTAGCGATTCGGCAACGGTACCGAAGTCGCGCATCCAGAAGTAGTCGTAGTGGCCGAGGCTTGTTCGGTAAAAAGAGCCTTGCCACAAAAGGTCAACGATTTGTCGACAGACGGCTCGTGCGTCACCCTCAAAGTGGCGTAACTTTCCGAAATAACGAGCGTATATTTGGCGTGCTGTCACTCGCAACATCCGAGGTATGGAGCCCAGGCGGTGGATAAACGCTTGCATAGTACTTGCTAGTATAGCAGAGCCGAGGCTGGTAGGCTGCTGAAATAGGCGTATAATAAGACGTACAAATCAACCTGAGGAGGGTATGTATGGAAGAATTAGGATTTATTGGCTGGATCGTGCTCGGTGGACTTGCCGGATGGGTGGCCTCAAAGATTGCTAAAACAGATAAGCAGCAAGGTGTACTTGCCAATATTGTTGTTGGTATTATCGGTGCTCTTATCGGTGGATTCTTGTTTGAATTCTTTGGTGGAGCAGGCGTAACTGGCTTTAACCTGTGGACCTTCTTGGTCGCAGTCGTTGGTGCGGTAGTTTTGCTGTACATCTGGAAGTTGATCACGGGTCGCAAATAGCCCACACGGCGAACTTTTGCGCAATAAAAAATCTTAGCACTCTTTACATATGAGTGCTAATTTTTTATACT
>DFTJ01000010.1:20255-34720 GCA_002381485.1 Candidatus Saccharibacteria bacterium UBA4215 | reverse complement strand
GAAATCAAGAAAGCTTTTCGTCGAGCGGCTGTGCAGCATCACCCAGATAAAGAGGGTGGTGATGAGGCTAAATTTAAAGAAGTCAACGAAGCGTACGATGTCTTAAAAGATTCTCAGAAGCGGCAGCGCTATGACCAATTTGGTCATGCTGGCGTTGGCGGAGCGAGTGGCGGCGGCCAGGCGGGCGGTAACCCGTTTGAAGGATTTGGCGGCTTTCAGGGTCAGGGCTTTGATTTTGGCGACGGATTAGGTGATATTTTTGGACAATTCTTTGGTGGCGGACAACGGTCCCGGGCACCGCAGCGCGGACGTGACGTTGAGGTAAACCTGCAGCTGACATTCGAAGAGGCTGTCTTTGGCCTCGAGTACACCGTTGAACTGGATATTAATGACACTTGTACGCACTGTAAGGGCTCTACGGTCGAACCAGGCCACGATATGAAAACCTGTCCAACCTGTAAGGGCGCCGGCCAACAGACGCGCATTATGAATACGATGTTTGGCGCAATTCAGCAGTCGGTGACATGTGAAACCTGTGACGGACGAGGTAAAGTGCCCGAAAAAGTCTGCACGGTTTGTAATGGTCAAGGAACGCAGCGTCGTAAACAGTCGGTGAAGCTGAAGATCCCCGCTGGCATTGATGACGGTGCTACTATCCGTATCACAGGACGTGGTGAAGCTATTGGCCAAGGTGAAAAGGGTGATCTGTATGTCAACATACGCGTCAAAGCGCATAAACATTTTACCCGCGAAGGCAACATCATCCTCTCTGAAGAGCATGTCAGCATGGTAGACGCTGCCCTCGGCACAGAAATCGAAGTAAAAACTGTTGATGGTACGGTGAACATGAAAGTGCCGGCCGGCACTCAGTCTGGCACAGACTTCAAGCTGTCGAGCCATGGTGTGCCACACATGAACAGTGATCGCCGCGGACCACACATTGTGACGATTATCGTTGATACGCCGGTGAAGTTGAGCAAGCGGCAGAAAGAGCTGCTTGAGGCTTTTCGATTAGGGAGAAAAAGTAGTATATTTGGATAGGGGGCAATAATGCAATTCACCGTTCGAGGTGCACGCTCAGAAGATCTATCCGAAATGTATGCTATTTCAGTAGCCGCCCACCAGGCAGGGTACGGCTCTTTTATCCCTTTAGAAGAGAAGGAGCGATTTAATCAGAGGTACACACTTTCCGAAGAGGGTGAACTGCGTTACGTCTCGTCGATGCAGGCTAAACTCAATGACCCGGAGTGGTTGTTCTGGGTTGCCGAAGGGGAGGGCAAAGTGTTGGGCTACACACTAGCTCAGCGTGAGTCAGATACTGTCCTGCACAAGAAAGGTATGTTCGTTCACCCCAAGTATCAAGGCGAAGGGGTAGGCTCGGCATTGTTCAAGGCTTCGCTTGGCGGTATTGATCATGGTGAGATTGACCTGGTCGTCATTGCCAGTAACCAACGCGCAAAGCATATTTATCAGAAGAGTGGCTTCGAGATACGAGGGCTGGCGCAGAAATCATTTTATGGTGCACCACAAGAGGTGATGGCGCTAATAAAGCATTGACTTTTTTACACTTTTATGCTAATATATAAAAATGACAAACCTGGAGCAAAACATGCCTAGTATCAGGGGTCAGTACGACCAACTTACAGAGCTTAATCCAAAGCCAATTGTTAACTTTGTTCCAAGCAACGCCGCCGAGCAGAAACAGCTTTTCCTTGCTGGCGAGGTCCGTAACCCCGTGCACGAGTACGATCGCTTAAACACACTTAATTTAGAAGAGCAGAAAGCCAAAATCGAGACTTCAGGGCTTGCTGTCTTGTCTCATGAATTTTTGACAAATAAGACGGCACCGGCTTACGAGCAGATTGTAGAAGATTACACCAAGAAACTTGAGTTTATACAGCTTGCCCGTGATTTTAATAATGAGAGTAATGAGGAAGCCAAGGAGCTAATTAAAGCGCGATACATGGAGCTTAATGTTGAGCTTTTTGGTGAACCGAAGGAGGGTGTATATCGTTCACTCGTTAAAGCAGCGTTGGAGCAGATTGACGCGAGAGATCTTTCTGCGGAAGAGAAAGCCATTCGTGAAGAGTTGGATACCTTGCTCCCTGCTGCAAACGAACACATCACCGAACCTATTTTTCAGCCGTCTGAAGAAACGGTGCAGTGGATGCATGAAGTAGCAAAAGCACTATATGGGGGGATGCTGCGACACATACCTGAAGATAAAGAAACGTTTGATGTTGATGAAGTGAAGGCGATTTTTGAAACGATTCTTTCAGAAGAGTTTGAAGGAGCAGCGGATGACTGGGAGGTCGTGATTGCGAAAGCTCCATCAATTAATGTAGTGACATCTGAAAAGAAGATAATTATTCCGATCGACCGTGCAGCCATGGACGCACAAGAACTGAGACTGAAGGTTGTGCACGAAATTGGTGTACACGTTCTTCGATCAATTACTGGTGAACAAACAGAAACACTCCCTCTTATACACGGACTGGCCGATTATTATACATCCGAAGAGGGAATCGGCAAGGTAATGGAGCAGGCGCTGGCCAACCAGTATAAGGTTGAAGGTCAGGACTACTATATCGCTGCAGGGGCTATCTACTTTGATAATAAAGACTTTCGCGATACGCAGGAAATACTATGGAGGCTACAGGCTTTGCGTACTGGAAGCTCTGAGGGAAACCTCGAAGAGACGATTGAGAAGGCGAAGAACTATGGCTATAGGGTGACACACCGAATTACGCGTGGTACTGATGAGCTGCCTTGGTTTAAGGATCTCGGCTATTATAACGGCATCCAAAGCATGTGGAAGTATCTTGAATCTATTCGAGGCGACGATACAAAATTTATGTTCTTCCTTCAAGGCAAGACCGATCCTTCAAATATTGAAGATGAGCGTATTGTGTACGAGGCGAAATCGTTATGACGCGGGTTGGAATATATCTAGCCCCGATTAATGACGTGACTGGCCCAAAGTTCTCGGGCCGCTATTATGATATAGCGTATAAGGATTTGTTTGCCAAAATTATAGCGCTGGGAGCTACTCCAATCCTTGTTCACAGTGCCGAGAAGACGTATGCGTCAAAGGGAGTTTTCTCGGAGTATTGGACGGTGTCGCTAGTGTCGGGGGCCCCGGTTTTCGAGAAGCACACAGATTCCATCCAGCTGGGATTCTTGTATGACAAAGCACGTTTCCCATATGATGATATGAGGGTGCTGAATCCGCCGATGGTGCGAGACATTTGTGCCAATAAATACTTATCCTATCTTTTTGCTCCGGAGTATCACGAAGAAACCTATATAGCATACAACGATCAGGAGTTAGAGGTATTGCGCCTTGGTTGGGCGGGGAGGTCTGACCAGCGTGTTGCAATTAAGGAACTTGATTCCAATGGTGGTAATAAGGTCTATGTCGGAGCATTTAAGGAGTATGACAACACCTTATCTTTTCCTGTAATCGTTCAAGGTTTCATCGATACGAGCGGTGGATGTCCAGAGTTGGCTGACGGCATGCATGACGTGAGAGTCGCTGCGTATAATGGTGAAATTATTCATGGCCTCGTTCGTCGACCAGGCGGCGATAGCCTTAAGTCAAATATGCAGTACGGTGGTGAATCGACTGCATTATATATTCAGCAAATACCCCCTGAACTCAAGAGAATTATCAAAGAACTCGACCGAAAGCTAGAGCAGTATGGCGATCGCTATTTTTCTGCGGATTTCGGCTATAATGGAGACAGCTGGAAGTTATTTGAGCTTAACGCGTATCCGGGGCTTGCGACGGTAGAGACTGATGGTGAAGCGACCGAGGAATACATGCAGCTACTGGCAGAGCACTTAATACGGAGCGCGAAAGAGGAATAGCATATGTTTCATGCACAAGAAATACTGAACCCTGAAGACACTCGTCGATTCTTAATATCGACTCGGCTTTTGATGCTCGAGGCGCTTTCTAAAGGTTACGCACTTACCTTTTACCCGGCCTCAGCTTCTCCTAACGGCGGCATTGTTCGTGGTGAAAAAGGTGGGAAAGAAATCTACTTTAAGAGTACGACGATCGCTTCTACACCTTCTTATGGTGTTTTTGCTGCCGACAACAAAGCTCTTACCTACTCGTTATTTGCGGCGAAAGGTGTTCCGACGCCAGTAACAAAACTTGTTTCGAGTCAAGACGAGCCTTCTGTAGTGCATAGTATGCTCAGCACGTATAAGAAGCTTGTTGTTAAGCCGGTTGCTATGGATCATGGTGATGGTATATCGATCGGGGTTAGTACCAAGGTGGGACTTTCCAAAGCTATTGCATACGCTCGCAGTGCAAGTGATCAGCAAGAGTCGGACGTTCTGGTCCAAGAGCAAGTTGAAGGCCAAGAGTATCGCTTCTTAGTGGTAGAAGGCAAAGTCGTTGCTGTTGCTGGACGACGCCCGCCCTGTGTAGTCGGTGATGGACGTTCTACAGTGAAACAATTAATACATGAAAAGAATCAAGATCCACGACGAGGCGACAGCCATTTTAGTGAACTAACGCGTATTGATATTGAGGATGTTGCGAGGCACAAGGGTGCCAAGTTCATGAACTATGTTCCTGTCGACGGAGAAACTGTCCAATTGCTGGATACTTCCAACCTAAGCCGTGGTGGTGAGGCTGTCGACTACACTGACGTGGTATCGAAAGAGCTAAAGCGAGTCGCTGTGTTGGCCGCTCAGGCATGCTTTCTTGACGGCGTTGCTGGAATTGACATCATCACCGATGATATCCAGACCAAGAATCTCGATAATACGTATGTCATAGAGGCTAATTTAGGGCCGGGTATACGCATGCACATGTTTCCGGGCGAAGGCAAGCCTCGAAATGTTGCGAAGCTTATCTTTAAGTCAATTGAAAAAACGGCTCGGCCAGTTAAGGGAAGAATTGCGCTGATTGGTCGGTCTGAAATGATAAACCTTCCAGAGCATGGCGTGTATGATGTGCCAGCGCGCATCGATACTGGAGCGACAGTTTCATCGTTGTGGGCTTCTTCTATCAAAGAGACTCCCGATGGCCTCTCATTTGTGCTGTTCGATTCGTCAAGCGAGTACTATACTGGCGAAACAGTAGTCATCAAGGACTACGGCAAGCGTGCAGTATCTAGCTCGATGGGACATACACAGGTGCGGTACCAGGTCAAAATGTTGTTAACGCTTCATGGTCGAAGAATACGTGCTACGATGACGTTGGCGGACAGGTCAACGCAGACGTATCCCCTGTTGATTGGGCGAAATGTGCTAAGAAATAAATTTATCGTGAATGTTGCTGCGGGCAAACCTATTGTGAGCAAAGAGCGCTTCAAGCGCCAACAAATTGAAGAAATGACAAAGGAAGTTTAGTTATGAGAATTGCAATTTTATCTAATGGAAACGGAAACTATTCCACGAAGCGTTTGGTTGAAGAGGCTAAGAAGCGCGGTCACGAGGTTCGTGTCATCAAGTACCGTGACTGCTACGCTTCAATCGAAAGGAATAACCCAACAGTGAGTTATAGAGGCGAAGACCTTTCTGGTTACGACGCTATTATTCCGCGGATTGCCTCGTATATGACACGGTATGGTAGCGCTATTGTTCGTCAGCTTGAAATGCAGGGTGTGTATACGGTCTCAAGCTCGATTGCAATTACCCGTTCACGAGACAAGCTGCGCAGTTTGCAGTTACTTGCCAAAGCCGGTGTAGGCATTCCAAAAACCGTCGTTTCGCGTAACTCAACCGATATCGATAGCCTGATTGAAAAAATTGGCGGTACGCCAGTGGTGATTAAGTTGGCCCGTGGCACACATGGAAACGGTGTCGTGCTGGCTGAATCAAAGAAGGCCGCTAAATCGGTATTGCAGGCGTTCTACCTGACGAATGAAGACGGAACCAACATTTTACTCCAAGAGTACATTGAAGAGTCAGCTGGAATGGACATTCGAGCACTAGTTGTTGGCGGTCGAGTTGTTGCAAGCATGAAGCGTCAAAGTCTTGATGACGACTTCCGCTCTAACCTACACAAGGGCGGCGAGGGTACTGTCGTGAAGTTGACCGAAGAAGAGACGAAAATGGCTGTTAAGGCAGCAAAGGCGATGGGGCTGAATGTTGCTGGTGTTGACATGATGCGCAGTGAGCGTGGTCCGTTGATTTTGGAAGTGAATGCAAGCCCTGGGTTTGGCATCGAAAAGGTGACAGGCCGTGACGTTGCGAGTAAGATTATTGAATACGTTGAATTGAACGCCAAGCGCGGCAGCAAAAAAGACAAAGTCGGCGCTTAAGTCGCTGGCTGCTATAATAATGCTCATGGTACGACTATCATGAGCACCCAGTGGCGAACACATACTACTGCCCTACTGATTTTTGGCGTCATGGCAATTATTATTGCTGCGGCGGTTGCGTTTATGGTGACGACATTTCAGCCGAAAACACAGGTGCGTCTGGGGGCTGGCGTGTTTGAAGCGCGAATTGCAGATACCGACGTGTCGCGTCAAAAAGGCTTATCGGGCACACCGGCGCTCCGTAGCAACCAGGCCATGCTATTTGACTTCAAGTCAGAGGGCAAGTGGGGGATATGGATGAAGGATATGAACTATCCGATTGATATTATTTGGCTTGATGCCGAAAAGACGGTAGTGCACATTGTTCGCAATGCTCCGCCTGCTACAGAAAATCCTACGACATATGCGCCAACAAAAGATGCTCGCTATGTGCTTGAAATAATGGCTGGTGCAGCGCAGTCGAATAATATTCGCGTAGGAGAGAAGGCAATTTTTACACTAGAAACTGAGGGGGAAGAATGACGGTAGTTTTGGTATTTTTGGCAGTCGCGATTGCACTGTTTGTTGGTGCATTCATCTCAAAACGGCGCTTTGGCCTACTAGGTCTCGCCCTAACCGCTGGCGCAACACTCAGTACTCTGTGGAGTTATGATGCCGGCTTGCTGATTGCGAGCACTGGATTGGTTCCAGCTGGGCCGATCACGAATGCGGTTGCTTTGTCACTGGTAGTATTATTGCCGGCAATTGTCTTATTGTTCCACGGCTATACGTATAAGAACCTCGTTAGCAGAATCCTTGGGGCACTTCTATTCACTGTTCTTGCGCTGGCATTTTTGATGGAGCCATTAAGCTTTGCGCTGCCGTTAAGCGGGAGTGCGGCCGATGTTTACAGTACGGTAGAAAGTTATCGAGGAGCTATTATTAGTGTCGGTGTTATCTTGGCGGTTGTTGACCTTTTCTTTACGAAACCGGCCAAGAACGAGCGTGATCGCCGCCGTCGCTAGCATTGACATTCCACCTCTGTTTGCGTATACTCCATAGGAGCTTTAAGAGCGTACGGGACCGTAGCTCAGCTGGTTAGAGCACCTGCCTTTTAAGCAGGGTGTCGTGGGTTCAAGCCCCACCGGTCCCTCCATAAAAAGAAGATCTGCAGCAAGCGGGTCTTTTTTCTATTTGCGGCCTAACTATGAGAACAAGCTTAAGTTTATCGCAGTAAGCATATGTGGTAAAATGGCAATGTACTATAAAGGAAGAACTAAGATTTGATCTCACGTATCAGAAAAATACGGCTGCTTCCGGTGATAGCTAGGGGTATACGCGCACTAAAGCGAACCGCGCTACGGGTTGGCAGCTTTCTTGGTGCTTTGATTGCACACCCCCGCGTTAAACGAGCACATTGGCACCTTGCAGGTCGACCACACCATTTTCTTCTAAATAAATCAAAGCAGTACGAAAAATGGCATAGTTGGAGTTATCACGGCCATGTGCATTTTGTTGCTCTGGGTGCCTACGTATTCTTTGTTGCTGCGTATTTGTTTACGCTGACGACACCGACATTTGGTGCAACGACATCATGGTCGCAAACGGATTGGAGCAACGGCCCGGGCAGCTCATTACAGGACCAGTTCGACGAATCTCAAAACCTCGATTTTAGCGTCCCTGGTCAAGTGAGTTTAGTAAATCGATACGCAACTGGTACATTCAAGGGAAATCAGCTGCAAAACGGAAGCACAAACTTTAACACCAGCGTTACTAGCCCCCTTCGGTATAATGCACTGCAGCAGTATGATGATAGCACCTTTTCTTTCAACGCAGGTGATCCCACGCGCATCACCGTCAATGAGGCTGGTGACTATTTCCTCTCCTACACACACCCCGTACAAAGCAGCGGCACTAATGGAAACAACCGAAACTCAATTATCAGTGAAGTACGGGTCAATAATGCCAAGGTAAATGTTGGAGAGGCGGCGTCTTCTTATATACGTAATGCTGGTGGTCAGAATGCATCCTCAAATCACCTTGGCGTACTCCTGGAGGGACTTAGCGCAGGTGATTATGTTGAGGTGTTTGTGCGATCTGGTACGACCGAAACGGGGAACACGTTAACTGGCTCATTTACTACCTATATAGAGAAGGTGGATAGTTCGGAACAAGTTTTTTCAGCTACAGCAACCGCTAAGACTACGGGCACGAATCTTAACACAGCATCAGCTCCTTTGGAGTGGATCGAGCGGCGAAAAGATAATGGATTTGAACACAGCAATGGCAGTTCACCACATCAAATTACTATAGCTAATCCAGGCAGCTATTTTGTCAGCGTTAATGTTCCGCTAAGCTCCACGAGTCAGCGGCCGAATATTACCGGGCGAGTTCTTTTGGATGGTGCTCAGGTGAGTGGCGGACAATTTCAGCAAGGGTACATTCGCTCTATCGATTCACATAACCAAGCTTCAATTCACTGGTCGGGATTAGTAACCACAGCATCTTCAAACCAAGTACTGACGATTACTATGGAAAACGAATCCGAAAGCGGTACTGTGACGGTCGGTGCGAATCCAGCAACGATATTTATTCAGGCGGTGGATGATGGTGTGTATGACGCCGAGACGACGACCAACAGCAATGGATCAGACTGGGCACCAAATTCACCAGCTAATATAAACTGGACGACCGTTCGCACTATCGATTCAGACATATACACGCACAACGTTGCTTCAAATAACCATGAGGTTACTGTCACGTCGTCTGGTGACTATTTGCTAGCATTCAATCTTGCCGCGAGTGGCGGTGGTCAACGTACAGCACCGGCCGTAAAGGTGAACGTAAATGGCGTGAGCGTGCCAGGCGCTCAGTCGTCGACGGGGTATGTTCGAAACGGCAGTAATCACGATAGTTCATCGAATAGCTTATTGGTGCCGCTGCGCCTTAATGCGGGTGATGTGGTTAGCCTTTTGGTAGAGAATATTTCGACGTCATCCGGCACCATGAATGATGATACTCCAGTGACGATGATGCTGTGGAAGAAAGGGTATTTTGCAGCAGGTTCTTTAGTCTCAAATATATACGACGCAGGGTACGCAGTGAACTGGGGGACAGCTGGGTATTCTAGTTCTGGATCTGGAGAGGTTGAGTTGCGGGTACGGAGTGACGTTAGTAGCAATATGGGAAGCGCGCCAGATTTCTCGACATGTGATCCCGTCGTGGCGGGGAGTGACATTAGTGATAATAACTGTGTGACTGACGGCGATCGGTATATTCAGTATGAGGTAACACTCATCTCTGATGGCGACACGCCAATTTTGAACGATGTGACGATTAATTATGAAGCCGTTGATCAGACACCGCCAGACGTTAACGCATCCGACATTAGGATGTTTAAGGCTGAAGGTGTGGATGAGGTAAGTCTTGGCGTTTGGACAAATGCTGCAACGCCGTACTTTATGTGGGACGAGGGTGAAGATGCTTCGGGTGGCTCTGGGATGGGTGGCTACTGCTTGTATCTTGGACAAGATAGTACGGCGGACCCTGTCACGACGAAAGGTTTACTTGGTCAGAGCCCAACCGATCCAAAGGGAGACTGTCAATTTAAGGTTAATACGAACTATGTTGACTTGAGCGAAGAGAGCCTGCTTGCTGAATCGTTGTCGACATCAACTGAGCCGTACTATTTAAATGTCAAAGCAATAGACTTGGCCGGTAATGTGTTTAGTGGTGCACCTGCACAGTTTGAGTTTTTGCTCGATATTACTGAACCTAAAAATCCATTATTTATTTCGGCACCGTCTCAGTTTGTCGCCGAAAAGGAGGTGGAGCTCACTTGGAACACTAATGGTTCGGGTGCGCCAAGCGACGACGACTCTGGTATTGCGGGATTGCAGTACAAGATAGGAAATAGTGGTACGTGGTACGGTGAAGCGCACACTGGCGCAGAAGATAGCTCCGATCTTTTGGAGAATGATGGTTCCTATATTACGCAGGACCCAATTGATTTCGATGTGCTTAGTGAAGGTAATAACGTAATCTACTTCCGTACCTGGGATAATGCGGGCAACGTCACTGAAGCGAATGTTACGGCTGTCATAAAACTGAACACTGTTTCTCCAACCCCTGTTCAAAATATTACCGTTAACCCAGAATTTAGCACCGAGAATAGCTTTACATTCAACTGGCTTGCTCCGGCAAGTTTTGCCGGCAACGAGCAACAGTTAACCTACTGCTATGTATTTAATAGCTTGCCGACGCAAAGCAATTGTAACTTCACTGCCCCTGGTGAACGCTCGCTGCCGGAAAGCGCCTACGCCACACAGCCCGGCGATAACGCCATATACGTCGTTGCAAAGGATGAGGCCGGTAATATAAATTATGCGGCATACGGGTTTGCGACATTTGTTGCCGATACACCTGCGCCTGGTATACCTATGAATGTTGAGGTGGCAGATATTAGTGTGAAGCAGACTGAGAACTGGAAGGTTGCCTTATCGTGGGAGGAGCCAACGACAGTAGGCTCGGGGGCCTCACGGTATATTGTCGAGCGCTCAACTGACGCCGTTAACTACCAAGAAGTAGCGACTACGTCTGCAACCAGCTTTGTCGATCAAGATTTGAATGAGGTCACCTACTATTACCGCATAGCAGCGTGCGACAGCGCCAATAACTGCGGTGCGCAGACGGAAGTTGTCGACATCCTACCGACAGGACGCTACACGAGCCCGGCAAATCTTATCACCCAGCCAACGGCAAACAACATATCTACTCGCCAGGCAACCATTGAATGGATTACTGATAGGGCTTCAGATTCAAGAGTGGCAATTGGTACTGAGCCGGGAGAGTATGGTGTTGAAGAGATAGCTAAGTCGGATCAAGTGAGTGTGCACAGCATCGGCCTTACCGGATTAAACCCAGGACAAACATACTACTACGTTGCTAAGTGGACCGACCAAGACGGTAACACTGGCAACTCAGTAGAGAAGAGCTTTACGACGCTACCGCCACCAAATGTGAAAGACGCCACGGTAGCAAGGATAGGACTCACAACGGCTTCATTCAACTTTACATCAACAAATGCAACTGAAGTAAGAATGTATTATGGCCAGAGTGAGGCATTCGGCGGTCTTTTGACGACGAACACATCAACTGCCGAGTCTACATATACCGTTGAGTTAACTGGGCTGAATGACGGCACAGAGTATTTCTACAAATTTAACCCAGTTGATGCTGACGGCAATGAATACGAAGGAACGATCTTATCATTCGAGACTCCGCCGCAACCTCGAATTGGTAGCTTGCGCTTCCAGCCTTTGGAAGGTGAGCCTACCAGCACACAAGAGATTGTATGGACAACAAACGTTCCAACAACATCAGCGGTGCGCTATGGCAAAGTCGGCACTACGGGCACGCTGGTGAGCGCTAGCGGCTCGACGTTGAATCATAAGATTAAAATTAGCAACCTTGATGACGATAGCGAGTACTTTATCATTGCTGAGAGTCGCGACCGAGACGGTAATTTGGCAGTTTCCGACCAGCAGGTATTCCGTACCGAGCTCGATACTCGCCCGCCACAAGTGTTTGATGTCAGATTTGAGTCGTCGATCCGAGGTGTTGGTGCTGAAGCGCGCGGGCAGGTGGTCGTTTCCTGGAGGACGGATGAGCCGTCAACCAGCCAGGTGGCGTATGCAGAAGGCTCGAGTGCCGAAGTATTTAACAGCAGGACAGCTGAAGACGCTCAACTTTCTACCGAACATATCGTCGTTGTGTCGGACTTGCCTGTGTCAAAGGTATACAGTTTGCAGCCAATTTCAAAAGATAGATCGGGCAACGAAGGGGTCGGTGCACCAGATACCGTGATTATTGGCCGAGCCTCCGAAAGCATATTGACGACGATATTTAATACATTGCAAAGGATCTTTGGATTATAGCTATGAGTAAAATTGAGGGCGAGAAAGCAGCACTGACACTATCGAACACTTCGCAAAGTTTTTCTGTTGGCGATGAAACGATCGATGTCCTTAAGGGTATTAGCTTTTCCATTAAGCCTCATACGTTTAATATTATTTACGGTCAGTCAGGGTCGGGTAAGTCAACGCTGCTAAATATTCTGAGCGGCCTGCAGAAGCCAACCAAAGGTACGGTGCATTATGAGGGTCGTGATATTTACAAACTATCATCGAATGACCTTGCATACTTCAGAGCCCATCGTATCGGTATTGTGTATCAGCAGAATTACTGGGTAAAGAGCCTCAATGTTATTGAGAACGTATCGATGCCACTGTATTTACAGGGCTATACGAAATCACAGGCCGAGACCGAAGGTCTGAAGGCGCTCAAAAGCATTAATATGGACTCATATGCCAAGAAGTACCCTACTCTATTGTCTGGTGGTGAGCAACAACGTGTCGCAATGGCTCGAGCGATTGTTAATAATCCGTCGATTATTATCGCAGACGAGCCAACGGGGAACCTCGATAGCACAAATGGTGACATGATCATGGATCTTTTGGTTCGGTACCAGACGGTGTTAAACCGAACTGTCATACTTGTGACGCACAACATGGAATACTTAACGTTGGCAGACCACCTTTTGAATATCAAGAATGGTGTGGTGATTGATATGCAAGGAAAGAGTATTACCGAAACGACAGAGGGATTGATTAAAGGCATACGACAACGAGTCGACCATTTTGCTATCAACAAAAAAAGGAGAAAACATGCAGCAAAATCTTAGACCCAAGAAGGGCATCCGCGCTTCCATTTTGATGCATGTCGCCTGGCGTAACTTGGTGAGTAAAAAGCTGCGCACTATCCTGACGGTTGTCGGAGTTATCATTGGTATCGGCGCAATCTATTTCTTGCTTTCTTTCGGGCTTGGTTTACAGAAGCTAGTGACAGATGAGATTATTGGTAATAAATCGCTGAAGCTGGTTGAGGTCGTATCGCCAAATTCAGAAATCATTACACTCGATCAGGAAATGGTAGGTCGCGTCAGCTCACTGGTCCATGTTGATGAGGTGAGTGTTGAGTATTCTTATCCAGGTCTCTTGTCGCTGAACGGTGGAGAGATTGACGTTGTGACCTATGGAGTTGATGAAGCATATGCTGATTTTGTCTCGCTCAATCTTATAAATGGCCGTCTATTAAATGAGAGCGATACGCAGCGAATCATCATAAATACCAGCACGTTAGAATCAATAGGCATCGAAAATCCGCGAGAAGCCATTGGACAAACCGTCGCGCTAGGTGTTCCATTAAAGTCAAGTGATCCCGACCAGAAAGATATCTCAGCCGATTTCCAGATTGTCGGTGTTATCGATTCGGGAGCAGGAAGCGAAGCCTTCATCCCAAGTGGCATATTTAGCGCTGCCGGAGTGGATTCGTATAAAACGCTACGTATACTCGCGGATGAGCCTGAGAACGTCGCGACGCTGAGACAAGAAATAGAGAGCATTGGTCTTGAGACGCAGTCGCCAGCCGATACACTTGATCAAGTGGGTCAGATCTTTGATTTTTTCAATGTCATTATGATCAGCTTCGGATCAATTGGAATGCTCGTTGCGGTTATCGGTATGTTTAATACCATTACCGTATCACTATTAGAGCGAACACGGGAAATAGGGTTGATGGTAGCACTTGGAGCTCGTCGCGCAGACATGAGAAAACTCTTTATTATCGAAACAACGATGATATCGGTGATCGGTGCTGCTATTGGTATATTGATTGCAATGCTGAGCGGCTTCTTATTGAATCTATTGATGAATCAACTTGCCGGCCAGAGGGGCGTAGACAGCAGCTTTAGCATTTTCATTAACCCACCGTGGTTAATTGGAAGCATGATGCTCTTTATGGTGATTATCGGTTTATTGGTTGCAGCTCTTCCTTCGCGTCGAGCCGAAAAGATAAACCCAATTGACGCATTACGACACGAGTAAAGGTTTTCGTTTCATCGTAATTACATAAGCGCTCACTATAGTGGGCAGTATGCGATGGCTATTGGAGCGCGTGCACAGTTCTTGGTTGATCGCATGGGCGAGTGTGGGATTTTTGGTCGGTGTTTGGTTGGCATTGTATGCGGCGCTGTCCGGCGCTTGGTTGTGGCTAGGCGTCGTGTTGGCTGTTCTCGCTTTCGTCTTGCGTTGTCGTTGGTGTATTGCTATTGTTGTACTCGCGTTTTTAATGGCAGGTCTTTGG
>DFTJ01000010.1:19686-20182 GCA_002381485.1 Candidatus Saccharibacteria bacterium UBA4215 | reverse complement strand
GTATGGCTCGATTGGAAAGCATGACTTGGCGCGCGTTGCGCCACTATACGGCAAAGTTGTGACAGTGACAGGCCGAGTCAAAGAGGATGTATCGATTACTGCCAAGAATGGCACCGCTATACAGCTTGATTCGTTGCGCTTCGGCGGGCAGTCGGTGGCTGGTTCTGTCTGGACCAGTGTACGGGGAGAGTATGATATTGCACGGGGTGATCGGGTAACGATTCGCGGGCAAATGACAGAAGGGTTCGGTAATTTCATTGGTGTATTGTATCGAGCTAACATCGAGAAGATAACGCGACCAGTTCCCGGCGATGTTGGTCGAGTAGTGCGTGACTGGTTTGCAGCTGCCGTTCGTTTAGGCATGCCCGAGCCGCAAGCAAGTTTAGGTATCGGATTTTTGACGGGACAGAAAAGTGCTCTGCCGGAAGATTTGAGCGAAGCGCTGCGCATTGCTGGGTTGACTCACATTGTCGTGGCCAGCGGCTATAATCTGACG
>DFTJ01000010.1:16014-19585 GCA_002381485.1 Candidatus Saccharibacteria bacterium UBA4215 | reverse complement strand
TGACGATTTTAGTCAGACTGTCTCGAAAGTTATTTGTGAAGGTATCGAAGTATCTTTCGACGACCGTATCGGCTTTGATGATTGCGGCTTTCATGGCTGTGACTGGCTTGAGCCCGAGCATGACTCGGGCTGGGCTAGTTTCGGGGCTGAGTCTTGCGACGTGGTATTATGGCCGATCGTTTCACCCGTTGGTGTTGTTGCCGTTTGCGGCTGCTGTAACGGTGGCAATACAGCCAAGTTACTTGTGGGGTGATTTAGGCTGGCAGCTGAGCTTCGCCGCTTTTGCGGGTGTCATGATTGTGGCGCCCCTGTTTCAGCGATATTTCTTTGGTGACACGCCGCCTGGCACGATACGTCAGATTCTAGGCGAGACAGTAGCGGCGCATATTGCGACGGTACCAATCATCGCCGTGTCGTTTGGAGCGCTTTCTAACGTGGCTGTAGTTGCGAACTTACTGATTGTTCCGTTGGTGCCGCTAGCGATGCTACTGACGTTTATTGTGGGCGTTGTAGGCCTTACTATGCCCTTTGCGGCTGAAGTTATAGCATTACCAGCAACATGGCTCTTGGGGTACATGACATCAGTTGCGACATATGTCTCGTCGCTCCCTTGGGCGCAGTTTGAATTTCAGCCAGCCGAGTGGATGCCAGTCGCATATGTCATTATGCTGGCACTGTTCTGCTGGCACATGCAGCGGGTAACTCACTTTCGGTTACGTGAAGTCAACATACTTGATTGATGGCTAGCGCGGACGCTGAGCGGCAACACCGCGAGCTTTCTCCGCAAAACTATCGTCAATGACGTGCGGGGTAAAGGAGCCGTATCGTTTCACGACCGCAGTTTCGATAAGAAAGTCGGCGAGCAAAGGGTTTTTGGGGAGAACTGAGCCGTGTAAGTAGGTGCCAATGACGTTTTTGTGGCGAGCACCTTCGTGTCCGTTACTTGCGTTGTTGCCGGCACCTTTGAGTACGGTCGCGAGAGGGATAGCGCTATCTCCAAGGCTTGTTTGGCCGCTGTGGTTCTCGTACCCAATAATGTCGCCGAATTCTTCTGTGGTGGCAATGGTATTGCCGATAAGGCGTTCGTTGCTTCCGTAGGTTTCGATGTCAAGAATGCCGATACCTTCAAGACGATGACTTTTTGATGTTTGAAAGAATTTCCCAAAAAGCTGGTACAGCCCACAAACTACAAGCATGGGGACGCCATCTTCTGCTAGTGTTCGCAGTTTTGGCGCAATTTTTAGTAAGTCCTTGTGAATCTTCTCTTGGCCGCTATCCTGTCCACCGCCACCAATGACAATGTCGACTGTTTTTGGAAAAGCGTCTCCGACGTTATACTCGGTGACAATTGGTGTGTATCCATGCCATTCTAGCCGACGTTTGAGGACTAGGACATTGCCATGATCACCATAAATATTCATATCATCTGGATACAACTGAAGAATGTGGATGGCTTTACTCATGATACTACCTCGACGTTAGTGCTTTTACGAAGGTCTTTGCGAATAGCGAGCATGGCGGTGTAGGTGCAGTAGATGCGCTTTGGAAGTGTTTTGTTTTGGCCGATGAATCGACGCAATGCAGCAGGCAGGTCCGTGTTGACGTCTGTAACCGGTACTTCGTCGTACTGTAAGCGGAGCGCCATATCGTAGGCACGGATGCCCGATACTGAAGCGACGCCGGCTTTTGCAAGGTCATCGAATTCGACATCCCACAACCAGGACATGTCACGTCCATCGGCGTAGTTATCGTTAATCGCAATCATGGTTGCGTATCCGGATGCCGGAAAAGACTTGAGGCCAAGTCGGAATCCTGAAGGATTTTTGACGAGGACAAGCTCGAGCGGCTGACCGTCGACAATAAAGACCTCTCCACGGCCAAAAGCAGGGGTGACTTCCGACAGAGCCACGATGGTTTTTCTGGCATCAAAATCATCGGTTAAAATAACTTTTGTTAGGGCAATGGCAGCGGCAGAGTTAAAGACGTTGTATACACCGGTAATTTTTAGCGATGTTTCATATTTTTTATTGCCAATTGTAAACGTTGCGTGGTCATCTTTGTATGCTGAAAGTAATACTTCGGCAGGCGGACGCTTGGTGGTCTTGACTGATTGATTGCGGAGGTCGTCGTCATTTGGAAAGTGTTGCAGAAGATCATTGCTGAGGCCAAAATAACTGACCTGCTGGTTCTTGAGTTCAAGGGCTATTCTGCGAACGCGTGGGTCTTCACGGTTGAGTACGACAGATTGGCTGCTGCTTTTGGCGAGTGTTGCAAGTAGGTTGGCGGTGGCGTCGATCTCTCCAAACCGGTCCAACTGATCGCGCATGACATTCAAAATCAAGCTGTGGCGTGGCTGAACCGCCTCGACAAACTTTACGGCATGCGCTTCATCTAATTCTAGGACAGCGACATCGGCGTCAAGGCAGCCGCGCAGATCGATTTCTTTAAGAAGTGCGGCAGCCACACCGCGGGTAAAGTTACTGCCAGTTCGGTTGGTGAAGACTTTGAGGCCGTGCGCTTCAAGGAGTGAAACGACCATTTTTGTCGTCGTTGTCTTGCCGTTTGTGCCGCTAATAACGACAACACCCTCGGGCAGTTGTGCCAGTGTCTTCTGTATGAACTGGGGATCAAGACGCTCAACAAATAATCCCGGAAGAGCTGAGCCGCCACCGCGAAGGCGGGCGAGTCCACGGACAACTTTTCCTAAAAGGATGATAAAGGGGTGAGGCATATGCACCATTATATCGTATAATGAGGCTATGTTTATGGTGGGATTACTTCAGTGGTGGTACGGCAGGGGCTGGCTGGGCCAGTTGGCGCAGGTTAAGGCCCGACTGGGAGCAACTCTGGCGTTCTTTTCGATCAGCCAGTTGACATTGACGCTTTTTGCGCCATTTCGTCAGATATCGGCTGGACGCGTAAAGGGGTCGCTGGCAGTACATGCGCGAGCTTTTTTCGATATGACAATTTCGCGCGTCATTGGGGCTATTGTGCGTTTGTTTACAATCGTCTTTGGATTAATTGTTATCGCAACTCAGGCTGTGATTGAGCTGGTCATTGTCGTGTTTTGGCTGTTTGTGCCGCTATTTCCGATTATCGGCTTATTGTTGTTTGCGATTGGGTGGGTGCCCGCATGGATGTAAAGCTGTTTAATTACCGCAGCCAGCGAGCCCATCAGGCGCGGTATGGCCACGCGCTGCAGCCTTGGGTGATCGTGCTGCAAGTGCTGACTATCTGTATGGCCCTGCTTGGTATTGCTTTTTTGTTCATCCAGAGTCCGCTAGCTTGGGTGCTGATTGGACTGTCTGCTATGCCAGCAATGGTTGCTGAATGGTATCAGCGTGAATTGAAGAACGTCCCCGTCATAAAGGGAGGCCAACGCATTGACGACTTACTTGACGGTGAACTGCTGGGGACACTGCCGGCTCAGCCAACGCCGCAGCAAATTGCAATGGCAGTAGCGCGGACAAACGGAGGGATGTTCTTTGCAGCTCGATTTGGCGTTGGGGGTGGCTTTATGGAGCACCTTGTTTCAAAAGATCGTGAAGATACGGCGGCGGTATTTAGCGAA
>DFTJ01000010.1:11788-15944 GCA_002381485.1 Candidatus Saccharibacteria bacterium UBA4215 | reverse complement strand
GTATTTAGCGAAGCGCTGCGGATTGCTGGGCAAGTAGGCGAACGCATAACGGCTGGCGTGCTGATTCTTGCACTTGTGCGACAGCTGCCTGCGAAAGATACGCTATTAGGTCACTTGCAGTTGAACGAAGACGATATTTTAAGAGGGATCAACTGGTATCATCACTTACAGGATATGGTTGCGCAGGGGCGTCGACGGCGGTCCGGTGGTATCGGGCGCGATTGGTCATTCGGTTGGATTCCTCGTTTGTCGCGATATGGTCAGAATATCTCAGAACAGCGGACGCCACTCACCGAGGTTCGCTCGGAAGTCGTGGGCCAGCTACAGGGTCTGCTTGAAAAAGGCCGTGGCTCGATTGCGCTTGTCGGCCAGAACGGCGTTGGAAAGACGCAAATTGTCCACGAGTTGGCGAGTCGATTAATGGATACGAGCGCAAAAGTGCCGCATGCTTTGCAGTATCACCAGGTATTTATGCTGGATGCCAGCAGGCTCTTGTCGGTTGCGAGCAATCCGGGCCAGATCGAAGTGTTGGTGGATAGCTTGCTGGGTGAAGCCTTTGCTGCCAAAAACATCATTCTTTGTTTGGATAATGCACAACTCTTCTTTGAAGAAGGTGTTGGGTCGGTTGATATTAGTACGCTGTTACTCCCTATCCTTGAGGCCGGCAGGCTTCCGATTATCTTGTCAATGGATGAGCAGCGCTATCTACAGATTAGCAAGCGGCTTCCGGCATTAAATGGTGCTGTGCAACGAGTCAACGTTGCGCCGCTGAATGAAGCCGACACTCTGAAGGTACTGGAGCACAAACTGCCGTACATCGAATATGCCCACAAGGTAACGTATATGTATCAGGCGTTGAAAGTTGCCTATAGTTTGAGCGCTCGCTATGTCTATGATATTTCGATGCCCGGTCAGGCAGTAAGTCTGTTAGAGGCGGCGGTTGAGTATGCCGAGGACGGGCTGGTCACAGCGCGATCTGTACAGAAGGCTGTAGAGCAAACTGTTGGCGTTAAAACAGCTGCGGTCGATGACGAGACTGAGCGCGAAACTTTATTAAATATGGAAAAGCTGATTCATGAACGTATGATTGGCCAGGATCGTGCAGTTGGTGTGGTGTCGGATGCGTTGCGCCGGGCGCGATCAGGGGTGCGCAATCAAGATCGGCCAGTCGGAACGTTCTTGTTCCTTGGCCCCACCGGAGTCGGCAAGACAGAGCTGGCGAAATCATTGGCCGCGGTGTACTTTGGCGGCGAAGAGAATATCATTCGATTAGATATGAATGAGTTTGTGTCTGCTAAGGATGTGGATCGTTTGATTGCTGATGGTACCGAAGACGCTCAAAGCCTTACTGCGCAGGTAATGAAGCGACCATTTAGCGTCGTGCTGCTGGACGAGATTGAAAAAGCGCATTCGTCGGTATTGTCGACGTTATTGCAGTTATTAGATGAGGGGATTCTACGCGATACGCGTAATCGTGAAGTGAGCTTTAAGGACACGATTGTGATCGCAACGAGCAACGCTGGCGCAGATCGGATCCAAGAATTTTTGCATCGCGGGTACGCACTGGAAGAGTTTGAGGACCAGTTTGTTGACGAGTTAATCAGCAGCAACTTGTTCCACCCCGAATTCCTAAACCGCTTCGATGAGATGGTAGTATTCCGCCCACTACAAAAAGATGAGCTGGTGAAAGTGGTGGACTTGATTCTTTTGGCGGTGAATAAAAACCTCGCAAGTCAAAAAATAACCGTGACAGTGGCTGAAGACGCGAAAGCATACTTAGTTGAAGCGGGCTACGACCCTCGTTTGGGTGCGCGTCCAATGCGCCGCGTAGTGCAGCGAGCAGTCGAGAATACGGTCGCGAAGCAGCTCCTCGCTAAAGAGGTTCAGCCCGGTGGTGTAGTTGAGATTAGTCGTGAACAGGTAGAGTCAATCATCCAAACCAAACAAAAAGCCGACCGCATTCAGGATGGATCGACTGATTAATTCTTAACTTGGGGCGAATGATGGGGATTGAACCCACTACCTCCGGAACCACAACCCGGCGCTCTAACCAAATGAGCTACATTCGCCATATATCATTGGCGCCTAGCTATTTTAACAGATTAGCTTGAATAAGAGAATATGGTATAATGGTTTAGTCTGCGGGCGTCGTATAATGGCTAATATGCCTGCCTTCCAAGCAAGCGATGAGAGTTCGATTCTCTCCGCCCGCACCAGATGAAGCATTCGAGACGGTTAGAACTTTTCTAGCCGTTTTTGTTATTATGAAGTAAATGGGAAAATTAAATTTAGCTATATGTTCAAGTGCAAGCTTCTATACCGAAGTGATCGCTTTTAGCAACGAGCTCGAAGAATTAGGTATCAATGCAATTCTTCCTAAGACGGCAGCGAAGATAAAAGCTGAGGGGCGGGAGAACGATGAGGCAAAAACGGATTGGTCAAAGGTAGCTGTTGGCTATCACGGAAAAGCCGAATTAATTCGTGAACACTTTAATGAAATTTCCGGAAGTGATGCAATTTTGGTTACAAACTACGAAAAGCATGGAAAACCAAACTATATCGGACCTAACGTTTTAATGGAAATGGCAGTAGCCTTTTACCTGAGGAAGCCCATTTATATTTTAAATGGCAGGCCAGACGATTCGCCACTTATCGATGAGATTCTTGGACTTGAACCAATCTTTTTAAACGGTGATACTAAGTTAATAAAGTTCTAACTTCCGCCATAATCCCGCACCAACAAAAAAAGAGATCTAGCGTCTCTTTTTTACTTAGTAGGGTGGTGCCGCACCTATTCCCCCAGGTTATAAAAATCAAGACGAGGGTGGCTTTCGTCTGTGCTGATTCTTCCTCGCCGCGTATTTTCGCCTGCGGTGACTTTTTCAAGATGGCGCGGGTAGCAGCAGGTCTTGTTTTCACAGATGTGGTCTAGAAAGTCGGCGCGTCCATTGGGTAAGCTATCGATACCAAAGAAGACTTGATACATGGTGCGATGGGCCAGTCGACTGGTGCTCGAGATTTCTTTCATGCTGAACACGCCGTACCGGGCCCGTAAAGGGTCTATGTATACCGGCAGTTCCCAGCAGCCCATAGCGGGGTCGAGTGCAATGCGTTCTAGCTGCTTTGGCGTAGGCACAAGCAGGCCGATGTCGAGGATAGCACGACTGGCCATTTTTTGACTTAAATCTAGGAGTAAGGTGTATTCACTTTCCGCAGCTGCAACACCCGGAAGAACGCGGCCACCACGACGTTCAATTATATCCTCGGGATTAAAAGATGTGGTGCCACTAAAAACAGCACTCTGCGTGAGTTCGGGTCGCAGCTGGATAGACATGTGATTAGTGTAGGGACTATGCTGGTATCTGTGCAAGCATAAAAGGGATGGGTGCTTAGAGGGTTCGGCGTCGTAAAATCATAATTCCACTGAACACCGTTACCGTAATCAGGAGTGCCCCTAGGAGTCCGATACCACCGTTGACAATGATGAATAGTGTATTGAGCGCGATGTACAGTGTTAGGGCTAGCGCAAAGAGCACCGTGTAGCTGATGCGGAGGATAAGGAGGATCGCTGTGATCGCGATCAGGATGTTGCTTGTGATACGTAAAAACTCCGGCTGACCACTGCCGACATGGATGACAATATCAAAAATGTTCACAAAGAGTGTGAGATAGATGAGCCACGAGGTGCGATCTATCTTAGCCATACCAACAGTATACGCTATAATAGCGCATGTGGCATAGTGCCACACCTCACGCCCCGGTAGCTCAGTTGGATAGAGCAGAGGACTTCTAAGCCTAAGGTCGCAGGTTCAAATCCTGCCCGGGGTACCACGCACATAATTGCTATACTAAACACATGAGTGAATTAAAGACGACTCCCAACGACGCAGACGCGCGCGATTTTATTGAAAAAGTTGAAGATGAGACCAAAAAACAAGACTCCCTGAGGCTTCTTGATATGTTCTCGGAGATTACCGCTGAAAAGCCGGTGATGTGGGGTGACAGTATTATTGGGTTTGGAAAATATCATTACAAATCCGAGCGCAGCAGTCAGGAAGCTGACTGGATGCTGACTGCATTTTCACCCCGAAAGCAGTACCTGGCGCTGTATATTATGCCCGGCCTCGAGCGGTATACTGACTTGCTAGAGAGGCTT
>DFTJ01000010.1:10636-11687 GCA_002381485.1 Candidatus Saccharibacteria bacterium UBA4215 | reverse complement strand
AAGACAGGAAAGTCTTGCCTGTACGTTAAGAGATTAGCCGACGTTGATCAGGCTGTGCTACGCGAGCTTATTGATCGAGGCTTTAAAGATATGAAGCGGATGAACGGCTGAGCATCATTAGTAGCCTAAAAAGCTATCTTTTTTAATTGCACGTTTTTGAACACCCTGGCCGAGTAGCAGTTTTGTCGTTTCCTTTACGAATCGAGGGCTCCCAGATAAGTAGAACCAGGCGTTTTTGGCGCCTACGGCTACTTTTATTGCATCTTTTTGAAAGCCATCAACGGTAGTGGGGTAGAGGGATTTTGTGGCTGCTTTTTCTGTTTCGGCCCGGTATGTATGGTCTTTTTCTTCGACGTGAATGAGGGTCGTGGGGGCTTTGCGACTGGTGGCCTGAGCGTGCAGGAGCATTGAACGAAACGGGGTGATGCCGATTCCCTGTGCCAGCATAACAACGGGCCGCTCATCGTCTTGAAAGGTAAAGTCAAGATACGGCCCTTGCATATATATGTGTTGGCCAGGCTGAAGGCCATCAAGTGCACGTTTGAAAGTGCTCTGCGAGCCGATGTGCGTGCCAATTTTGATAAGCTGCTCTTCTGGTGCTGAAGCGAGCGAGAAAGGGCGAACGGCGATAGCGCCAGGGATCATGAATAGCCCATGCTGGCCTGCAATCTGCCGTACTGGGCGCTGCGGACGGAATGAGTAGGTGTAGACATCATCTTTCTCGTGTTTTTTCTCGACAAACTCAAGTTTACTGCGCCTGAAGAAAGCAAAGACGTGACGCATGTTATTCGGTAATGTCCCGAATAACGGTAATGTCTGCGCCCAGGGTATTGAGCCGTTCAGCGAGGTCTTCGTAACCGCGGTTGATCGAATAGATGTTCCGTAGCGTTGAGGTGCCGGGAGCAGCCAGCATAGCAAGCATGATAACCACCGCTGGACGGAGTGCCGGCGGCGTAATGATCTCGGCTGCCTTCCACTTTGTCGGTCCGTTGATGTAGATGCGGTGCGGGTCGATCAGTTGGACGTCGGCATTAAGGCGAGTGAGCTCGGA
>DFTJ01000010.1:7569-10538 GCA_002381485.1 Candidatus Saccharibacteria bacterium UBA4215 | reverse complement strand
ATTAAGGCGAGTGAGCTCGGTGAGGTAGATGGCGCGGTTCTCGTATACCCAGTCGTGAATAAGGGTCCGCCCCTTTGCGGTAGCGGCGATGACGGCAAAGAAAGGGAGATTATCGATGTTGAGGCCAGGGAATGGCATCGAATGTATTTTATCTAGGGGCGCTTTGAGGCTGCTGGCTTTTGTGGTAATGTCCACCAGCCGGGTGCGCCCATTGAGAGCAGTGTATTCGTCTGACATTTCGTATTCAAAGCCCATGTTTTCAAGGAACTTCAGGTCAATCTCTAAAAATTCAATAGGGGCGCGTTCGATGGTAATTTCGGATTTTGTGACAATGGCGGCAGCGATAAAGCTCATTACTTCAATCGGGTCTTCTGAAGGTGCATACTCGACGTTTTTGTTGATGTCGCGCAGGCCGTGAATCGTCAGGGTGGTAGTGCCGATGCCTTCCACCTTCACCCCTAACTTTTCAAGGAAGAAACAGAGGTCTTGGACCATGTAGTTTGGGCTAGCGTTCCGAATAGTTGTAACGCCGTCATTAAGGGCGGCGGCCATGATGATATTTTCGGTCACCGTGTCACCTCGTTCAGATAGAACAATTGGTCGCTCTGGCTTGATTGGAGATGATTTAGCGTTGTAGTGGCCGGTGACGGTATGGACGTTTAAGCCAAAGATTTCTAGTCCACTGAGGTGCGGTTCAACGGTTCGCTCACCCAGTGAACAGCCACCGGCATAGGGGAGTTTGAATTCCTTGTAGCGGTGCAGTAGTGGGCCAAGGAACATGATGATACTGCGGGTCTTCTTGGCAGCCTGGGTGTCCATGTTCTCGAGCTTCAGCTTGGCCGGAGGGGTGATTTCTAGATCGTTATCACCAAACCAGCGTGTTTTGACACCGATACTATTTAACACCTCAATGATGCGGTTTACTTCTTCGATACGAGCTACCTTACGGAGTGTCGTGGTGCCACGGTTGAGGAGTGAGGCGCAGAGCAGTGCAACGGCAGCGTTTTTGCTAGTTTTTGCCGTGATGCGGCCTGAAAGTTTTTTGCCACCCTCGATTCGAAAGTTGATTGAACCCGGTTGATTCAGCGTCACAATTTGACTTGACAAGACCTCGCTCATGCGGTTCAACATATCAAGGCTGATATTTTGTCCACCTTTTTCTATACGATTGATGGCGCTTTGACTGGTGCCCATTGCTTTGGCGAGCTGAGCCTGTGTCATACCTCTCGCTTGACGAGTTTCTTGAATTAATGTACCAATTTTCGATGTATATGAGGGTGATTCCATAGCGACTATTGTATATCATGGGCGATATACATTCAAGACACGCTAGGGATGGTATAATAGACAAAAAGAAGGACGCTACATATGACTAACCACTCAGATACCTCAGGGGATGAGGCAGTTGCTGCACTAATACAGGCCGAAGAGGCTCGTCAAGCGGCAGGGCTCGAGCTGATTCCAAGTGAAAATTATGCCAGTGACGCTGTGTGCGCGGCTGCAGGGAGTGTCTTCACGAATAAATACTCTGAGGGCTATCCTGGACGTCGCTACTACGGCGGGCAGGAGAATACTGACAAGATAGAGCAATTAGCGATTGATCGCGCCAAGCGGCTCTTTAGGGCGGATCATGCCAATGTGCAGCCTCACTCTGGGGCGTCGGCCAATGAAGCGGTCTATTTTGCGTGGTTGCAGCCTGGCGATACTATTTTGGCGATGGATTTGAGTCACGGGGGGCATTTAACGCACGGCGCTCCTGTGACGCGTAGTGCACATCTGTATAATTTTGTTCGTTATAAAATGAAAGATGTTGAGACGGGGGAGATTGACTACGACCACCTGCGTGAGTTAGCCCAAGAGCACAAACCAAAAATGATTATAGCTGGCTATAGTGCGTATCCTGGCCGACTCGATTACGCTCGTTTTGCTGAAATTGGCAACGAGGTTGGTGCATTGCTGGTGGCGGATATTGCCCATATTGCCGGCCTGATTGCTGGTGGCGTCATGGAGAACCCACTGGACTATGGTTTCCACGTTTTGACGTCGACGACACATAAATCATTACGTGGCCCGCGCGGGGGGTTGATTCTGTCAAAAGGGACGGTTGGCAATCCGCTGTCTGCTCCTGAAAAAACGATTGAAAATATCCCCACTCTGATAGATCGAGCGGTATTCCCCGGAACTCAAGGTGGCCCACACATGAATATGATTGCCGCAAAGGCGGTGGCCTTCGGTGAAGCACTCGACCCTTCATTCAAGGAGTACGCCACAGCGGTGCTAGAGAACGCGTCGGCTCTTGCTGAAGCAATGAAGGCCAGAGGATTTGTTTTGGTAGCTGGAGGGACCCGCAACCATCTTATTCTGGCTGACGTACAGCGGAGTTTTGGAATTGATGGCAAGCAAGCCGAAAAGGCGCTCGATGCTATTGGGCTTACCTTGAATGCCAATAGCGTACCCGATGACCCATTACCAGCATTCCGTCCAAGCGGTATTCGTCTCGGGACACCAGCCCTGACAACTCGTGGCTTGCAACCAGAGCACATGGATCAGCTGGCAGAATGGATGAAGCAAGCGATCGATGGACGAGAAGATAGCGGCGCTCTTGAAGCGTTGCGCGGCGAAGTCGCTACGTTTCTGAAGAACCTGTAGGCTAACAGCTCAACAAATAAACCGACTCACATGATGCGAGTCGGTTTTATTGATTACACTACTGTTGAAGAACTAAGGTGTTGCTTGGACGTAGGTTGGTGTTCCGCAAGAACCTGTCGTGACCGCAGTCCACTTGTCGGTTTCTGTTGATGCGTAGTCCCAGTATTCAACCTGAACACCAGTTGCGCCTGCACAGCTAAAGAATTTCACTTGCTGGGCATTCGCTGGCGCTGTCGTAGGCTCTGGTGTTGCTTCTGTGAAGGTGATACCAGTTAGGTTGTAGGTTGTAGTTGAAGCTGCAGTCGTGAGCTGGTCGGGGT
>DFTJ01000010.1:1704-7498 GCA_002381485.1 Candidatus Saccharibacteria bacterium UBA4215 | reverse complement strand
AGTCGTGAGCTGGTCGGGGTCAGTTGGGTACCCTGTTCCAAGGTCAGCGTTGTAAGCTTCTGCCTTTTTCAGCACTGACGAAGCGGCTGCTTCGGCGCTGGTTGCGTTAGCGCGGGCTGTCACACCGTTGTAAGCGACAATCGTAATAGCAGCCAAGATTCCGATGACTACGATCACGATCAAAAGCTCAACGATGGTAAAACCGCGTTCTGATTGTAGTTTACTGTTGATGTGTTTGAGACTCATTTTTGAGTTGCCCCCTAATTTAATGCAATTACTCTGCCCCTAATGTACTACGCCGGGGGTATAAGCGCAAGCTTTTTGAGGTTTTTCTGAGGCTTATTGTTCTGCAACGAAAGTGATACCGTCGAGGGATAGCCATGATGCTGAGCCAGTTCTGAATAGGATTCTTCCGTCGGACTGTATGTCGACACGAGCATGTGCCTGGTTGCTCACCGTTGCCATAAGTAGGTTTTCTGAGGGGCGGAATCCGGCAGGGAGTGTTCCCATAGTGGTCCCTGAAGATGCCGTACCATTACGGAGCAAGCCTTTGAGGCTAACGAGGTTATCACTTGTCTTCGTATATTGTACGGTTGAGTATATCCCAGTTGAATCAGATACCCAGCCATTGGAAAGGGGGATGCTTGACCAGCCGGTGTAACTTGCGGGGTGATAGTTGAATGTGAGCGCCACGTATGATGAGCCTACGCCTTTTGCAACGATACCTTCAGCAGCAGTTGTCCGATGTTCAATACTAACGAACCCAAATCCATTGGATCGCGTAGCAAGGTGGAGGTACTGGGATGGCAATAGAGAGTTGGGTATATCATGAATTTGTGTACCATTTGTCCACGTGCCAGATCTGATTAGACCTTGTGCAACAACACGATTCGCATCCGTAACTACGTAGGAAGATGTGCCCCACTCACCGCCGTATTCATACCAGCCGTTGCTAAAAGGCGTGATGGTTGTTCGGCTGTATCGGCCGTCATCAGGAATAAAGCGAATGAGGTCAAGCGAGAACCAGGATTCGCTGCCGCTTGCTCTCTGAATATCACCATTGGTATTAACATCGATCCTACCTGAAGTGTTCGAATTAGTAGTGTTTCCGAACATAAGTGACTGGTTGGGCCTATAGCCTTCTGGTAGTGTCCCTACCACCTCTTCGCCGACAGCTGTCCCATTACGCTTAATCATTCCCTTGACGACTACTATGCCGTCTCTTGTTTTTGTGTATGCGGGCGAACTATAGGATGAGGAATAACGATTCCATCCATTTTTAAGAAAAAGCGGTTCCCACAGTGGTGTGGTGACTGAATCTGTCGCATAGGCGGATGAACCAGCGGAGTTAGTCGCTAATACTCGCGCGTTGACTGTGTCTTCATGAGCGGGGGTGTCTACGGTGTAGGTACGGGTGTTTTGGTTGGTGAAGCCAGTCTGCCATGATCCGCCGTTGATATTGTACTCGAAGGTGTAGCCGGTTGCTCCTTGTACAACTTGCCAGTTAAAGACGGCTTTTGACCCGGCTGCGGTGGTGCTAGAGATGATGGGGCTGGTAGGTATTGTGACCGGCGCAAGAGAGGCCACTGCAGAGGCATTGGTCTCGAGGCGACTTGAGCGTACGCTGGCTATCTGTGATATGTCGCGCCCCGCAGCAGTCTGATTGGCTTCAATGCTGACATTGAGTGTCGTTGCGGCCAAAAGGGCGGCAGCTCGGGTTTGGTCGTTTTCGCTACTGTCGCTCGCGGCCGTTAGTTCGGTCGTTGAGTTTGTGCCGCTGAAGTACTGGATAGTGAAGTCAGATGGGTCGACGCCATCGACAAGACGTATATCATTAGTCTGACAGAATGTTGGCTGACTTTGTTCGGCTAGCCAGTCGGGGTTACAGCTTGGTTGCTGCCAGGCGGCTGCGCATGCGTAGTCGGTGGTATCGGTGTATTCAGCCGGCATGACGACGCGCCGCCACAGGGAGTTATCCCTAATGAAGTAAACGATGTTATACGTTAAGGGGACGTTATTTTGTGCACTCGCACAGGCGTTTGGCTGATCTTTTAGAAAGATGTATTCACTTGATGTGGAAAGCGGGTTGTCTGAGGTTGCCACCATGTTCAAGATAAGACTTGGGCCGTTCCCGTCATCGACATTTGTAAAATTTGTGGTGTCGTTGTTGTAGCCCTGGCCGGTGGGTACAGCCGGGTCTTCACGTTCATCAACTAGGCTGACGCTGTTGGTCGCCAGAAAACCAGCACTGAGCTTGGTATCTTCCTCGATACGGGATAGGGCATCCTGTATGTTGTAGGTGAGTGTGTTGGACGCACGTGAGGTGATCACTTCGCCTGTCATGCTAATGACGACAGTCAAGAAGGCGCCGATTGCAAGAATGACTACTGGTGCAACAACCAGCATCTCAACGAGCGTGAAGCCTTTATTGGTTTTTTCTGAGATCTTCATTATAGGGCACCTTCATTATAGAGGGTTGTTATCTCGGCGCCAGACAGGGCACGGTTATATATGCGCACATCATCAATGTCACCCTGGAATGGCCGATATGTTGCGTCGTGAGCTGTACCGCCGATAGTGAAGCGAGTACTACTTGTGATTGAATTAGTAATTGCCCCTCTGTTTGCGCCTGGTTGGCCTGTGCCATCGCCAAAGAGCGTTCGTGTGGAGCCATCGTAAGTGAGCGCAAGAAAGCGCCAATTTGACGAACCTGTCGCTACTCCGAACGAATAGGTTGGGCTGTCGAAACCGTTGACGTCTCCATTGTATGTTGAGGTACCGCTGGTGGCGGCTGCCCAGAAAATAGAATTTCCCTGCGAGGTATCGGCCGATTGGTGGAAGACATAGCCATGACCGTTCGCCGCACTTGGTCCAGGAAGCCCGCGCGCCCAGGCGGTAATGGTGAATGAATCGGTTTCGTTTAATACGACCGGAGATTCCAGATAGTCGTTAACTCCATCAAAGCTGTATGCGCTGTTTGCCCGGCCGTTTTGGCCTGTAGTAAGTGCCGCACCACTGACGACGCCGTTCTGCAAGCTAATTGAGTCGTTTGGGTTGCCGTTCATGCGCCACCAGCCGATTAATCCGTTCATGACAGCGCTAGGTTCGCTCACCCCATTAACGAAGGTCGAATATTGGACAGATTGCTGGGGATTATTGTATTTGATGGTTACTTTTACTTTTGAGATTCCTCTGGCGTCACTGTTGGGGCAGGTGATGGCGACTGTTGCGCTGACTGATACTAATCCTTCAATGGTGATAGGCTCTTCGTTGAGAGGAGTGAGGGGCGCACATGGGTTGGTGGCGCTGGTGCTGTATTGTCGGAGGTAGTCATAGGCGACGTTACTCGCATTGGCTTCGGCCCTTGTTTGTCCGCCGTCACGGATTACGACACTAAAAAGCTGGTAGCCAGCTATGAGAAAGGCGGCAGCGACGAATAGGGTGACGAGCAATTCGACGGCAGTAAACCCCGATGAATCTTTGGAGAATTTCATCATTGTGATCGACTCGTTATCATTTCGATGCTTCCGTCAGTCTCGAGCTGGTAAAAGATATTAAACTTTCGGCATTCTTGTAAATCGCTGGTACAGAGCGAGCCGTCGGCCTGGAGTGGTTGGTAGACGTAATCTGTTAGGTTTGGCTGAGGTGAGACGCCTTCGGTGGTTTGGGTGGAGTTGGTGGCGCTTATGAAAGACTTGATGGACGGGTCGCTAATTCCAGGAGCAAGTAGTGACTGAATGTTCATTTCGCCGTCAACTTTATCAAGGATATCCTGGTTGGAGCCGTCACTGGTGGTGGTGGAGGGGTAGGTTCCGGGGTCTGTGCTAACTGTCCCTCGCTGGAAGAAATTCTCAAAAGCCGAGGCAATTGCTTCAACGTCGGCGCGCCGTTCGTCGTCCCGAGCTCTGACTTGGGTTGAATTAAGATTGACGACGGCAAGGGTAAGAAGAATCCCCATAATAGTGACAGTGATGATTATTTCGACTACTGTAAACCCACGTCGGCCCATGCATATAGCATAAGAGGTTTCGATGCAAATCGCAAGAAGTTAGCTGATTTGTTAGCCGATTTCCAGGGGCTCCTGCTCGATTTGGATGCGAAAGGTGTCACGGACTTTTCCGATAATTTCGTCGCGTGCGGCTGCTAGGTCGGCATACCCTGAGGCTGATTCGTTAATAAGAACAAGCGCATTTTTATCATGAACCCGGATGCCGTGGAGGAGTTGGCCTTTGAGGCCAACTTTCTCGATGAGCCAGCCAGTAGGGACTTTTATTCTTCCATCGCCCATCTCGTAAGTTTTAATGTCGGGGTACTTAGTCGTTAGTTCGGCCAATTGCCAGTCTTCAATAATTGCATTCTTGAAGAATGACCCAGTATTAGGAGTCGTGCTGGGATCGGGGAGTTTTTCCGAGCGAATCGCAATAACAGCGTCGCGAATAATTTGCTGGGTGAACATGGTGATACCGTGTTGGTCAAAATACGCCTGCAGAGCGTCGTAAAACGGTGGCTGCGGAGCACTTTTGTAGAGCTTGAAGGTGACACTCGTGATTATGTATCGGCCAGTTTCGGTTGATCGGAAGATGCTGTTTCGGTAGGAAAACTTACACTGTTCATTTGTGAGGGTGACTATGGCGTCCGTCTTTGAGTCATAGGCTTCGAGGGAGGCGATAGTCTCGGAAACTTCTTGGCCGTAGGCGCCAATATTTTGGACTGGCGCTCCCCCGACGGTTCCTGGGATCATCGACAAGGCTTCCATGCCAGTCAGACGCATGTCGACAGTTCGCTTGACGGTTTGGTCCCAGCTCTCCCCTGCCCCGACCTTGATTGTTGTTGTACTTACATCATCATTGATTGTTTCAAAACCGGGGATACGGATACGGATGACGAGTCCCGGGAACCCTTCGTCTTTCGCGATCACGTTGCTACCGCCGCCAAGAATAAAAATAGGCAGATTTTTGGATCGGGCATTGCGGTACACGGTCATCAGCTCATCGGTGGTACGCACATCTACCATAAAACGGGCAGGGCCGCCGAGCTTCATGGTTGTAAAATTTTTGAGGGGAATGTTTGTGTGTATGTCCATAATTCTGTCGTTTAATTATAGCCTTTTGTTCGATATTATGCTACAATCACCCCTGTACTCTAAGTAATTTTGTACATCGCGCACCCGTAGCTCAGTGGATTAGAGCACTGGTCTTCGGAACCAGGTGTCGCAAGTTCGAATCTTGCCGGGTGTACCAAAGTATGGGTCAGTAGCTCAGCTGGTTAGAGCGTCTGCCTCTTAAGCAGAATGTCGTGGGTTCAAGTCCCACCTGACCCTCCAAGATAGTAACCCGAGATCGCTCGGGTTTTTATGTTGGAATATCCTATGTATTTACTCTATAGTAATGGTAATGCTTAAAAACAAACACAAACACAAACATAAGCAGTCCGGTTTCACTATTGTGGAGCTCCTGGTAGTTATTGCCGTTATCGGCATTTTGGCTGCGTTGATTACTGTTGGGTATGGCGCAATTCGCATATCAGCAGCAGGGTCTGTATTAAAGTCCGACGCTAGGAATGCCCGAGTTGATTTGGAAAATTACAAGACAATTAACAATGTATATCCTCACCCGCAAATTTCAGACAGCTTGGTGTTTAGTGATGGGGTTGATGTGGAGTATGACTCTGATGGAACAACGTATTGCCTAACGGTTTCGTCGACGGCAGCCCAGACTGAATTTTATTGAACTGATGACGAAAGCCAGGTTATCGAGGGCGTCTGTCCAGGTAGTGATCATGTTGGGTATGATTC
>DFTJ01000010.1:0-1578 GCA_002381485.1 Candidatus Saccharibacteria bacterium UBA4215 | reverse complement strand
CAGCCGCCAATGGGACTATGGACTGACTTGTCGAGCGGATACTCATATGTGTGTGGCATTTACGATGAAGCCCCCTACTGTTGGGGTGCGGCAGCAAACGGTGCACTTGGAAGCGGCAGTGCATTTACAAATCGCAGTGCACCCTACCCCGTGCGTATCTCCTTGGGGCCCCTATTAGCTAAGACCGTTAACGATATAGAGGCGGCAAATGGGGGAACACACACCTGTGCGATTGCAGAAGGTGAGGTATTTTGCTGGGGGAGGAATAGCTATGGGCAGGTTGGTGATGTTTCAACCTCGAATCGAAATTACCCAGTAGCTGTCTCAACTTCAGGAGTGCTTGCAGGCAAGACCGTGACCGACCTGGCAGTTAATGGAGTGCATTCGTGTGTGATTGCTGATGAAGAAATGTTCTGCTGGGGGCGCAACCAGTACGGCCAGCTAGGCACTGGTTCAACCTCAGCTCAGTCAATTGTGCCGGTTGCTGTTGATATGTCGGGAGTGTTAGCCGGCAAAACGATTAGCCAGATGGCGCTTGGGAATAATCATACGTGCGTGATTGCCGATGGAGAGGCTTTTTGCTGGGGGTATGGTGCGTACGGGCTGCTTGGTCGAGGATCAACTGCTTCGAGCGCTTCTCCTGTAGCAGTTGATACAACGGGCGTTTTGAACGGAAAACAAGTTACTGATATTTCTGCGGGTGATTATCATACGTGTGTTGTTGCGGACGGCGAAGTTTTTTGCTGGGGAATGGGGACACGAATTAATAACGGCTACACCGATAATGAATCTTCGCCGGTTGCAATTAATATGAACGGTAACCTGGGGGGCGCTTCAGTGACATCAGTTGCCGCTTCCTATGACCACAGTTGCTTGGTTGCGGCCAACGACGCGTATTGCTGGGGAAGTGGTGGAAGTGGGCGACTTGGTACCGGAGTTAACGATGACGAACTTCACCCTGTCCCCGTTATCAATACCGGAGCGCTTAACGAGCGCACGATTTCCAGCATTACTGCAGGACACAGTCATTCATGCGTGCTTGCGCGAGGAGAGGTCTTCTGCTGGGGTGTTGGAACCTCTGGGCATCTTGGTAATGGCTTAAATACTACAAGCTTTGAGCCAGTTCAGGTGACGAATCCATGAAGCGCTACCGTCTTGTAATCATAGGGGCTGGTTCGGCTGGACTATCAGCGGCGGAGTTTGCCGCTGGACTTGGTTTGGGGGGGTTGCTCTGGTTGAGCAGGAAGATGTGTTGGGCGGTGAATGCTTGCATTCGGGATGCGTCCCGAGCAAGGCTATGATTCACGCCGCCGAAAAGCACCCAGACAACTCTAGTCTGGCCTGGAAACATATCCGAGCCAGTATTCGAAAGATAGAAGACCGGAGTGACAACGAGGAGCATGTCGAAAAGAGCGGGATCGTCGTTTTGCGCGGCGCTGCATCTTTTATTGACAGGCATACGCTTCGGGTCGGCGGTACAATTATCCGCTCAAAGTACTTTTTGATTGCGACAGGATCGGTGCCTTCTGTTCCGCCTATTGAAGGCCTTGATACTGTTCCGTATCTGACAAATGAAAC
>DFTJ01000019.1 GCA_002381485.1 Candidatus Saccharibacteria bacterium UBA4215 | reverse complement strand
GGAAAGTCATCTTGCGGGTCAAGTACCGTATCCCCAACATCCTCCACGTCGTAGCCGTGCTTCGCTAAGTATGCGAAGATTTTTTCCTTCATGTGAAAGCCGTTGTGATCGCTGCCCAAATAGATCTTCATTACTTAAAGTATAAGCGTTATAGGGTTATCTATGCAAGGTCTTTGCAACATCTGCGACCAGTTCGACGAGTCGGTTGCTGTAGCCCCATTCATTGTCATACCNNTGCAGCACCACCAGCATGCGCAGGGCGCCGTCAGTCAGTGTGAAGGCCCAGTAGTTGCCGGTTACCACCAGGTACTGACGGATCGCTGGGGAGAGTTGGCTCAGCATGGCTATGCGCCTTTTTCCTGGCGGGTTGGTTGATAAGTGGCCCGGTTTATAAGTGCTTTGGTTTCTAGGCGCTTTGGTCCGAGCGCCCTACTTTCAGTGCCAGCTCGGCGGTCCGGTTGGCGTAGCCCCATTCATTGTCATACCAAACCATAATCTTAGCGAGATTGCCGCCAACAACCTTTGTCAGCAGCAAGTCAACCACGCCTGAGTGGCTGTTACCGATATAATCACGGCTCACCAACGGCTCTTCGCTCACCCCCAGAATGCCCTTATAGTACGGCTCGGCGGCAGCCTTTTTAAAGGCAGCGTTAATTGTTTCAGGTGTTGCATCACGCCCTAACAGTACAGTGACGTCGCTAATCGAGACGACGGGAGTCGGAACACGAATACTAAGGCCGTCAAACTTACCCTCAAGCTGAGGTAACGTTTTAGTAACTGCAATTGCTGCGCCGGTTGTTGTTGGGACCATATTCTCGGCGGCATTTCGACCTTCCCGCAAATCTTTGCTTGGAGCATCTTGCAATGCTTGTGATGCGGTATAGCTGTGAACAGTCGTCAGCAATGACTTCTCAACACCAAACTCGGCCTCTAGAATAGCCATGACAGCACCTAGCGAATTTGTCGTGCAGCTCGCATTGCTAATAACCTCAGTTGCGCCCTCAACTGCTTCTTCGTTGGCACCAAGCACGATGGTATCGATGCCTTCGCCCTTGCCGGGTGCGCTTAAAACAACACGCTTTGCGCCGGCTGTAATGTGAGCGCTAGCTGCTTCTTTGTTCGTAAAACGTCCGGTTGATTCGATCACCACCTCAACGCCCATGTCACCCCAAGGAAGTGCCGCCGGGTCCTTCTCGGCCAACACCTTGATATGCTGGTCGTTAATGATAATTCCGGTATCGTCAAAGCTAACTTTGTTCTTGTAAAGACCATAGTTGCTGTCGTGTTGCAACAAATAAGCGAGCGTCTTGGTGTCGGTCAAGTCATTGATAGCAACAACCTGAAGGTCACTGCGATCGAATGCAATCTTAAACGCATTGCGCCCAATGCGCCCAAAACCATTAATTGCAATATTCGTTTTACTCATTCGATCCCCACTCCTTTAATTTGTTAAGCATAACTACTATGTAGTATAAGGTGTTTGCGTCGGTTGTCAAAGCATAGCTTAACCTCGTATACTAAAATGACTATGAAGAAAAACGAGCTCCTCAGTCTTGCTAAGCCCCACTACGACAAGGATCAGCTGTTAGAGCTCGACCATGCCATCGATATTGCGACCAAAGCCCACCATGGCCAGAAACGCAAAAGTGGCGAACCCTACATCATTCACCCTATAGCCGTTGCTGCCACACTAATTGATTGGGGGATGGATATCGACAGTGTCCTTGCCGGCGTTCTCCATGACACCGTCGAAGATACCGACACAACACTAGAAGATATCGAAAAATACTTTGGCAAAGATGTAGCATTTTTGGTGGATGGTGTCACAAAAGTATCGCAAGCCCGGGCAGGAATGCAGGATCTTACTGAATACCTCCCCCAAACAAAAGATAATCTATCAAAACTACTGATCGCCGTAGGACAAGATGTCCGTGTCGTCATTATTAAGCTGGCCGATCGGCTACACAACCTGCAAACACTCCAGCACATGCCTCGCGATAAACAGCTCAAGATTGCCCGCGAAAGCCTCGAAGTGTTTGGTCCGATGGCCGACAAGCTTGGTATGGGTCGTGTCCGCATGCAAATTGAAGAGCTTGCTTTTAGCTATCTTGACCCAAAAGAGTTTAAGCGCCTCCAAAACACTGTTCGAAAACGACTCGGTAAAAGTACCCGTAAGCTAGGGGGTGTGCGGGAGACTGTTGATAAAGCGCTCAAAGAACAGGGTATTTCTTTTGAAATCAACGGCCGCGTCAAGAGCATCTACAGCCTCCACAAGAAGCTGAATAAGGTAAACGGCAACATGGCTGACATATATGACCTCATGGCACTGAGAATCATCGTCAACAGCAAAGAGGACTGCTACCGAGTGCTTGGGATTCTTCACACGCTGTATCAGCCAATGATTGCCCGCATCAAGGACTACATTTCTGTGCCTAAGCCAAACGGCTATCAAAGCCTCCACACGACCGTTCTCACCCCTTCGGAGCAAATCGTCGAATTTCAGATTCGCACCCACGACATGCACGAGTTCGCCGAACGAGGACTGGCCGCAAGCTTCCATTATCACGAGCAAAAAAGCAGCAAGGGATACAGCAAGAAAAAATCAGCTGCCGTGCTCCCAACACACATGCAGTGGATCACACAACTACAGGAAATTGCCGGGCGTCTGCGAAATGGCGAAGAGATTAGTAGCAGTCAGCTAAACGTTGATCTTTTTGGTGACCGTATCTTTGTCCACTCCCCTCGCGGCGATATCTACAATCTACCGGAAGGCGGGCTCCCGCTGGATTTCGCATATCTTGTGCACAGCGACATCGGTAAGCACGCCTACGGTTTTAAGGTAAATGGCGCTATCCACCCCTTTGATAAGCCGCTGAAGAATGGCGATGTAGTTGAAGTGATGACGCGCAAAACGAGCCTCCCCAAAAAGGCGTGGATTGACCACGTCAAAACAACGCACGCCCGCAACAAACTCCGTGCACAGCTGCGTCAACTTGGCGTTATCGAGGGCATTAGCCATGCTGCCGCTATCATCCGCGAGAAGACAAGGAAGAAGAAAGCTTCGTGACACATCTGGTCGTACACATCTCAACCATTAAGGATGGCAGCATGTACAACCGAAATGACTTATTTGATGCATCGGTTATACGGAATCGGCAAAAGTTTCTGAATACGCATGGCATCCAGCCCAGCCAGACCACTCGCCTCTCTTTTGTGTACAACACCGAGACTTCGCCCTATTGTCGCTACACGATCCTTACGCCAAAGCATAAGGGGCTCGGCATGGCAGATGACGCGAC
>DFTJ01000007.1:91518-91875 GCA_002381485.1 Candidatus Saccharibacteria bacterium UBA4215 | reverse complement strand
CTGAGCGTCAAGAAGTGACTTTGTTTTATCGTCCTTCAGAGCTTCTGAAAGCCCGGTAACCATTTCACTTAAGCTACTTGCCTGATCATCATGCCAGTCAATACCACCAAGGGTGCTCGTTTGTTCGCCAGCGGTTACCGTAATCACTGTTGCTTCATGCAGAATCTGCCCATGAGACTCCATGGCCTTGTCGAGGTGGTCTGGGTTATCAACACCCAGAGCAATCACCAGCTCAACATTATAATCACCCTGACTAAACTCAAGGTCCTCGCTGGTAATGGTCGTCTTGTACGGAGTAATAAAAATCTTAACCGAGTCACCCTCAATCTTGTAGCGCAAGTGGTCGGCCTTCTCTTT
>DFTJ01000007.1:88307-91425 GCA_002381485.1 Candidatus Saccharibacteria bacterium UBA4215 | reverse complement strand
TAATGAAATCGCGCAAACTATCGGTGGTATCGTCGAGTACTTTCTCGGGCTCCAAGAACGCGAGCGCCGGAGGTATCGTACCGCTAAAGACTGCGGTGGCATGCTTATTCAGCTTATCCAGCAGCAGTGTCGTTCCAATGGCTGCCGACAGTGCATCGACCGAAGGATTGTTGGAAACTGTCACTAAAATATTAGTAGAAGTTTTAATCTTCTCGACAATTTGTTGCTTGGCCTTGATGTCATCCATGGTATATTTTTTGTTTTGAGCGCTAAACTTTTGCTTCACTATAGCATAAGGGGTTTTACAGAGTCAATAAATGTCAGCCTCACTCTTTACAATTTGACTGTTTTCCTCTATAATCACCCCTTGACTAGATACATCATTTTAAGAGGTAAGGAAATCAATGCCAATCATCAAATCCGCTATTAAGCGAGCCAAACAAACCACCAAGCGCCGAGAGCGCAATGTTGGTATCAAGCGCGACATCAAGGAAGCCGTCAAAGCTTTCCTCGCGAAGCCAACTGCTGCTAGCCTTTCGAAGGTTCAGAGTGAGTACGACACTGCTGTCAAAAAGAACCTCATGAAGAAGAACACTGTCGCACGTCGTAAGGCAAACCTTGCAAAGATTGCAAAGGCTGCCGGTGTAAAACTTGATGGTGCCAAGAAAGCTGCTCCTGCGAAGAAGGCTGCTCCTGCAACTGCCAAGAAAGCTCCAGCAAAAAAGCCAGCAACCGCTGCTAAGAAGCCAGCCGCCAAGAAACCTGCTGTCAAGAAGTAGCCTCACTTCCCATAGCAAAAAACCTCCCGCTTGGGAGGTTTTTATTTCTCTGCTACGAGCATAAGTGCGCGCTCGATCAGCAGCCATGGTTCTGCGCGGGAGCGCTTCATGTCGGCATCCGCCTGAGCAAAGGCACGGACAACTCTTCGAGCACCGTCTCCCCCCAGTCGCTTGGCGTGTCGACTAAGTTTTGAGACAACAAATGGATGAATTCCAAAATCCTTGGCCGGCTGACGAGTTCCATCATCCAGTGCCACCGCCAGTAACTGAAACGCTTGAGATGATAGCAGTGCGAATAGTTTGTACGGCTCCTCCGTCAATTCGAGTGTCCGTAGTAACTGGTGCAGCTGTTGACGCTTCCCTTCCAATGCAAGCTCAAACAACAGAAAAACGTTGCCTGATGGCTGAGCATCGATGTGCTCATCAATCGTGTCAGGAGTAATCGTCTCTACAAACGAAAGTATCTCAATTGCCGAGGCGAGCTGCCACTGGTCAACCCCCACTCGCGCCACAAGATGTTGCGCACTTTTTTTATCAAGCTTGAGCCCGGCCTTGTCAGCACGTTCAGACACCCAAGCAATAGCCGCGCCCATGTCGCGCTCGCCCCGTGCAGGAAACTCTTTAACAGCGCCGCCAGTTTTGAGCGCCTTATAGGCAGCTGTTCGCTTATCGGGCTTCTCGTCAACAAGAACAAGGTGCGTTGTGTCGGCGACTCGTTCAAGCCACTCGGGCAGCACCGGCCAGATGCTTGTGTTCTGCGAAGCTTCACGAATAATCACCAGGCGCTCACTCGCAAAGAGCGTTCCCCCCATAAGTAAATCAGGTAGTTGACGCACCTCAAGAGATGCGCCGTCAATCCGTTCAGGTGAACCATCAAACTGCTCGATAAGCTTGGTCAGTTCTTCCCGAATAGCAAAGCTGTTGTCTCCAATGAGGGCGGTAATCATACGTTCCAGTATAGCTTAGATAGTCTGACAGACGGGACAAATATGAGTTCCCCGTCCCGCGACCCGCAGCTTTTCGATCGTTGCGCCACACCGGGGGCAAGCAAGACCTTCGCGTCGAAAGACGCGTGCAAAATCCATATAACTCCCCTTCTTGCCTTCAGCATTCACGTAGTTTTTGTTTGATGAGCCTCCTTTCTCGATTGAAAGGTTCATAACTGCTCTGACGTCGATGTAAATGCGCTCGAAGTCGTCCTCCGATAAACTCGCGACAAGTCGCTGAGGATGAATGTGGGCACCCCACAGCGCCTCATCAGCATAAATATTACCAATGCCCGCTACGACCGACTGATCAAGTAGCGCCGCCTTTATGTTTGTACGCGTCCGTCGAGCGAAACGCTGTGCAAACTGAGCTGCCGTAAAGTCAGCTTCAAGTGGTTCGGGCCCCACTTTTTTCATAAAATCGATATTCGGCACCTCAATTGTCGGCATCAAGCGCACCCAGCCGAACTTACGCTGGTCGTTAAAATATAGCGTCGATCCATCGTCAAAAGAAATTGCCACACGGGTTGAGCGGTCGGGCAACTCGTGCACCAAGCTATCATTCGGGTGACCAGCACCAAACCGCACGCCACTATCGACATATACCAACTGACCAGTCATTTTTAGGTGTACTAACAAAGAATACCCTGACGACAGACTGACCAACAAAAGCTTGGCACGCCGGTGAATATCTTGAATCGTTGCTCCGACTAAAAATGACGCCACATCTTGCGGTGCATTGGGAAAACTCTTGGGATTGTCGCTGGTAGCAGAGGCCACCTTCTTCCCGACAATAAGGGCCTCAAGCCCGCGACGAACCGTCTCTACTTCTGGCAATTCAGGCATTAGTGCTCGTCCTGCTAGAAATCAATCTCACGTAGCAGCTCATCGGCGTCTGGTATTTGATCGTGGAACAACTCTCTGATCTGTGAGGTAGACCCATCAAGCGTGCCGTTGGCGCCGCGACAGGTAGCTGACCATAGCGTCTTCACTGATTTATTGTCTTCTAATATCGAGAACTCGTAGACTCTCCCATTGGCGCAGACTCCACGGATATCGTCACGTTCATCGCCATATTCGCTGCCGCTCGCAAGCCCTGCTCGGTCAAGCGCAAAAACAAACGCTTCGTATGCCGGAACATTGTTTCCCAGGCGCACTTGATCGACGACCCTATCGAGGTATCCATTGTACGTAGTGAGCGCCCGTCCATTTGGTGAGACGGTCAGTTGATATGAATTGAAAAGTTCATCCGCCACAATCGGTCCCCGAACTGTCATCCGGACACTGCGATCGGCCGTCGTGCTCAAAAGCGCTTCTTGGCTCACATCAGTCTCCCCCGCCGAAGGGGTCGAG
>DFTJ01000007.1:86447-88243 GCA_002381485.1 Candidatus Saccharibacteria bacterium UBA4215 | reverse complement strand
CGAGCCAGAAAAGAATACAACCCGTGCCAACGAGACAAGAGCAACAATCGCGATAATGATGATAACCACGACCAGTAGAACGGGAAAGATGCGAGATGTGCGATATCGTGCCATAGTTAAACCTTAGTCGCCTCGGCCTGATCTGTCAATCTCTGACGGAGTTCGGCAAGCGAGGTTTTTATATTCACAAAGTGCAGACTTTGCATCCCAACTGCTTCGGCGGCACGGCAAAATGACTCAATATCGTCAACAAACAGACACTCTTCGGGTTGCACCTGAAGCTTTTCGGCAGTCATTGTAAAGATATACGGGCTCGGCTTTTCGAACCCAACATCGCCAGAGGCAACGACGACATCAAATAGCTCATCCAACGTGCCGGGCGAGAAACGCTCGTCAAGGCTACGCCGACTGGTGACATTGCTTAACATAGCGAGCTTGTACTCCCCTTTTAAGCCCTGGATGGCCTCTATCACTTCCTTATTTTGAAAGTTGCGCATCACATCCAGTACGACTCCAAAGCAATCAAAGATGACGGCTTTTATCATAATTCTCCCCAGTTCTTACCCGTGCTAACATCAACGCGCAGTTTAATTCCTAGTTCAGGGGCTATCTCTTCCATGGTTGTCTCGAGTATGTCGGCTACCTTCTGAGCGTTCTCTTCCGGACATTCCACCAGAATACTATCGTGAATCTGTAGCACCTGGTCTCCCAAATCACCAAGGCGCTCTTCCACCTTCAGCATAGCTCGCTTCATAAGGTCGGCTTCGGTCCCCTGAATTGGCATATTTGCAGCAGCTCGCTCAGCTCCTGCGCGCACCATGAAGTTGCTGCTGACAATGTCAGGAGTTGGACGACGCCGGCCGTAATATGTCTCAACGTAGCCATCGGTCCGCGCCTTAGCAAGCGTCTTGTCGATAAATGCTCGGATTGGTGCCCGGAGACTGAAATACTGATCGATAAAGTCTTTAGCCTGCCCAAACGACATGCCGGTATTCGCCGCCAATCCGTGCGGACTCATGCCATATAAAACGCCGAAATTAATTACCTTGGCTGCACGGCGTTGGTCCTTGGTGACATCATCCATCGGAATCCCGTATACCTCACTGGCGGTCTTAGTGTGAATATCAACGTCACCGTTAAAGTCGTTTATCAGTGACTCGTCGTTGGCAAGAATTGCCGCCAAGCGCAGTTCAAACTGAGAATAGTCTGCGCTCACCAACACCTTATCGCCATCCGCAATAAAGGCGCGCCGAATTTTACGTCCTAATTCGGTGCGAATAGGAATATTCTGCAAGTTAGGGTTTGTGCTGCTCAACCGTCCTGTTGCCGCAACATCTTGATTAAAAGTAGTGTGAATTCGATTGTGTTCATCCGCTAGCTTTGGCAAGGCGTCGGTGTAGGTATTCTTGAGCTTGGCAAGCTCACGGGTTTGCTCGATCAACTCGATAATTGGGTGCTCTCCGCGTAGCTTATCAAGTTCAGACTGCCCAGTACTAAAACTGGTTTTCCCCTTTTTTATCCCTGTTGTTGGCAGCTGCAGTTTTGTAAATAATACCTCTGATAGCTGAGCAGGACTTCCAATGTTAAATTCATACCCAGCCATTGTATACATTTCTTGTTCAAGTTTTGCGTGCTGTTGACCAAGCTCATCACTCATCTGCCGCAGCGTATCGGGGTCAATTAGGACACCGCGCCGTTCCATTTTGAAGAGCAAGTACGCCAACGGAAAGTCGAAGTCATGTGCAATGGTCGCAATGCTCGGCTCGTCCTCGAACGCAGCTTCTTGCTCTGCAAAA
>DFTJ01000007.1:85530-86339 GCA_002381485.1 Candidatus Saccharibacteria bacterium UBA4215 | reverse complement strand
CCCGCCACAATCCTGCCAATATAGCTTCAGGTACATCCGACTGATACCCGACAAGTGCAGCAACCGTCCGATCTCGGCGCAAAGGATCAATTAAGAATGCGGCCTGGTGAATATCGTGTACTGTCGAGAACTGCGGCAAGACACCGCCATCTGCTAGTCTGTGGTACAGGTCTTTGACGTCGTAAACGACCACCGTTGCAAGCTCTAGCACACGCCATACACTCGAATCCAGTGTCGCAATATCGTGTGCCGCAACAGTTTTTTTGTCGGTCGAGAGCCACAGCTGATCGTCGACAACGTGGAGCAATACTGGGCCATCAACTGTCAGTGTGTGTGGCCACTCTTTCTTTTCAAGCGAAGAGATTGAATCTTCAATCACCTCTTCAACTTCGACGACTTTATTTCCCAGTTTCATATGTTCTGGCATGCGGCGGATCAACGAATGAAACTGATACTTTTGCAGAACGGCAACGATATTCTCAACACTCGTTCGTTCAATATGCGCCTCTTCCCAATCAAGCTCAATTGGTGCATCGGTAAAGATCCGCGCCAACTTTTGACTCATATAGGCAGATTCTTTCCCCTCTTTCAGGTACTTTTGGCGGGCGCCCTTAATCTCATCGATGTGCTCATAAATGCCGTCGAGTGTTCCGTACGCCTGCAGTAAGTCACGAGCTGCCTTCTCGCCGATCATACGGACACCTGGGATATTATCACTTGAATCGCCTACCAGAGCTTTGTAATCAATGAATTGAGCAACCGTTATGCCGTATTTTTCTTCAAATGCAGCGTCGTCGTACTGCACCAGG
>DFTJ01000007.1:81129-85425 GCA_002381485.1 Candidatus Saccharibacteria bacterium UBA4215 | reverse complement strand
GGTGCTCCCCGTCTTTGTAATGTAGACGGACGTATTGTCATTGACCAGCTGCAGCATGTCATAATCACCGGTGATAATGCACATTTCGACGCCCATTTCCTTGGCCTCGACAGCAAATGTCCCCATGATGTCGTCGGCCTCGTATCGATCAAGTTCGTACAGTGGCCAGTTAAACGCCCCCAACACCTCTTTTAGGATAGGCAGCTGTGCATAAAAATCTTCTGGTGGCTTCGTACGACCGGCCTTGTAGCCATCAAAAATCTCTAAACGGGTCGCTGCGCTGGTGCCACGGATGTCCCAGGCAATCGCTACATAATCAGGTTTTAGCTTCTTGATAATCTCTATCGCGATAGACGTAAAGCCAAAGACACCACCAGTCGGCGTCCCATCAGGCAGCGCCAAGTTGGGCATTGCATAATACCCGCGATAAAATACAGACATTCCGTCGATGACAGCCAAGCGTTTCATATAACCTTAGTATACACTGCCCACCTATCGTCTCGATAGCCCGCGATACTTGTGTCTGTTAAGATAGTCTCATGACACATCACCAAAACCTCAAAATTATTGCTCCCGTCGGTCTATCAGGATCCGGCAAAACGACCGCACTCACCCACTTCACCGACAAAGACATCCCGAAAGTCCACATCGGGAACATGGCATATGAAATCATGGCCGAACGCGGTATTGCCAAGGGAGAAGAAAACGAAAAAGCTTTTCGTGTTGCGATCAGAGAGGAAAAGGGACCAGAAGTGTACGCAAAACGTGCCGCTAAGCAGATCCACAAATTAGCCGAGGCTGGCCAACACCGCGTCATCCTAGATGGCCTGTACAGCTGGGATGAATACAAGTATCTGCGTCACGAATTTCCTGGTGAACTAACAGTTGTCGCTGTCGTGGCACCAAAACACCTTCGCTATCACTGGCTCGAAAACCGTGAAGACCGCCCGCAGTCACAACAAGTGACGATGGAGCGCGACAGGCACGAGATTGAGGATATACAAAAAGGCGGCCCCATCGCGGCAGCCGACTATTTTGTGATGAACGATGGTACGTTCGAACGTTTTTACGAGCAGCTCGATGAGATTGCTCGAGAGACAGACTTTTTAGCCTAAGTACTCGTGTAGTTTCTTTGAGTCCTTGTGTTTGCGAAGCTTGGCGAGTGCCTTTGCTTCAATCTGACGAATGCGCTCACGAGTGACTGCGAACTCTTGGCCAACCTCTTCAAGAGTGTGGCTCTTGCCGTTTTCCAGCCCAAAACGCATCTTTATGATCTTTTGCTCACGGTCTGAGAGCGTCGAAAGAATTGACTGAACCTGCTCTTTCAACAGTTGTGATGCTGCTGATTCCTCAGGAGTCGTTCCGTCTTCGTCTTCGATAAAGTCACGCAGAACAGAATCTTCGTCGTCCCCATCGCGGCCAACACCGGCATCAAGTGAGGTAATATCCTGCTTGATCTTCATAACATATTCAACCTTGTCCGGTTCCATCTCAAGTTCTTTGGCCAGCTCTTCGATAGACGGCTCACGGTTTAACTCTTGAGTCATGCGACGTTGGGTGCGGAGCAACTTGTTGATCGTCTCGACCATGTGCACAGGAATACGAATGGTACGGGCCTGGTCGGCGATCGCACGCGTAATGGCCTGGCGAATCCACCAAGTTGCGTAGGTAGAAAACTTAAAGCCCTTATCTGGGTCAAACTTCTCAACTGCACGGAGCAAGCCGGTGTTCCCTTCTTGAATCAGGTCGAGGAAATCCAGACCTCGGCCGCTGTAGCGCTTGGCGATCGAAACAACCAGGCGCATGTTTGCTTCTGCCATCTTGTCTTTGGCTCGCTTTTCACCAGCCACAACACGATGCGCCAGAGCGAGCTCTTCTTCAGCTGTAAGAAGCGGAATTTTACCAATCTCACGCAGGTACAAGCGGACGCTGTCATCACTGGCGTCGTCAAAATACTGTTCTTGGCTGAGAAGATCTTCGTCAGTGTCGACTTCTTCAAGATCTTCAGCTGCCGGCTCTTCCGGTTCGATCACGACACCGTTGGCAGAAACGACTACCTCTTCGACGTCACCGTCCTGATTTAATACATCTTCAATAATTGGCTTGTCAGTTTTCTTACTTCTGGGCACGGGGGATCTCCTTTATGAGCTCATTGAGTTGTTGGCGGACCATTTTAGCTTTTTCATCATCGCCGGATTCTTCGGCGGTACGAAGCTGATCGGTTAAATTCTTTTTTTCTATTTGCTTGTGTTCGGTTGTGAGTTGGCGGACCAGACGGGCGGTCTCGAAATAACGATCCTCGTTACTCCACTGCCCGTAGCGTGTGTCGGCCTTCAATAACACTATCTTCACATAGGTATCGAAGTTTTGCAAGCCATCAGGGGTGTCGCTCAGGGCGGTTCTGCTCTTTTTCAAAAAAGCCAACAATGCCTGACGCTCCTCTGTCTGCAACATGTCTTCAGAGACATCCTTCAAGAGTTCACGCACCGCCGGGTCAATCGCAGCAACTGCCAGCAAGTTATCTTGATATCCCGAGGCATCAGTTTTAACGGGCTCAGTGGGCGCAACGGCTTTCTTCAGCAGCTTTTCGTCGGGCTCAATAACGCCCGCCAGCTTATCCTTAATTGTTTCTAAGGAAGAGTCAGTGTAGCCAGCGATTTTCTTAACGTAATGCTCTTGCTCGACAGGGTCTTGCAGTGCTCGCACGACACGTAGAGCGGCAGTCGTGAAGTTCCGCTTCCCCAGTGCCGTGCTCAGGTTCTCACGCTGAGAATACTGCTTCAAAATCCAGTCTACAACTGGCTCGGCGTTATCAATAGCAGTCTGCCAAATGGTGGGGTCTGACTGAATCGCTTCATCGGGATCTTTAAACTCTTCTGGAAGACTAATGATGGTCAGGTCGATGCCGACACTCTGCGCAATTGGAATTGAGCGCTCAGTTGCGGCTAGCCCCGCCGCATCGCCGTCAAATGCCAGTCGAGCGTACGGACTCAGACGAACGAGTGCCTTGAGGTGATGTTCGGTCATGGCTGTTCCGGCCGTTGCCACCACCTGCGTGACGCCAGCCTGATAACTACTGACAACGTCGAGGTTCCCCTCAACAATCACCGTGTAATCATTGCGCCGAATCCCCTCTTTGGCTTGACTCAGCCCAAAGACGTGGCGGCCCTTATCATACAACAGAGTCTGTGAAGTATTCAGGTACTTCGGTGCGTTTGGCTCATCCTGTAAAATACGCGCCGTAAAGCCGATAACTTGACCGGCACCATCCATTAATGGCACCATCATGCGGCCACGGAATAAGTCTCCTCCGAATCGATTCGTCAACCCTCCATCGGAGAGTTCTTTGGCGCTAAATCCCTTCTTTTTCAAGAAGCTCACCAATGCATCTCCAGATGACGGGGCGTAGCCAATGCGGAATGTCTGAACAACGTCTTTGCTCAGGCCGCGCTGTTTGAATACGTAAGTGTAAGCGTGCTCATTCTTTACTAAGCTCTGCTGATAATACTGTGTGGCCAGTTCGTGCGCCTCTAAGAGTCGACGCTTGCGCTTGGCGATTTCTTGAGCGCCTTTCGAATTATAGGCTGAAAGATCGACGCCAACTTTTTGAGACAGCATCTCCATCGCACCACGGAAGTCCACGCCCTCGACTTCCATGACGAAGCTAAAGACATCGCCGCCTTTGTTTGAAGAAAAATCATGCCAAATGTTCTTATCCGGGCTGACGTAAAAACTCGGGGTCTTCTCGCCCGTAAAAGGGCTCAAACCTTTAAAGTTGCGCCCGGCACGCTTTAGCTGAACATACTCACCCACTACATCTTCGATGTTCAGCCGTGCACGTATTTCTTCTTTGGCATCCTGCATACCCTGATTATAGCACCCTTTACCTCTGTTATTGTTTGTGCTTAAATGTGAGCATGCAACCGAATGATTATTTGAACCAAATTGCACCCAAGCCGCCCAAAAAACCGCTGCAGAATCACATGGTCCGCCTTGGCATTATTGGTGCTGGTCTGATTGTTCTCGTTATTATCCTTTCGGTCGTGGCAACATCCATCAGCAACAGCCGGCGAGCCCCCGCTGAACGGCTGAGCGTCCGCATCGATACCACCCAGACGATTGCAGATGAATCTCAAGGTACGCTCCGAAGTAGCCAGCTGCGCAGCCTGAACAGCGACCTGCGTTTATTCTTTACGAATACAAAACGTGACATTGGTGAGCCGCTCGCGACCGTTGGCGTCACGCCGCAATCCATTAACCAATCGATTGTTACCGAAGAAACATCGCGCGCCGAAG
>DFTJ01000007.1:78683-80952 GCA_002381485.1 Candidatus Saccharibacteria bacterium UBA4215 | reverse complement strand
TCGCAGCGCCTAGAGGACGCCCGCCTCAATGCCGTGTTCGACCGCACGTATGCACGAGAGATGGCGTTTCAGTTGTCAACTGTGCTCACGCTCCTACAAGAAGTCCATGCTGGAACAAGCAACCAGTCAGTGCGCGACTTTACAGACGCCACCTACGAAAACCTCGAGCCTCTGCAAGCCGGCTTTGAAAACTTCAACGAGACGAACTAGCGTTCAGTCACCAAACGGTAGCTGAGGCGAGCCAAGTCTTTCACTTCTTCATCATCTAGCTGGCCAGTCATGATAATAGTATTCCAGTGCTTCTTATTAAGATGGTAGCCTGGTAATACCGATTCATACTTTTCGCGCAGTGTCTGAGCTAGTACCGGGTCACACTTCAAACTCACTCGCAACGGCTTGCTCTTGTCGGCAATGATCGCGAACAGCTTGCCTTCTTTAGTCTCCAGATTACCAGCCTTATAGACACTCACCCCTTCGCCAAATGGAAAATCTAGCCACGTATTGGGAAATTCTAGCAGGTAGTCTTCAAGTTCTTTATGGGTCATTATTTCACTCTTTTCAAGTAATACTTTAGCTCTTCGATACTGCCGCGAATGTCAGAGAGAGCTCGGTGAGCGTTCGGCTTTGCAAACCTCGTCTTAAACTTACCCTCAAAGACAACTTTCCAAGCACTGACGTCGAGCATGCGGTAATGCAGGCGGGCGTCAAAGCGCGGCCATTCGTTGATGATGAAGCGGCGATCCATGTGAATCGAGTTTCCCGCCAGCAAGACTGCCGTGTCGCCGGGGAAATGTTCATCTAAAAAGGCCAGCAGTTCGTTTTCAATCGTGCGACCAGAACGACCATGCTCGAGGTTCTGTTTCACCAGTTCGGCGCGATTAGCTGAATGAGCGTCATAAAATGCGGCCGACGGGCCTTTGAACATACGTTTTTCGACCAGACGCGGGCCGACCTTAACGGCAGCTTCATAGGTGGCCAGTTCATTAAACTTCCAGTCTGTCACGATTGCGGCGATCTCTAAGATGCGATCCTCGATTGGGTCGAGGCCGGTCATCTCTAGATCGATCCATAAGATTTTATCTTGACGGGCATTAGTGAGTTTCTTATCCATTACGTCTATTGTACCGCCTCTTGGGGCACAAACACCAAACTCACCGAATTAATGCAATACCTCTGATCTGTTGGCACTCCTAGACCCTCACCCTCAAAGACATGCCCCAGGTGCCCGCCACAGGTTGCACAGGTGACTTCAGTGCGCTTCATGCCGAGTGAGCCATCTTCGTGAAATACGACCGCACCAGGCTTGGCGTCATAAAAGCTAGGCCAACCACAGTGCGCATCGAACTTAGTATTGCTAGTGAATAGCTCAGTGCCACAGGCAGCACATGAGTACGTCCCTTCCTGAAAATGCTGATCATATTCACCAGTAAATGGCGCTTCGGTGGCTTTATTGAACAATACGTCGTATTGTTCGTCAGTCAGCGTGTTTTTATATTGCGCTCCGTCGGCCATCTGCTAGGCCTTCTTCTTATCAAGTTTCGTCAAGCCAAGTGAATGGAAAACGATGTAAACAACCAGGGCAATCACCATAAAGTTAATAAAGTCATTCAAAAAAGCACCGTACGAGATAATCGCCGGGTCACCGCCAGTTCGACCAATTGTCCAAGTCAGACCGTTCAAACCATCAGCCGAACCTAGGGCGAGACCCACCGGCGGCATTATAATGTTATTGATAAACGAATTCGTCAGTACGCTTATGGCGCCTCCCAGCAAGATACCAACTGCAAGGCCGACAACTCCTTGGGTACGAATAAAGTCAACAAAGCCACGCACTTGCTTGCCACCGACAGTGACGAGCACGCTCGGCTCACGCACGATAACTTTTTCTTTTTCTATAACCTTCGTTTTTGATGCGGGCGCTGTATCTGCCATGACTACTCCTTGTCGTTATGTACCTATTATAAATGAAAAGAGGGTGTGGGCTGATATAAACCAGCCCACACCCCTAGAGCTCGACGTCCTTGAGAAAGCGAAGTACGTGTTTCCTGCGGGTCACACCCGCAACTCCCCTGACATGGGGGTGCGTGCAGGTAATAGCGCCGAGAAACACGAGCTTGCCGATAGCCTTGTTCATTTGCGAGTTTGTCGCCCACTCTTCATCGACCATCCTAGCAAGCTCTCTCCTCCAGTTCACCTCGTGAGAGAACGTGATGAGTCGCTTCTCGCGCAGTAACTCTAGCAACTTCTGACGGAGCCGTATCTGTGGCTT
>DFTJ01000007.1:77158-78570 GCA_002381485.1 Candidatus Saccharibacteria bacterium UBA4215 | reverse complement strand
GAGCCGTATCTGTGGCTTGGTGAACAAGTGTCACCTCCTCCCAGAAATGAAAACGCGAGGTATCTCCCCGCTGTTTTACAGAGCTATAGTACTACAAATGATCCGGGGCGTGAATACCTAAGCGCTCTAGCCCATTTTTTAAGATACCGGCGTACGCCCGCACAAGTCGCGCGCGAACGGCCTCACGCTCATCGCCAACGATCCGGCTTTGCTCGTAAAATCGATTAAAGATCTGCGCCAGTTCATACAGATACGTACAGATAAGGTGTGGCGCTAGCTGTGTCGTTGCTTCATTAATTACTTCTGGATACTCAGTTAATTTCACGAGGAGTGGACGCTCACCGTCGTCAAATTCACTACCACCAGATGGCTGAACTCCAGAAGACACCTTCTCCAGAATTGATACGGCACGTGCATGAGCATACTGCAAGTATGGACCGCTGTTCCCCTGTAAGGCGACCGACTCACGCGGGTCAAAAATAATATCCGGCCCAACACGGTTCTTCAAGAATGCATACTTAATGGCACCCAGTACCTGTGTATCATCGCGACTTCCTTGGGCTTTTTCGTTCTCTTCAGCTGCAATATCTAAGACGTCGACAGCACGCAAGAAATTACCTAAACGACTGCTCATCTTTACACCGCCAGCAAGCTTAACATTACCGTGTGTCACATGTGTCGTACGCTGCGCTAGCTCGGGCTTGAATTGCTCAATGCTCTTCAACACCACTTTCATGTATTCGGTAATGTCGTTGCCCGTGATAATAATTGACTCATCAAAGTGATAATCGTCCCACTTTTTGATACTGAGTCCAACATCCTTCGCTTCGTAGGTTGGGAGTCCCTCCTTGTTTACGAAGACACGTGTATGTAGTCCATGCGGCTCACCTTCAAATATAACCGCACCATCACTCTCCTTATAGATGCCTTGTTCTTTTTGCTCTAACACCGTTTCTAGCCCAAGTGGCGCTGTTTCGCTCTCGGGGTAATAGCGCTCGAATCGTGTGCCAATTCGGTCGTAAAAAGCATCAAAATAGTCATAGCTCCATTGTCGGCAAGTCCAATACAACTGAGCGAGCGCTGAATCGTGATCGCCGTCAGCGTGGAGCTGATATATTTTTTTATTCAACAGCACAATTGTCTCTTTGGCAGTTGGATCGTCTTCGTAAGCCTGCGTTCCGATCACATATTGCTTTGCCATCCACTCCGAGCGCTGGTCTTCAGGAATATCGCCTAATGCCTCGGGGTCTTCACCGCCCAGTGCTTGAATTATTGCCCACATTGTCTTGGCGACATGCATACCAACATCGCCTCCAAAATTCACACGGTGAACGGTGCCACCGGCCTCTTCGATGAGGTTCGACATTGCGTCCCCCACCACACTGGTGTAAAAGTGTCCGGCGTGCAAGACC
>DFTJ01000007.1:69665-77065 GCA_002381485.1 Candidatus Saccharibacteria bacterium UBA4215 | reverse complement strand
GGACCTTGAAAGGATTAGGGTCAGAGTACTCAGTGATCACTACCTTACCGCTGTAGCTGTCGGTTGCGCCGTAGCCTGGCTCTAACATGACATTCAATTGCTGCGCTAGTGAGGCGGTACTGATGCGAAGATTAATGAAGCCCGGACCAGCCACCGTTACTTCGGCAAACTGCTCGGTGTTGCGCAGAGCACTAGCAACCTGTTCGGCAATATCGCGCGGACTTTTACCCAAGCGTCCGGCTAACTGCAGAGCAACGTTCGTCGCGTAATCACCAAAAGCTGGCTCAGGCCGGCTCACCTGCGGGGTGATGTCGACGTCAAACTCCTGACGGATAACTTGTGCAATCGTGTCTTCCATTGGGGCTATTATAACAGAGGCGCTAGGATGTGAGGTTTGATTCGAGCTCAATTTGGAAGTCGTACCACCCGCTTTCAACCAAGAAAGTTAGGATCGTCTTATCAAAACCAGTGATAATCATGACTCCGACAACCAGTAAGATTGCCCCCAAGACGCGGCGGAATACTCCGCGAGGGTTAATACCCCAGCCGAGCTTCTTAATTAGTTTCTGTCCAAATATTGCAATAAGAGCGAGCATCAACGCTAGCCCAAGCACAAACACCAGTAGATACCCGAGCCCAACGAGTGGTTGAACTGGCAGTATTGTCACCACGATCAACGCATACGTCGGGCTACAGGCACTAAACACCGGGCCGAGACTCGCGCCAAGCAACATATCACCCCATACGCCACGCTTCTTAGCCGCCTCTCCCATTGTATTTTGCGCCTTAAAGATGAAACGAGTCTTAAGAGAAATCCACTCCCACCATGACGGGAAGATTGTAAACAAGCCGAAAGCAATAATAATCGCTCCGCTGACAAGCTTCCAAACATCCGGTGGAACGTTTAACAGCAGCGTAGAAGCCTTCAGCAGTACAGTGAAGACAATAATAGAGACGGACAGCCCCAGAATGACAAAGAAAGCACTTCGCGCTTGGCTATTAGTGCCGGAACGGGCTAATAAAATCGGTATGATCGAAACGACACACGGCGCCAAAATTGTCAGGATACCCGCCAAAAATGCGACGAGCAAAAGCTCCACTAGGTATTCTCCAGTACGGCGTTGAGCGATTTATCACGCCCATACCCTACCCAGCTACTGATCCGTTCACCGTTATCGTCCACTTTCACAAATGTTGTTTGAATCGTTACCCCGTAGCGCTGACGAAGATCGGTTGAAGAATCGTAATCTACTTTCAACACCTGAACCCCTTCCGGAATTTGATTAGCTAAAATCTCTTGCTCAAACGCCCGACACTCTGGGCACCAGCTGGCGTGGAAGAATAAAATTGTTTCGTCGTAGCCCTCGGCTGCAATTGACGCCTCTTCATAGTCTACATACCTTCCCGTAGCAGGCTCGGCGGCTGTTGGTGTGTCCGGCGTCGCTGGCTGATCATCCTCGGAAAGTGACTCATTAGTAGATTCTGGCTGGACAGTCTGCGGCTCAGGCCCCTGGCTACTCATTGGTGAGGGGCTCAGTTGAATTGCCGCCACCAACCCCCCGACAAGCAGGGCAACACCAAGTAAGATAAAGATTACTTTTTTCACATTATTATTATACCTGCTTTGGCAAAAGAAGGATATTTATTGTCGTTGGCGCGCAGCTTTGATTAAACCAACAAAAAGAGGGTGCGGTCTTGAAGGGCGACTCTTAAACTCTGGGTGGGCTTGGGTCGCAATGAAGTATGGATGGCTAGCGGCCTCTATAAACTCAACAAGCTTTCCGTCCGGTGATGTACCAGAAATCGCCAGTCCGCCCTTCTTGACATCATCCGCAAATCGTTGGTTTACTTCGTAGCGATGTCGGTGTCGTTCAACCACCTCTTCTTCACCATACGTTCTTGCCGCCAGGGAGTTTGCCTTTAATATAGCCGGGTAATCACCAAGACGCAGCGTGCCACCAGTTGACTCCTTGCCAGCCTGACCAGCCATGATGTACACAACGTCGTGCGGTGTTATAGGATTGAATTCGGTGCTGTGGGCTCCCTCCAGCCCAGCTCGGCGCGCGGCCGCAATCACCGCCGCTTGCAGACCAAGGCACAAGCCGAGATACGGAGTGTCGTGTTCTAACGCATACTGAGCTGCCCGAATCTTACCGTCGACTCCTCGTTCACCAAATCCACCCGGAACAACTAACGCATCCATCCGACTAAAATCAGATTCATCGACCTCCTCTGCATTTAACCACTCCAGATCAAGCTGCACCTTCTCTTGCCATGCGGCGGCTTTCAGGGCTTCGATAACAGAGATGTACGTGTCTTCGTTGTCCATGTACTTAGCGACCATGCCAACGCGAACACTTTTTTTATAGATCGCTTCCTGTGCTTCAACCAATCGACGCCACTTTGTAAGATCAGGAGTACGTGTATTTCCCGTAAAACGCTCCAGGACAGTCCCGATTCCGCTAGCACTCACTGTTAACGGCACTTCGTATACCGTATGGGCATTCGGTAATAAAATCACTGCGTCTTCAGGGACGCCACTAAAACGCGCAATCTTTGCGGCAATACCGTGTGGAGCTGGTTCTTCTGTGCGCACCACCACACAATCGGGCACGATACCAAATCCGCGCAGCTCATTTAGTGCGTTCTGAGCTGGCTTTGACTTAAACTCTTTACTGGTTTGGATAAATGGAACATAGACAACGTGGACGTAAAAACAATTCTCGCGGCCAACACGGGTTGAGAAGTCGCGAATCGCCTCAATAAAGCTCAGTCCCTCGTAGTCCCCTACGGTACCCCCTACCTCAACGATATGAACATCAGAGCCGTTGGCGGCCTCTTGAATAGAATCCTTAATAGCACCAGTTAGGTGTGGCACGAGTTGGACTGTCTCACCGTGAAATTTGCCGGCGCGCTCATCCGCAATAAGCTGACTCAACAACCGACCAGACAAGGTGGCGTTCTTCTGCGTCAGTTCTATATCTAAGAACCGTTCATAGTGGCCAAGGTCAAGATCTGTTTCGGCCCCGTCCTTGGTTACAAAACACTCGCCATGCTCTTTTGGATTCAAAAGACCCGCATCCACATTGAGATACGGGTCGCATTTTTGTATTGAAACAGTACTGCCCTTGGCTTGCAAAATCGCACCAATACTTGCCGCAGTGATACCCTTTCCAACTCCGGAAAGCACTCCTCCAGTTACAAAGATAAATTTTTGTTTTGCCCCCATGTTTGTTTGCACCTCCATGGGACTTCATTGTACCACTACTTCCAGCTCAGGCGCTACATAGATGGCGTTGTATTATTATCACTACGCTAAATGTAGGGTTGTATGTGGACATCGCCAGCGCGCGTTCCTGGCTCGTATTGCAATAATGGTTGGTTGTTCATCGCCCAAGACTGCTGAACGTCAGCAAGAATCTCCCAGGCTCGAATGATTTCCGGAGAAGTTGTAAAGATGTGCTTATTGCCATTGATTGCCTCTACCAACACGCGCTCGTAGGCGTCACGCAACTGGTCGAGCGATGACTGCACCTCTCCTTCGATAAACACGTCTTTTGTGCCATCAGTGTACTCAATTGTCACCGCCGTCTTCTTCTCACTTAGCCGCTTACCTGTCGTAAGACGAATGGGGACATTCTTCCAGCGCGCGTCAGTACTAGCAAGGTCTAAGCTAACGAATGTTTCTGTCTGACTGCCTGGGTTGCCTACTTCTTCATCATAGTCCGCATATTGCGCTCGGACAGACGTGGAAGGATCAACAGGGTGCAGCGAGGCAAGTGCCGCCAAGCGCTTCGCAGGAAGCAGCGAGAGCTCGTCGGTAGCAACCGGCTCCATCAAGACCAGAGAAAGTAACTGCAGCAAATGCCCTTGAACGACGTCCCTGAGAGCGCCAGTCTGTTCATAAAACTGAGCCCGATCCTCTACTCCGAGCGTCTCACTCGCCAGCACCTCAACACGCTCTACTGATGCGCTGCTCCACTGATGGTGATGACTTGCCGCATCGGAGCGCAACTCCAGTAGGGCCATTGCCACTTCCTTGGCCATATAGTGATCAATGCGGTATAGTTGCCCGTCGTCAAAATAACGACGCGTGCGCTGGATAAAGTCATGGGCCGATTGAGCATCGTAGCCAAATGGCTTTTCAAATAACAGCTTTACATTCGGGCCGTTGAGTCCAGCTTCGCCCAAAAAATCAGCCACATCTGCTGCTGCACCTGGGGGCACAGAAAGGTAAATCACCGCCTGCTCGTCCTGCTGAAGAGAGACTTGGTCCCGCAGCTGGTGATAATCCTCCAGCTTCGCGACATCAACTTGCGCCATGCGCGTTATTGAGGCTAGAGTCTCAGCATGTTCGCCAAGAACATCCGCAACGTCAACATCTCGACGCGAGACACCAATAATCGACAGTGGCTGGCACTGCCCGCTCTTCACAATATCGCTCAGGGCTGGCAAAAGTTTGCGACGACTAAGGTCACCGGTAATGCCGAAGATGATAAGTTTCGTATGCATACCCTTATTATACCCCGGCAACGTAGTTATTTCGCTTGGCCGTTCACTTCGTAGCTGGTGTTGGTACTCTCAAAGAAATTCACTAGTTGGAGTGTGTCGTTCGCAGCGGCCATCCATTTAGCGGGGTTTGAAACCTTATAGTGTGGCTCAAATCCAAGCTCTTCGAGGCGACGGTCTGCCAAGTATTTCACGTACTGATTAATGTATTCGCTGTTCAAGCCAAGGATGCCATTCGGCAAAAGGTCTTTGTTGTATGCCTCTTCCATCTCGACACCATCAAGAATCATCTGCTTGATCTCGTTGGCAAACTCTTCTGTCTGAAGATCCTCGTTCTCTTCCATAACGGTCAAGATGAGGTTGATGCCAAACTTCAGGTGCAGGCTCTCGTCTCGCACAACCCAGTCGATCAAGCTGGCAAAGTTACGGAGCAGATTTCGCTGACGGAAACTTAGTGCCACCATGAAGCCGCTATAGAACCAGATGCCCTCAAGGATAATGTTGTAGGCCACAAGATTACGAACAAAGTCTTTCTTGCCCTCTGTCGTGGTGATGTCGAGCGTGTCTTCAGTCATACGCTTAATGAACTTTGTCTCAAATTCCTCTTTACGCGCCATTGATGGCGTATCAACGTGAGCCGAGTAGGCAACATCACGATCAATCGGGAATGTCTCGAGAACATATTCAAAGCTCATACAGTGGTTAGCTTCCTCCCACATTTGCTTTGCAAGGTACAGGTGACACTCAGCGGCATTTACGTATGGGTACACACCAAACGCCAGAGCCTTGTTCACCAAAAGCTCGTTCGGGTTGAAATAGCTCATCAAGAACGTCAGCGCGTGGCGCTCTTCTTCGCTCATCTTCTTCCAGTCAGCTAGATCTTGACCAAGCTGAATTTCATTTGGAAACCACGTGTTTGCGACAGCCTGATTATACAGATCCATCGCCCACGGGTAATTGACGGGTTTTAGTAGTAGTCCGTCCTGAATGCCTGTTCCGAGTATCCCTGCCATGATGTTCTCCTTTTAAATATGTCTTTGTAGTTCGTATTGAGCGTCGGGTATGAATCCTTCAACCACAGCTCTCCCACCTAGTTCTCGTCTTGTTATCTCAACCGTCTCACGCAGCTCATCTTTTATAATGTTTGGATCGTCGGTTGCGAGATTCTTTTCTGCTTCAGCAACAATTTGTTGCAAGTGTTCAACTTTTCGTGTCATCACTTTTCTACTGGCAACTATCGCACATTGTGAGGTCGGCTGGATCAAGTGGTGCAGCTGTTTGTCCACGAGCCGATGCATCTTCGGCTGCTTGAGCCTGTGCGTTGGCCATTGCTTGGTCGATTGCGGCTAGTTTTTCTTCGAGTGTCATGTTGTCGTTGATGATTGTTGATGCTTGCATTGTATTGCTCCCTTTATTCTATTATTTAGACTGTTTGTTTTTGTATTCAATTGAAACTGGTCATACACTCCCCTCTTGCTTTTTGGCGAAGCCGAAGCCGCTTCTGCGTGGACCACCTTGAGTGGTTTCGGCCTTGTTTACCTTTACGGTCGATTGTTCGGCAGTGTGTCGTGGCTTCATGTGCAGGTAGTACGTCGTCTTCAGCCCACGGCGCCATGCGGCACTGTAGATGTCGACCATATCGTCGATGTTTCGTGTCTCTAGGTACATGTTGCGGCTGATAGCCTGGTCAACCCACTTCTGGGCTCGTGCTGCGACTTCGATAAATGCGTACGGACTTAGCTGGAAACTTGTTTTATAGGTGTCTTTGATGTGTTGTGGAATCGCATCGATTGTCTGCACGTCACCCTGTGTTCGCAAGATGTCGTCTTTGACTTGCTCCCACAAACCTAACTCACGCAAGTCACGGACAAGATTTGTGTTCACTTCCAAGAACTTACCGTTCAAGGTTGCACGAGAGAAGATCTGTGCAAATTGAGGGTCAAGGCCTGGAGTTGTGCCAGCAATGTGTGCAATGTTAGCAGTTGGCGCCACAGCCATAAGCGTCGCGTTACGCATGCCCTTTTTCACCTTTGGACGAAGCGCATCCCAGTCAAGGCGCTGCTTGCGGTTCACTTCAACCTTCACCTTACGGTCGGTAGCGAGCTCATCAACAGTATCGATAGGAAGAATACCCTTGCTCCAGCCACTCCCCTTGAATGTTGGGTATGCGCCGTACTTCTTAGCCAGGTTGGCAGATTCGTCGATGGCGTAATAACTAATGTATTCAGCCAGCTGATCGACAAGATCGTATGCCTCTTCAGATTCATAGCTGTAGCCCAGTTTCTCGATGACATCGGTAAAGCCCATGAATCCGAGACCCAGTGCACGATTCTGCTTATTCGAGTTCATCGCTTCAGGAATTGGAGTGTTGGTAATATCAACCAAGTTATCCAGCTGACGAATCGCGCTGCGTGAACTTTCTGCCAAGCGATCCCAATCCCACGTCTTGTCTTCTTTTAAGTGGGCCGAGAGGTTAATGCTCACAAGGTTACAGACAGCGGTGTTGTCCTTGTCTTGTGGCAACGTGATTTCGGTACACAAGTTTGAAAGGTGAATCGTTGAAGTGTTGTTGTTCAGCGCTCGAACATTAATAGTGTCCTTCCAGGTGAGCCAAGGGTGGCTCGTCGCCTGCAACGTAATTAAGATCTGGCGGAATTGCTCACGAGCCTTAATCTTCTTGAAGTCACGCATCTGTCCTGCTTCAGCCTTTTTGATGTATTCCTTATAGGCCTTCGAGAAGTCAGCCCCATACAGCTCGGGCAGGTCTTCGACTTCGGCTGGGTCAAACAGGTACCAGTCTTGGTCTTTCTCGACACGTTTCATAAACTCGTCGCTAATGAAGACGGCCGTGTTTGCCAAACGAGTACGCAAGTACGGATCACCCGAGTTCT
>DFTJ01000007.1:66966-69594 GCA_002381485.1 Candidatus Saccharibacteria bacterium UBA4215 | reverse complement strand
AGGATCACCCGAGTTCTGCTTGAGATCGAGAAACTGCGGAAAGTTCATATGCCAGTTCTCCATGTACAGCGCAGCTGCACCGGCTTTCTTACCTTTGCGAGATACTGCAAATAGAGCCGTGTCGATCATTTTCATAAAAGGAATTGGGCCAGTTGATTCAGTGTTGGTCGTCTTTACCGGAGACCCCGCTGCTCGGAGCTTGTTTAAGCTAATTCCGATTCCCCCGGTACCTTTGGCGATCCACATGACGTCACGAACGCCCTTAGCGATCGACTCCATATCGTCCTGAACTTCAATCAAGAAACAGTTCGAAAGCTGCGGGAACGAACCGCCAGCGTTCACACGAGTCGAACCGCCAGGAACATAATCAAGGTTACTCATGTGCTCATAAAAGTCGAGTGCGCAGGCAGTTGGATCTTCAGCGTTAAAGCTCAGCCCCATAGCAATACGCATATGCGTAAACTGAGGCACTTCGATTGGTTCACCGCTTTGCTTCCGAAGGGCATATCGGCTTTTATTGGTCACGACACCCAGATATTTACTAAGCTTATCTTTTTCTGGCTCAAGTGCCTTAGCAAGCTTCTTCACATCGAAAGTCTTGCCACTCATGCGCTTGTCGAGCAAGCCATTTTCGATGCCGTACTTCAGGTACTCTGGAAATTTCTGTTCGTGAAGCTTCTTCAGCTCTTCCGGGTTCTTAAATTCACCCAAGATATTCTTATATATGTTCTTCAATAAAAGCCGTGATGCAATAACGTCGAAATCAGGGTCGTCTTTAACGTTCTGGAGCGCCGTATGTATGACTGCCTCATCGAGCTGCTCGGACGTAATGCCATCAAATAATGTTAACTGTAGTTCCGATGCAACCTGAACAACCTTACTAATCTGATCGGGCAATCCCTCACTTGCCTCGACCAACGCTAGGTTGATCTTGTTTGCGTCAAATGGTTCGCGGGTGCCATCGCGTTTTACCACTGTGATTGCGCTCATTACCTATTCCCCTATGCTACTTTTGTTGATGTTACCCTATACACACCACCTCCCAGATGCCCCGGTTCGCGGGGTGCAAAAAGAATACCGGTGTAGCGGCCGTTTATTCCCCTTGCTAAATGTGTATTTTGATGTCAGAACTACATATGTAGTGCTTACGTAAGACTATATGCCCCTATATATGGTTTTTCAAGCTTTTTTGCGCGTTTTAGGCAGGTCTTTTTCACCACACGCCTCATTCTGCTTATGTCACCCCTGTTATATGAAAAATAGTGTCTGTTTCATATTTACAACGCTATATGTAGCGTATTTATAGTGCTTCAGATCACTAAGCTATACTAAGTGTATGAATATTATCGATATCTCACTCCCTATCCACCCCAACATGCCAATTTACCCCGGCAATCAACCTACTGAATTTAATAAGATAGTCAAGCCGAGTGGCAGTCAGCTGACAGCAATGACGTTCGACAGTCATGCCGGTACACATGTAGATGCACCGGCTCACGCTGGACTAGAGGGGTCAACTGAAGTATTCCCTCTCGAAACCTTTTACGGCCTGGCTCGCGTGATTGCGATCGAGAATACACCGCTCATCACCAAAAAGCACCTCCTCGACCAGGATATTCAGGCAGGTGAGCGAATCCTATTCAAAACCGATAACTCAACCCGAGGGCATGACATATTTCACGATAGCTGGACTGCCCTTTCGTCTGAAGCCGCCGCCTTCCTCGCGAGCAAAAAGGTCGCCCTAGTAGGCATTGACTGGTTTGGCATCAAACAAAAAGGTGCACCGGATAATGGTGCTCACACAGAGTTACTGTCAAAACAAATTCCGATACTTGAGGGAATCACGCTAAAGAACGCAGAACCTGGCACCTATATATTATCAGCGTTTCCAGTTGCATATCTTGGCGTTGATGGCGCGCAGACGCGTGCGGTTTTGATACAAGAATAAAGTCTTGGCGGAGAGAACAGGATTCGAACCTGCGATGACGTTGCCGCCATACACGCTTTCCAAGCGTGCGCCTTCAACCACTCGGCCACCTCTCCATTCGCTCAATTATAACAGTTGTGATTTCCACGCCACAAATGCGGTTGCTTCCGCGCTAGCATAGCAACATAATAGAGGAAATGGCAGACACCAACAGCACCCCCGTCATCGTCTTGAAGGAGCTGAAAAAGCGGTTTGGGCTTGGTGATGCCGAACACTATGCCATCGATGGCATCGACCTTACCATCCAACAAGGCGAATTCATCGCTATCATGGGCCCAAGCGGCTGCGGCAAGACAACACTCCTCAACATCCTTGGCCTGCTCGACACTGACATTGAAGGTGAATACGAGCTAGACGGCAAAGATGTGGCAACGCTTGGCACGCGGCGACAAGCTCGCATCAGAAGCCAACAAATAGGTTTTATTTTTCAAAGCTTCAACTTAGTGTCACGCCTCAATGTTCTCGAAAACGTCGCTCTCCCCCTCACCTACAAAGGCACCAGCAAGCTCCAGCGCATACAACAGGCAAGTGATATTCTTGATACGTTTCACCTTAGTCAACGCGAGTTTTATATGCCTCACCAGTTGTCTGGTGGCCAAACGCAGCGCGTCGCGATTGCACGAGCGCTCGTCAACAACCCG
>DFTJ01000007.1:66443-66864 GCA_002381485.1 Candidatus Saccharibacteria bacterium UBA4215 | reverse complement strand
ATCTTGGCCGACGAGCCGACAGGAAATCTCGACTCGCGGTCTAGCCATATCATCATGGAAGAGCTTTCTGACCTCCACAAACGCGGCAATACTATTATTATGGTGACCCACAACCCCCGACTCACTACCTATGCAAGTCGCGTTATTAAAATGACCGACGGCACCATTGAGACAGACACCCACATTGACGAACCACCTCATCAAAAGCAAAAGAAACGCCCGCTCGGGAAGAGGAAAATTAAAGTGCGACGTAAAAAGGGAAAGAGGTAGATCGTGCGCCTCTTAATCTTTAACCACATTCAGAATGCTCGTGATTCTTTGCGTAGCAATAAGGGCCGTAGCTTCCTCACGATGGTAGGAATTACGATTGGTGTTGCGAGTATCACAACGATACTGGCACTCAGTGGCGGGGCGAGCCAAA
>DFTJ01000007.1:62181-66347 GCA_002381485.1 Candidatus Saccharibacteria bacterium UBA4215 | reverse complement strand
CGAGCCAAATCGTTCGCACCCAAATCGACGAACTTGGCGGCAACGTCGCCGTTGTGCGACCCGGGCAAGTAGAGCTAGCTGGCCTTGATCAACTAGCACAACTCCCCTCGCAACAATTTGCTACGAGTTCGCTCATCGATAGCGACATCCAATCCATAAAAAGAATTGACGGAGTCCAGGTCGTTGCCCCACTCATGATCATCACAGGTGCTGTCAAGGGAGAGGATGATGCACCTAAAAACACACCGATTATCGCAACCACGCCCGAACTAGAGCAGGCAAACCAGCTCGAACTCCGCGACGGCCAGTTTCTGGATCCAGAGTTAAAGATAACCACGGCAGTCATTGGCCCTCAGCTAGCGGTCAATGTATTTGGCACTGAAGCCGCAATTGGAAAAACTATTACCCTGCGCGGCGAAGCCCACACAATAATCGGCGTCTTGGAGCGCACGAACACCCCCATCAACTACAATGGAGTCGATTTCGATAATGCGGTTATTGTGTCCCGTGATAGCGGCCGAATAATGAATCAAGGGGTCTCACAGATCCAACAGATCAACGTTCGGACTGAATCAGTTGCCGTTCTTGACGAAGTCATTACTGACATAAACCAAGCACTGCTTCGGAACCACTACGGTGAACCTGACTTCTCTGTACTGTCTGGTGCTGATATCGCTCAGCCAACCAGCGAGTTGTTCGCTGCGATTGCCGGAGTAACTGCTGCCATAGCGGCCATCTCACTGATTGTGGGAGGCATTGGTGTCATGAACATCATGCTGGTGAGTGTGGCCGAACGAACGCGCGAAATCGGCATACGCAAAGCCGTCGGCGCAAGCAACAGCGACATCGTGTCTCAATTCCTGATTGAATCACTCTTCCTGAGCGTAGGGGGCGGAGTCGCTGGGTACATTATTGGCTACCTACTGGCGTTTGGTATCAGCACCTTCTTAACTTTTGAACCCATCTTTAGTTGGGAAATTGCCGCCGTAGCCATTGTCGTGTCACTAGTAGTTGGCGTGCTGTTCGGACTCTACCCTGCAGTACGCGCCGCACGAAAAGACCCGATCAGCGCCCTACGGCAATACGACTAAGCGAGTTCTTTCTTTAGCTTTTCAATAAGTGCAACTGGAGTTGGGTCAACTCCGTTCAAGATTGCGACATAGATACTGACAAAATCAGCCAGGATACTCCCCCACAGCAGCTGCGCAATGAGTGTCTTACCGTGCAGCTCGACAGATTGCGCTTTTGGTCGCTTGCCGCTCAATAGCTTATCGGAAATATCAAAACGTTTCTTGATGTGTGGGTGCTCGAGTGAACTTCGTAAATCAAATATAGCAAACGGCTTTTCAACTGGATGAGATGTCCAGCCCAAGAATTCATTATGGTTAAACTCTGGATACTCGTTCCAAAACGCAACATTCTTAGCGTTCTCATTCCAGCTAATCTTCCATTTATATGCCAGTGGCGCCGTCAGGGCGCCCCCATAAATAACTGGCGTCTTCCCAACGGCGTGCTCGGCAAGTTGTTTGGCATAATTATCTTCAGTGCCCACATCTGCCGCCCATCGTGTACTTTCGCGACCGAGCCAACCAGTCAGCTCTTCAATCTCCTGCAACTTCTTGTGAATAATCCCGAAATTCTCTAACAGTGCCACCAACGCGCGAAGACCATACAGCACCGTCATACGTGGCTGAATTCCGCCCGGTAGACTTACATGGGCAATTTGGAACTCACAGGCGATATCAATTAACTTTCCCCCAGAGGCAATCACACCCAACTGTGCGCCCACCTTCTCGGCCTGCTCGAGTGCCGAAATAGTCTCTTCGGTGTTACCAGAATAGCTACTAGCTATTACCAGTGTATTGCGATTCACATATGCCGGAAGGTCATACCCACGAATGACTTCAAATGGTATATTCAGATTTTCTTTCAGCCACACCTTTGCCAAGAGCGCAGACAGGGCCGAGCCCCCCATACCAGTAACAACAATGTTCTTCAGCTCGCGATTGTCGTGTTCTTTGTGCCAGACAACAGCGTCAAATTCAGCTTGTTGATATTGATGAGCAGCAACGTCGAGTGCGCCTTCCGGATCCTTTTGTTTCAAGATGTTCACATTATCTAATACACTCGTCACACTGCTTGCCCTTCCCTTTGCCTCTATGATACAGTATTTGTAAAGATAGCATAAGCATAATTAGAGGTGGGCATGGATATTACTCCGCAACAATCAGCGCAACAACCAATTAGTGACGACCAGGAACTCGCCAAGGCTCTTGCTGGCGTCATGCCTGGTGTCGAGCAGCCCGCTGCAGCACCGCAGCCAAGCAACGATGACCACACTACTTCAAACTCTTCACCAGAAATGAAATTTGAAGAAACCGAGACGGCAACAGCGCCTACGCCCACTGACGCACAGCCAGCCACTTCTTCACTACCTATGCCAGGTACCAGCACTCCTCCTAGCGAAGAAGCCGCTCCTGCTACGCCGCCAGCGCCCGCCCAAGATGCGGCTTCAGGTACTCTAGACGCCATCAAGAAAGACGCCCTCCAAGAGCTGCGCCCCCTCATGGACAAGGTGGAGTTACCAGCTGAAGAAAAGTTCGATACCTACTTAATGTTGATCCGTAGTACTGATGACGCTGAGTTAATTGCGCCAGCCCACACTGCTGCTGCCGCAATTGCTGACGAAAAACGCCGCGCTGAGGCGTTGCTAGAAATCATTAAAGAAATCGATTACCTTTCTCGCGACAAGAAACCAGCTCAACAATAGCTCCCGGCACACACAATGATGCGCTACAATAAGCACATGTCTGTTCGCCCTGCTACCTCCGAAGAGCTCGCCCAGTGGGATGAGCTTCTGGTCTCTCAACCAGATGGTGGCAATATTTTCTCAACCAAGGTGTATGCCGAGCAAAAGCAAATGGGTGGCTATCGTCACCTATTTCTATTTGTAAACGAACAGCCCGTAACAATACTCCAGAAGAACACGCCGCCCCTCGGAAAACTGTGGTATCTGCCAAAAGGCCCTAATGTGACAACGCCTAAACAGCTGCTCGACATTCTGACCAACCTAAAACCATACGCCAAAAAACATGGTGTCTTTGCCGTTCGCACTGAATCAGAATTGGATCGTAGTCACCAACCCACTCTTTCGCGGCATGGCCTCATACAAGCAAAGCCAATCATTCCAAACCCTTCGACAATCCTGCTTGATATTAGCCCCGCAACCGACGCGCTCCTGGCCAGCCTTCCCCAAAAAGGGCGCCACGCAATTCGTCGTGCCGAACGAGATGGTGTCACCGTGAAACAGGTCAAAGCGACCACCACAAATTGCCGAACAATGTACGCGCTACTTTCAGAAACCGCAGAAGGACAATTCGGCATTAGATCTTTTGAGTACTACAGAACCTACTGGCAGCGCTTTGAAAAAGCCGGCTACGGGCAACTCTTCTTCGCCTATTATGAAAAGAAGCCTGTCGCTGGTGCGTATGCAATGACGCTTGGCAAGAAAAGCACGTACAAGGATGGCGCATCTGTTCGTGAGCGGAGTACATATGGAGCAAGCCATCTCTTGCAATGGCATGTCATTCAATGGGCAAAAAAACGCGGAGCAACGTTACACGACTTCTGTGGATCGCCACCAAGTGACGAAATCAACAATGCTGAACACCCCCACTATGGCATCGGCCGCTTCAAACAGTCCTTCAGCCGACGCGTCGTTGACTATATTGGCTGCTACGACCTTGTCGTGCGACCCGTCCAATACAAAGCCTGGACAAAAATCGGCGAAAGGCTCTTCCGTCATGTTTACTATAAGCGGACGAAAGACTACTACTACTAACCCATAAGGAAACCGTATGAACCACACCGTCCTGATGTCTGACGCCCTCAATTTTAGTGTCAATAAACCAATCAACCCTTACTATGGCGACTCTCCTGTCAATAGTGCTCAAGCCATTGCAGAACACAGCACCATTAAAGCCGCTCTGATGTCGGCCGACATAAACGTTGTGGACACAACATCACCATCTGATAGCCAAGACGGTGTCTACACAGCGAACTGGGCCCTCGTTCGCGGAGATAAGGCAGTACTTGCTCGCCTTCCGGATGTTCGGAAGGCCGAAGAGGCCCATGCTCGAGACGTCTTGCAAGGCCTCGGCAAGGAT
>DFTJ01000007.1:48348-62125 GCA_002381485.1 Candidatus Saccharibacteria bacterium UBA4215 | reverse complement strand
TTTAGTGGCCAAGGAGATGCTTTGCCGTGCGGACCATATCTCTTTTGCGGCATGGGGTATCGGAGCGATGAAGCCGCCCAGGCGTTCGCTGCCGAACAGCTCGGCTACCAGCGCATACAGCTTCAAACGATCCCAGCCCTAGACGATACTGGTAAACCGAAAGTAAATGCCGTATCCGGCTGGCCAGACAGCTTCTTCTACGATATTGACCTTGCCCTCTCGGTCATCAAGCAGCCGACGGGCACAGAGAAAGGCCTTATTGCCTACTGCCCCGAGGCATTTATGCCCGATAGCCGCGCCCTCTTAGCCGAGCTCAACGACGTAGATAAAATTAAAGTTAGTATCGAAGAGGCGCAAGGCTCCTTTGCCTGTAACCTCGTCTCGACCGGTACATCTGTCGTCATGAGCGCTCACGCCCCTCGTTTAAAAAATGAGCTAGAGTCACGCGGGATGCGCGTCATTACCCCCGAAATTTCAGAACTTGCTAAGGGCGGGGGCTACATCCGCTGCACCACCCTCACTCTTGCATAACTACTTTGTCTTTTTTGAGGAAGATGTCTTTTGGGCGCGAAGAGCCTGTAGTGCAGCTCGAGCTACTTCTGCTTCATTCCATGGGTTCTCGCCGTTAGCGCGCTCAATTGTTCTTTCGTGACCTTTTCCAAGTAACACAACCACGTCATCGGGACTGGTCGCCTGTGTCATCGCAAAGCCAATGGCCTCTTCACGATTTAAAATCAGGTGAAGGTTCTTGCCGACTTTCTTTCCAGCCTTGGTTGCGCCCGCGGCTATCTCATTAAGTATCGACGTGCCGTCAACGTCACGGTCATCCTCTTCGGTTAAAATCACGATATCAGCATTCTTGGCAGCTATTCCCCCCTGCACTGGCCGTTTTTTCTTGTCTCTTTGTCCAGCCGAACCAAACACCGCAATCAGCTTGCCTTTCGTCAGTGGGCGAACTGATGAGAAAAAGTTTTCGAACGCATCTGGGGTGCTCGCGAAGTCGATAATAACCTTGAACGGCTGACCCTCGTCAATAACATTCATGCGCCCCTCGACCGCATCAAGCGCCGCAATTCCTTTGGATATTTCATCTGCGTCAAGGCCAAGCTTACGCCCCACTGCAGCGGCCGCGAGGCTATTGTAGACATTGAACTCGCCTGGAATGTTTACTGTCATGTGATAGCTATCACTCCCGATTTTAGCGGTGTATGTCGAATGATCGCTGGATAACCGAATGTCCTGTGCCCGCAGCTCACCCTTCTTTATTCCATACGTTGTACTATTTTCAACAGTGTCTGCGAACCGTTTCCCATTCTTGTCGTCAGCGTTAGCCACCCCAAAACGTAGACCATGGCGATTCACAATACGAAATAGACGACGCTTTGCTTCAACGTACCGATCGAAGGTTAGGTGGTAGTCCAGGTGATCCTCAGTAATGTTCGTCATGACACCTATCTCATACGGAATCCCCCACACGCGATACTGCGCAAGTGAGTGGCTAGACGTTTCAACAACCACCCACTCGACACCTGCGCGAGCAAATTCACGAAGACGCCGCTGCAGAACACTGGCTTTAGTGGTTGTCATGTGTATCTTTTGTATCTTAAGGTCGTCACCTATGCCGTTAGCGACTGTTGTAAGAAGTGCAACCTTAATGCCAGCCTCGTGAAGCATTCGATGAATCATAAATGATGTCGTCGTCTTCCCGTTTGTTCCCGTAACACCAATAACGCGAACCCGGCGACCAGGAAAACCATAGATAATATTCATCAATATCGATTCCAGCAGATGACCAAACGGTTCAATAATACGAAATAGTTTGGTTGGAATCATCTTTTTAACAATAGTACGAAAAGTAGGCATACTGTCATTATACCGACTGGAAGCAAAAGTAGTAGCAACCAGATAGCATTCTCCCTCTTAGCAACGCCCGGGAGATCCGAAGAACTCGGCTGCACCGCCTGCATATCAACACTCTTGTGTGCTCCAAGAACAGCGCTTGAAACCTCTTGAGTCTCGCCCCCAGACGCCGCTCTGTTCACCTGAGTAGGCAATGAGCTCGTCGGTGGCGTGCTCTGTTCGTCAGCCACCTCAACCACCTGATAGGCCACTACCGGAAGACCCCCCGGTGAAATGCCGCTGGCAAATACGGTATGAAAGCCGCCGAGCACGCTATCTGGAAGCTTCACGGTCTTTGCCCCACCTCCGCTCTGGCTCACCGCAATATCTCCGAGGTGGGTCGGATTGGAGTGCAGTTCCAGTGCTACCATTGTCCCCGGAGCGAACATGCCGGCTGGAATAGCAATGTCAAGCTGCTGTCCGGAGGGGCTGACTATGGCAAAATCAGCCGAACGGACAACTGATTGGGGCGCACTGTCTACACGCCAGTAAGGCTCCGGCAGCGGTGCCACTGCCTGCCACACCCCGCACTCCGGCAAAGCACACGTCGCAGTCAGCCCATTAGATTGCTCATGCAAAGACTGCGCCAGTCGCTGGTGGCCAAACGGTGTGGGGTGAAAGGAGGCGCTGCTAATGAAGTGCAGGAGCGGTATGTCCTGAAAGAGGCCCGTATCTCGGCCAGCCACAAACCCATGTATCGCAGGAGTGTCTGACTGCTCGCACAAACGATGGCTCTTAAAGGCGTCAGCTGTATCTATAAATACTGCCCCCGAACTCTCCGCAGCCTGCCGCATCACCTGATTAAGATAGCGGATCGACCGGTCCATGAACTCTCGTTCGGGCGCGCTAAATAAAAAGCTGGTCAGAGCATCACAGACACCCGCTGGCTGTATAGAACCGGGATACCCCATGACATATACCCGAGAGTGTGGCGTAAGTTGTCGAATCGTTTGGTACAGCTGCTGAAGTGGCGCAAACATCTGTCCAATTTCGAGGGCCGTAACGTACAAGAACTCTGGCTGCGCCCATCGGCACGTGCCGGGCATTGCGCACACCTTCAGCTTGTCGATGATACCGGCGTCGTTTCCTCCTACCCCAACAGTGATGATTTCTGGCTGATAGCGTTCAACGAAATTTAATTGCGGAATTCTTCCCGGAATAAACTCATCCAACGCCTGCTGCCGTAGCACTTCTATAGGATGATCGGTAGTTGCGATTCTCTGTAGACGATTCCCCTGCCCCATATACTCAACATCAGGCAGAATATCCGGAAGGCGTGCGCCCGAGCAAGCAACGCTACGCACCACCTCCTCGGGTAAGCTGACCTGGAGAGCAACAACAAAAGGATAGGCGCGAGAACTGACATGACACTTCTCTAAACCAACGTCAGTTGCCGGAAGGTATGCTCCGCCCTCATCACCTTCACCACTCGTAAAGGAATCGCCTATTGCCAAATACTTTACCGCAGCGTCCAGGTTGGCCGTGCCTGGACGAAAGACGTACCGCACATCGCGATTGTCTAACGTCAGAGCCCGAACCGTCAGTACTGTGTCGTCTTGGCTGAAAAACGGGTGGTGGCGATACTTTATTTCCGATACGCCAGCTGTGGTAGCGCCGATTGTCTTACAGCGCTCAGTTCCTAACGGAAAGCTGTTGGGCATTTTGTAGACAATGTCAGTGCCGCAAGATTGAGTAACTGAAATAATACTGAGACCGGCATTAACACCAGTTTCTACGACTGTTTTACCGTCATTCGACACCGCCAAGCTGAATACCGGATCCATGCCGCTCCCATACTGATACCCGGCTGGTGTAATGCGCCGGGCCACCAAGCTCTCTAAGTCAACGAGCGCCAGCCCCTTGTTGCGGAGTTCGGCAACCAGCCACTTGCCATTACGTGACACAGCAGTTGATCCGCTCCCCACTGGGTTGCCGAGCACATCCGAGAGAACGTAGTCCGGCGCTGCAGCGTCAAAACGAAACTCTCCATATGGCGTCGAAGTGGAGGGCTGCCACTTCAGGCGTTCAGATACCCGCTGATACACCTGGACCGCTATCATAAATCCGCCCGTATACCGAGTCTCTACTAACACATCGGTAGATCGATGATATTCACAACTGGCCGAACCTTCACAGACACCACGCACCACCAAATACTTCTCCGTAAATGGCTCGCGAATCGTCAAATGCAATGTTCCGCCACTTCGGTAGGTGGCCGAATCATGCTGCGCACCGTACATACACGAGGTGTATACACCAACTGACTCAATGCGAATCTTCTGATGATAGGTTTGGCAATTATCAGTCCGTCGAATTCCATCCTCGCCGACAGAAATCACCTGAGGCCCGACGCCGTCAACAACCCAGTCAATTGCGGCGGCCGGCGACGTCCCGGTAAGCGCGCACAAAACAATAGCAAACACAGCCGCTTGATAGCGTCGTTTCATTTCTCCTCCTGCCCTTTCGTGCCTATCTTATTTTAAATTGATGTATCTACGGGCTCAATGCTAACCAGGTTTTGGTTAAGAATGATACAATGTAACAGATGAAAATACTGGGAATCGAAAGTAGTTGTGACGAGACTGCCGCCGCCATTGTTGAAGATGGCCACCGGCTGCTTTCTAATGTCGTCCATTCACAAATCGATATTCACGCCGTCTACGGTGGCGTTGTGCCAGAAGTTGCCGCTCGCAGCCACATTGAAGTGATTAACCCCGTCATTCAAAAAGCACTATCAGATGCTGCTGTCACCTGGGATGATATTGATGCTATTGCTGTTACTTACGCACCTGGATTGATCGGCTCACTACTAGTCGGAACACTGGCAGCGCGCACATTAGCACTCACAAAGAACAAACCCCTCTACCCTATTCACCACGTTGAAGCACACGTTTACGCCAACTTTATTGACGAACAAGCAGAACACCTTACTCTCACCCTTCCGAAAAGCCAGCCCCGCTTCCCACTCCTGGCGCTGATCGTCAGTGGTGGGCACTCTCAACTTGTCCTCTTTCATGACCACGGTGACTATCAACTCTTAGGTCAAACTCAAGATGATGCCGTCGGAGAAGCGTTTGATAAAGTCGCTAAAATTATTGGTCTCCCCTACCCCGGCGGACCATCAATTGCCCAGGCAGCACTAAAAGGCTCACCGACAGAATACTCACTACCAAAAGCCAAAATGAAAGGCGCCTATGACTTTAGTTTTTCTGGGCTTAAGACGGCCGTTCTGCGAGCAGTTCAGCGTGAAGTGTGTGTCGACACAACTTTTCCATCTAGCGAGCTTGCAGGGCTCTTAAACGACGTCCAGCGGGCAAATTTTGCCGCAAGTTTCCAGCGAACAGCAATCGAGACCCTGATTGATAAAACTGAGCAGGCATTTCGAGACCACTCCCCCGCTTCCGTCGTGATTGCTGGTGGAGTTGCTGCGAATGCCGAACTTCGCACACTTCTTAGTAAGCGGCTTCCCATCCCAGTAGAATACGCACCAATGGCCCTCTGTACAGATAACGCCGCAATGATAGCTGCGCTGGGGTACTACCAGGCTCAACAGCTCCCCTCCACCCCTGTAGAAGATATCCTTGTTATCCCTAGCCTATCAATGCCAAAGACAGCCTGGCGTCCAATAAAATCTTAAGCTAATTCTCAGAAAAGCCTACTTGCGTCGACGCAGTGTTTGAAGTAACTTCTTCGCACCAGGCAACACAGAAGTCCAGAGGCCATACAGAGGGGAGAGTGGGCGGTCGAACGTTCCAGCATGAACCGTCTCCTCGTCTGTCCACCCCTGTTTAAAGTTGGAAACGCCGCCAACCACCAAGCCGCCAAAGTCATACTCAGATAGGCCCCATTCCTTTGCCTTACGGATAACGTGCCATTTCAGCGCGTAATTAGCACGCAGCCGCTGACCGTCTTCATTCATGCCGCCATACAGTTCAAATGCCGTCTCAGCGCTCACTGCCATCCACAAGAACGCTATCGGCGTATCGTCCAAATAGGCGGCAAAGATAGGGGAGTGGTCGCCTAATTTCTGCATCACGTCGATATAATACTGGCGGCTATGAGTATTGAACCCGGCTCGTGCGGCGGTCTGCTGGTACATATTCAAACATTCCTCAAGCGCCTCTTTCGTACGAACTCGTCGAATCTCAATCCCTTCAGCAGCCGATTTCCGGATGTACTGACGAGTCTTTTTTGCCATTGCCGATAACAAATCACTTTCTGACAGATCAAGATCTAACAAGATCGTCTCAGCAGGTAATACCGAGTTCTTTGATCGTTTCCACCCCTTAGGGGCCTTGAATTCACGTGAATTTGGCTCAATCGACAAAGCTACCGATCGATGCTCTTTTTTACAAATCTCAGCAATCGCGTGTAACATGTCATCTATGTACTGCGAGTCACCAATTGGACCTCTTGGTATATACGAAAAGGAGGAAAAAGGCGCGGGGAGTCGGCGAACCAAAACCTGTGCAGCTCCCACCAACTCATCGTCTTTATAGCTAAAAAATCTTTCAGCCTTCCAGCCGTGTGCGGCCTTTACTTGGCCCCAGCCCCATAGCTGCAATGGGTGACCACCCATATCTAAAACGTACTCGTCCCATTTTTCTTTGTCGGTACAGCGCTGTATTTCAATCATGGTTCCATTATACAGTGTCCGATGACCTCTATGGTATACTGGACTACAGTTACTACAGCGATTATTCACGTGAAAATCGCATCTATCAGGAGATGTTGTGAACCTAGCCAAGGCCTACGAACCAAACCAATACGAGCCAAACATCTACGCACTCTGGGAGAAGAGCGGCGCCTTTCGTCCGAAGGGACAAGGTGAACCCTTTAGCACTGTCATGCCGCCGCCGAATGCTAACGGCAATCTTCACATCGGTCACGCCCTGGATATGAACCTCAAAGACATCCTCGTTCGCTACAAACGAATGGCGGGGTGTGATGCTATATTCATCCCGGGTGCAGATCACGCCGGGTTTGAAACATGGGTTGTCTACGAAAAGGAGTTACAAAAAAAGGGCCAGAGTCGTTTCGACTTTTCACGTGAACAACTATACAGCCAGGTCTGGAACTTCGTTGAAGAACAGCGTGGCAATATGGAGCTACAGCTCCGAGCCCTCGGTACCAGTGCATCTTGGGAGCATCTTGTGTTTACACTCGACCAAAAGGTGGTGGGCACTGTTCACTCGACGTTCAAAAAGCTATGGGATGATGGCCTTATCTACAGAGGTGAACGCATCGTCAACTACAGCACGGCATACCAGACAAGTTATGCCGACATTGAAGTTGACCACAAACAAGAGAAGGGGACACTCTGGCACATTGCCTACCCACTGATTGATAAAATTGGCGAAATTACTATCGCGACCACTCGCCCAGAAACTCTCTTTGGGGATACAGCAGTAGCAGTCAACCCGACCGATCCTCGCTACAAAGACCTTATCGGCCTTCACATCCAACTACCTCTGTCAGGACGAGAAATCCCTATTATTGGCGACGAATACGTCGACCCTGAGTTTGGCACCGGCGCAGTCAAGATCACCCCTGCTCATGATCCAAATGATTTTGAAGTAGGGAAGCGTCATGACCTCGAGAGAATCCAAGTTATCGACTTCGATGGCACCATGATAAACACGCCTGCTCAGTACCTCGGACTAGATGTTGATAAGGCGCGCAAGAAGGTACTGGCAGCACTACAGGCCGAAGAGCTCATTCGAAAAGAGCAGCCTCACGAGCATACCGTCGGATATGACTACAAAAGTGGCTTGCCAATCCAACCTCTTATAAAAGAGCAATGGTTCCTGAAAATCGAGCCTCTTGCCAAGAGGGCACTTGAGGCTCTCGAGAACAACGAGATATCCTTTTACCCAGCCAGCCGCAAGCAAATTCTAAAGCAGTATCTCGAAAAGGTACACGACTGGAACCTTTCTCGGCAAATCCCCTGGGGAATTCCGATTCCTGCTTTCCAGAACCTAGCCGATCCCGACGACTGGATATTCGATACTCGCGTTGACGAACGAACCATTGAGGTAGACGGCAAGCAGTACCGTCGCGAAGAAGACACCTTTGACACCTGGTTCAGCAGTGGCCAGTGGCCATTCATCACCACTGATGTCCTCGACGGGGGAGACCTAGCCCGTTTTTACCCAACAAGTTTAATGGAAACAGGAACAGACTTGCTCGATCGCTGGATCGCCCGCATGATTATGCTCGGCCTCTATACTACCGGGAAAGTTCCTTTTAAAGACGTCTACCTCCATGGAATGGTGCTCGACGAGCACAGCCAGAAGATGAGCAAGAGCAAAGGCAATGTCATCAACCCAATGGATTCTATCGCCGAATACGGCTCGGATGCGCTTCGTCTCGGCCTTATCGCTAGCCGTAGCCCAGGCCAAAATCAAGCATTTAGTACTGACCGTATCGTTGCTGGGCGCAACTTCTGCAACAAACTATGGAACATTGCTCGTTTCGCCGAACACAAGCTAGGGGACAACTACAAACCAAGCACCCCAACACCAAAAAGCTTGGCCGACCACTGGATTATCAGTGAGCTCACCAAAGCCAAAGAAGCTATTGAGCATGGCCTTAACACCTACCGTTTCGCCGAAGCAAGTGAGAGTATGTACCATGCCATTTGGGATGGTGTTGCCGACTGGTATATTGAAGCCTCCAAAGACCAAGATAATCCAGACCTCCTCGCCTGGGTGCTTTCTACCAGTCTAAAACTAGCTCACCCTTTTGCGCCATTTGTGACAGAAACAATCTGGCAAACACTCCCATGGAACGACTCGCTGCTGATTAGTGAAAGCTGGCCAGAGATGATTCCTTACGACGACATTGCCGCAGCCGAGTTCTCACGAGTCCAGGCGCTCGTTACCGAAACGCGCTTTGTCACAACAGCACTGCCGGGGAACGAGAAGTATACGCTGCTATATCAAACCGACAGCCTGATTGAAGACAACAAGGAGCTTATCAAGCGGCTTGCCAAGCTCAAAGATATCTCCACGACAGATCAAGCTCGCGGTCTACGCCTCGCCACCTCAGGACGTGATGCCTGGCTCGACGTCTCTACAGAGACACTCTATGAACATCAAACAAACCTCGAGCAACGGTTGGCTGAAACACACAGCGACATTGCTGCACTCGAGGGACGCCTAAAAAACGAAAACTATATCTCCAAAGCACCGGCGGCACTTGTTGAAGAAACCCGCAAACAGCTCCAAGAAAAACAAGCGCTCGTAGAGCGGCTTGTTAATGAACTCAAGATTCTAAAATAGTTATTACACCGATGGCCACAGGCTTGTCGGATCAGAGCCAAATAGCTTCTTTGTCTGGAAAAAGCGAACATCATCATCGCGCGGCTGCAGACGAGGAACGCTGGACCGAATATCGGCCAGCCGCTTCGCACCAGAGAAACGCTCAACATGAACGTGAGAGTCACCAGATTTAGTTGCCGTATCAACGGCGGCATACGAAATTATCGTAGCGGCCGGAAGAGCTAGTGCCAGTGTCACTGCACGGTCAACCTGGGTGTCGTGAACGAGCACTCCAAACGTAGTGAAGAGGGTGAAGCTGATAAGGAGTGGGTTAATAACTGTTTGTAGCATTTTTTTGTGTGTTTTATACTGTTGTATATAAATATACTAGCATAAGCTTTACAGATTGTCAATAAGGCGAGTGTCGTACTGTTGTGCTATCATGATAAAAATACAGCTTATTTAAAGGAGTCACAGCCATGGACCAACAACTTAACCCCCGCTATATACACTACAAAGCTCTCAGTGGCGCCCTGTCTCTTATCTTTATCGCAATCATCCTATCGGTGTCGTCAGTCGCCTCACTGGTTGGGGGAGCGGCTAGCGCTGGTGTCGTATTCTTGTTGATAGCATTTGTAGCACTCGTTGTTGGGTTTGGCCTATCGTACCTGGTAGCATTCCTAGATTACAAAAACTACCGTTACGGCATTACCGATGAAGGCTTCCGCAAACAATACGGTATCTTAAACCTACGAAACACCATGATTCCTTACGAAAAAATTCAGAACGTCGATATTCGCCGCCCACTATTCATGCGTCTCTTTGGGTTATCGGCACTGCACATCCAAACCGCTGGCGGATCATCGTTTGCCACCGTATCAGAAGGAGGATTGCCTGGTCTTGATCCTCAAGTCGCTGAAACACTCCAAGCAGATCTTATTGCCCGCTCAAAACAGGCTCGCGCTTAGTATCTACTGATGGTGGTACTTGCCACCACGTCCAATCTCTTGAGAGCGGTAGATTTGCTCGACAAGAATCAACCGCACAAGCTGGTGCGGGAATACAAGAGGCGACAGTGACCAAATGGTATCAGCACGCTGTCGCAACTCTTCAGTAACACCATATGCCCCGCCAATAATAATGGCGATTTTCTCAGAACGGTCTAAGCGCATGTTCAACAGCTGAGATACTTCAGGGGAACCGAGTGTGCTGCCGCGCTCGTCAAGCAATACGACATAATCGTACCCATCCAGACGCGAAAGTAGCCGCTGTGACTCTTCCTGACGCGCTGCAGAATCATCCAAAGACGAATGCGGTAAAAGAACCCATTCAACCATAAACGGCATCTTCAAGCGCTTCTGGTAGCGTTCTATGCCCGCCGCCACCCAGTCTTCATGCTTTTTCCCAATTGCAAGAATGTGAATCGACATACTTAAGAAAAACGCAGTTCTTCGGCTAATGAAGCAAGTGCAGTGTGGTCGGGCTCGGCTTTAGTTTCTGGCGCATAGTATTCTTCGGCTGCGTTAAACGGCACCAGGTGTATATGTGCATGAGGAACGTCGAGACCGATGACTTTCTCTCCGACACGCTCTACACCTAGAACGTCGCGCAAACGAAGGGCAACTTTTTTGACAGTCATCATCACAGCCTGGTAGTCTTCGTCTTCAAGATCCCAGACATGTTCAACCTGCTTTTTCGGAATAACCAGAGTGTGACCTTTCACCGAAGGGTAGATGTTAAGAAAGGCAAGCGTACGCTCGTCCTCATAAATCTTATGGCTCGGCAGTTCACCGTTAATAATTTTCGTAAAAATAGAATCTTGCATAGTCTTATTATAAAGCACGTGGCGGAGAGAGAGGGATTCGAACCCTCGGTACCTTACGGCGCACTTGTTTTCGAGACAAGCCAGTTCAACCACTCCTGCACCTCTCCAGCGGTGGTTATTGTATCAGATAATGACCCCTAGAGGCCATCGCCATCTTCTTCACGAATTGCCTGCAGCTCAGCTTCAGGGAGGTGAGAGCCGGGCGCCAAATAACCATTTGCTACATACATGCGCTGGGCAGAAATGCTCACACTGGCAGGGAGGGTGTGGGTATACTTTCGAGCAATATCTCCACGAAGATATTCTTTTTCTTGGTTAATGCGCTGCTCAGCACGGCCATTCGCCTGATGTTCGTGCAAGTCTGTGTCCAGGCCAAGAGCCCTACCTGCTTCTCGGACAGCTCTATCGAATTTACCGTCAGCGCTGGAGCTACCCTCGATGCCAATAGCCCCGGTCGTGACACCAACTTGAAGCAATGCCTGCTCGAGGGCAAATGAGCGAAGCTTTTTTGCGATATCAGCATCGCTGAGAGCTTCAACAACATGGGGCGCTTTGCCGACGAGTTCCCCGAAACTGAGCCTTTCCTCGTCAGTATAGTGTTCGCTGCGCTTATAGCGTATGTCGTCGCCCTGATGTTCGTATACACCCTCAATGTCGTCTGCGTCCACAATCAATACCGCGCCTTTTAGCTCCAGGTTTTCGCCTGGGTTAAGGTCGAAGGACGTATCGACTGTATTTAGGGTGCTTGGCAGCCTATTATCAGCGGCTGTTTTGGCTAAGTTTGCGACAATTAAAGTTTTTGCTTCACCCCATGATCCGATTAGGGGCTGCTCCGTCACTTCACCATTCAGCGTAAAGTGAATTGTCGCTCGGGGATAGCGGTCCGGAATTGCCGTATTCTTACGGCGATAGTCACCGGTCGGAGATAGTTTGAGGATGCCATGTTCATCTCGTACAACTGCGTGGTTTGAAGCACGAACAAGGGCGAGGTTCTGCAGCAATTCCTCAGCTGCTTTGCGGCGCTCTGGATCTGCGGGTTCAATGCCTTCACTCTGAGCAGCAGCATAGGCTTCTCGTAGCTTAGCAAGGCGAGCGTCAATAACCGCCTGAGCTGACTCATCTCCTTCAAGTGCAGCCAGAACAAACGCGAAACCACCTTCGTCAACTTCTGATTTTAGACGGCCATCCTGCTCGTCGTATGAGACAGCAGCATTGATTTCATCAAGAAAACGCAGCACGTCTTCGTTATAATCTTCGGTCACGAGACTCTCGTGCAGTTTATATGCACGGCTATCTTCCGGCAGGTTACAGAGGTGAATAGCGGCTTCGGTAAGACCTAGTGGGGACGCGACAACTGGGGTTTCGGTTCTTTCAGAATCGTCGTGCATAAGCATCTCATCGTCTTGTGAGTAAAACGCGACTTGCTCACCTTCAATTCGAAAGGTTGGGCGTACTAATCCGTTCTTATCTGGGCTCGTTTCGCCAGACGGCAAAAACTGCTCTTGGGTTAGGGCAAGGCGGTCTATTGCTGATGCTGAAGGGGTTGTCATTTTTTTGTTTTTTGCTTTTTTACTGATTAAATTTAAGCACAAAAATAGTTATTTGTCAATGTCCAATCATCCTCCGTGTGTGGTGTATACTGAAATTAACTAATCAGGAGAGTAGTCATGGAGAACACACCATCATCAACCCACCCAAAGAATGAACCGCCGAAGTCGAACGCGGCCGCAGCACCAGCAGCGGGGGGCACTAACGGTCTGGCGATTGCTTCGCTTGTCACGGGTATTCTTGCCTTTTTGACAGGCTGGTTCTTCCTGGGACTTTTCCTAGGTATCGCAGCCGTGATTCTTGGAGCTATCGGGCTCAAGAAGCCGGGCGGTAAAGGAATGTCCATCACGGGTATCATCACCGGTGCACTTGGTGCACTATCGGGGCTTGTGTTTAGTATTATTGGATTGGTCGCGCTCGTTAGCGGTGGCGCAATCTTAAACGAGGTCACCAATGAGCTAAATAACTATTCGAACGAGCAGCAAAGCCTGGTGGATGCCAAGAAAGATTTCGCCAAAGGTGAAACTGCCGTCTTTGCAGACCTAGAAGTCACTGCCGGTGAAATCACCCGCAACTACGTTCCAGACAACGAGTTTATGCGCGCCGATGACGGCAATGAGCTTGTTGTAGTAGAGCTGACTCTAAAGAACATTTCTGACGAAACGGTCAACGTATCACCGTACTCATATGAGATTCAGGTGAACGGAGCAGGCTACGACACCTCATTCGTGACAGTTGACCCAGCTCTTTCATCGGGGACGCTAGCAGCTGGTGCGGAAACTACCGGAAATGTAGTGTTTGAAGTACCCGCTGGTGCTGAAAACTTAAAACTTCAATACGTTACGTACGGTATCGATAAAGACTTCCAAACTCGTACATTAACCTACACGCTCGCACTCTAAGCGATTATTGCGGAGGTTTGCAGCAAAACGGGCAGCCACACGGCTCTACCGACACACTCGGAAGAGGCAATGGTTGAGCAGTAGCATCAAAGAATACGACGTCACTCGGCGTCGTATTTTGATTCACCTGAGAAAGCTGAACAGCCGATGCAAGGTGAGGAACGTGCCACACGGCGACCACCCGAACCATAGGTTGAGCCGATTTTCAGAGGGAGGCTCGAAACAGCCATGGAAAGGGCAGCAGGAGCTGAAGAGTCCAACACACCATCAATGTAGAGCCGCATGGTAGTGCCATCATAGGTTGCAGCCAAATGGTGCCATTGGTCATCTTGAACGGACTG
>DFTJ01000007.1:44637-48250 GCA_002381485.1 Candidatus Saccharibacteria bacterium UBA4215 | reverse complement strand
ATTGGTCATCTTGAACGGACTGTTCACTACTAAGATACGCGTTGTCGCCATACGACCAGACGACAGCGTCAACATTTTGGGTGTTTCCTGTTCCAACATATAGCTTGCCACGGTAGTCAATCATTGTCGTCACATACTCGATGGTTCCTGTCCATCCGCTGTTCAGGCCGTTTCCGCCAATCTTCTCCCAAGACGAATTATCCCAACGCCAGACTTCGCCATCACCGGTACTGTCGCCAAGGCCAATATGCAGCTTTCCGTTATAAACTGCCATCGACCGGATTCGCTCGTACGTTCCGTCTGGCCAGCTGCCGTTCACATCATCGCCACCAACTAGCACCCACGAGATTCCGTCATAACTCCACACCTCAGCATGACCCGATCCGTTCCCGAGTCCGGCGTAGAGCTTACCATCGTAGATTCGCAGGGTATAGACTTCTTCGTACGTACCGTTCCAGCTATCATTGAACCCATCGCCACCAACCTTTGTCCAACTGCTACCATTCCATGTCCACACTTCCGCATCGTTGGTAGATGACCCCAGACCGGCATATAACTGCCCCTCATATGTCGTAAGTGACCATACAGTCTCATAATTTGTGGTCCAGCCATTGTTGATGCTGTCGCCACCAACTTATGAGTAGTCCGCATCGTTAGAAAAGCTCCAGGCATTCGTAATGTCAGCAGCAAAGGCGGGGCGCATGACAAATAGTACCGATGCGAACACGATAAAGACGTAGGGGACAAGTATCGAGACGTGCACTTTCGAGTGGTGCTGCCATTCGTGCCAGCGCCGATACCACTCAAACTTATTCTTAAGATGGGCGTGAGGTCGATGAGCAACATGAAAGTGAACCAGGTGTGCACCTTCTTTAATTTTCCCCACTACTGATGCAAGGCTACCCTTGACGGACATCTTAATCCTGGACCTTCACACTTTTTTACCTCGTTTGAGCTAATTATAGCATAGAGCATGAGCAAAATGAGAAAGAGCTGAGAGAGAAGTTATAGCGAGCTGGTATCTGTTGGGGTGCATAGCGAGCGGGTGGGGATGGAAACATAAGGCTCGTTGCTATCTGATACAATAAAACCATGAGCAAGTCAGCTTCACCCCTAAAAATAACTAGCCTTACCAAGTCATATGGCAGCCAAATTAGCATAGAGGATATTAGTCTCAACCTAAAGAAGGGTGAGGTGTTTGGGTTTCTTGGTCCAAACGGCGCCGGAAAAAGTACGACGATTCGCACCGTACTTAATTTTCTCCACCCGAGCAAAGGTTCAGTCTCGATCTTTGGGCTCGACAGTGTTCGAGACAGCGTCCGCGCAAAGCGTCGCATTGGCTACCTGGCTGGCGACATTGCGTTATATGACACGATGACCGGCAGGAAACTTCTTCGTTACCTGGCTTCGCTGCGCGGGGGTGTCGACTGGGAATACGTCACAGAGCTTGAAAGAAAACTTGTTGCCACTCTTGATAAGCCAATCCACACTCTCTCGAAGGGGAACAAGCAAAAGATTGGCCTTATCCAGGCTTTTATGCACAAGCCAGATCTAATCGTACTCGACGAACCCGCCAGCGGGCTTGATCCGCTGATGAAGCAGGCGTTCTACGATATGGTGCGCGACGCAAGCTCGAACGGTGCAACTATTTTTGTGTCGTCCCACGACTTAACCGAAGTACAAAAAATATGTCACCGCATTGCATTCATTAAAGACGGCAAAATAGTTGCCACTGAATCAATCAAACAAACCGATAAGCTTAGCATAAAACGATACCGCGTCACGTTCATGAGTCAGCCGACCAAAAAGCAGCTCAAAGAAATACCTGGCGTACACGACGTCGCGGTGGACGAAGGACACGTAGTGCTCTCCGTTACTGGAAACATCAACGAGTTCATAAAAGGGTTATCGAAGTATGATGTTACCGACTTCGACTCTGAAGAGGTGAGTCTAGAAGAATTGTTCATCCATCACTACCAAGCAACCGGCAGCAAAAAGGAGGAGCGCGATGAATAAAACCATACTAATGCAGGCACTCGTCAGCTCCCAAAAAAGCACCTTCTTCTGGTCCCTCGCGTTGTTCCTCATTACCTTTATGGTGGTCGCCTTGTTTGACTCGGTCGCCAAGCAATACGCTGATGTATTCACCGAAATTCCCGCTGGCTTCGAAGCTATTGTTGGACAGGTAGGTTCGTTCTCGACGGCCGAAGGCTGGCTGGGCGTAGAGTTGTTCAGTATGGTGCTACCGGTATCGCTGGCCATTATTGGGATCGGCGCCGGCGCTAGTATGATCGGCAGAGAAGAGAAGTCTGGTACGCTCGAGCTACTTCTCGCCAGCCCTGTTAGCCGTAGTCGAATCATGCTAGAAAAAGTTGGCGCCATCGCCATCCAGCTTGCGATTGTTAGCCTCAGCGTGCTGGCAGGAGTTGTGTCAGCAATGGCGCTGTTTCCGTTCGAAATTTCGTTATTGAATGTCCTTTATTCCCTTCTGAGTGGCTGGCTTCTTGGTATCCTTTTCGCTGCGCTCACACTGGCAATTCAATCTGTCACCCACAGTCGCGGCGTAGCGCTTGGCGCTGGCTCTGGTGTACTTTTGGTGGCATACTTTGCGAATACGCTCGCTCCAATGGTAAAGGACTTTGAGAACATCAAGCTAGTTTCGCCGTTTTACTACTATGAGGGACAGGATGTGCTCATCAACGGGCTAAGTATCGGAAATGTCATGGTCTTAGTGGTTGCCGCTGTCGTTCTTCTCGCAATTGGATTAGTTGCCTTTCAACGACGCGACACAGGGGTATAACAAAGGGATTAGTCGAAAAGACAAAAGAAAATAAGACTAGTAAAAACTAGTCTCTTTTTCTTGGTACAGCGTAGTGAACGAGATAAGAACGAACCTTGTGGGCTAATTTGCTATAGTGAGAGCATGAATTTACCAGAAGTGAGAATCCGAGCGTCCTTCCTACTAAACGGTGCTGTCATTCCATTACTTCTTCCAGGACTGAAAGAAACAGGTAATGAGAAGGCTGCAACTGACGAATATATAAATGAGACTGTTGATCTATACAGATCAAGCTGGGCTCCATACGAAGAGAAAATTCTTAATGGAATGTGCGAAGTCCTCGATCTTGAATTTAAGCAAAATACAATCGATGCATATATAGCACCTTTTGGTAATTCCTTCAGTGACCCAATGGTCATTTCTACTAAGTATTCAGGGGACCGATTTATAGAAGTATTTACACACGAGATTGCACATCGACTACTTACAGATAATACAAAAATTACAGCTAGCGTTGATCGAAAAATCTTAAAAACATGGAAAGAACTTTTTGGAGACGACCACGCTTGGAATACCCTTGTTCATATACCAGTGCATGCGATTCTTGAATACATCTTTATCGATATCTTAAATGAGCCAGAGAGACTAGAGCGAGATATACAGTTCTGCGAAAAATATCCTCCTTACGCCGATGCCTGGAAATACGTAAAACAAGAGGGGTATAAAAATATTCTTAAGAAACTACAAGAAAGTTACTAGATTCTCGTTCGAATCCCGTTTGGGTATAACAAAAAACTACCTCTTATTACAGAGGTAGTTTTCTTCATAATTATA
>DFTJ01000007.1:43116-44523 GCA_002381485.1 Candidatus Saccharibacteria bacterium UBA4215 | reverse complement strand
TGGTACACCCGACAGGATTCGAACCTATGGCCTTCGGCTCCGCAAGCCGACGCTCTATCCAGCTGAGCTACGGGTGCATACGATAGAGATTGCTGTTATAAAAACAACAACTCTATCTTTGTAACTAGAAGGTGCTTTCGGTCGCCAGAACGAGCGAACAGAGGCTATTGTACCACAAGGTGAGGCAATTTTACCACCTCCCGGTAGGTTACAGGCGCAACTTTCGGACGACAATATCGATAACGTCAAGTTTTAATTCCTGCATCGGTAACCGCTGACCCAAAATGTCGACAATCTTTTCGCCGGCTTCTTCTGGGAAATACACCGATACGCCTGGAGCAAATCGCTTGCGAGGAATCATCATAATTGAGCTGTGCTCTCCGTCACGAATCAAACCAAAGGCCTTAAATTCTTCAAAATGGTACAGCTTTTCGCCGACATACAGCCCTTGTTGTGGACTCAGTGCGTAGGTGAGAGTACGTGGTGGACGACGGATGTAGATAACAATCGCTATGGACATCAATACCACCAGTACAGAGAAGGTGTAAGCTTTAAGCAGTAAGATATCGGCCGTAATAAAAGCCAGGATCACTAGCGCGAATAAAATATACCAGACATACCCCTTATCGATGTGAACATACTCTTCAGCCGACCAGGTGACGGGGGCTGCTTGTGGACCAGCTGGTTCGGTCGATGCGGGCGGAGCTGTCGTCTGATCTTGCTCCACGCCAGCTACAGGTGCCGTTTCGTGCGGATCGTCAGCCGGTGGCTGCCAGTAGTTTTGCTGGTCTTCATTCATAAATAACAGTATAGCATGAGCAGTATTGGTGACTGCATTTCTTGGCGGAGGAGGGGAGATTCGAACTCCCGCTCCAGGTCTCCCCAGACTAATGATTTAGCAAACCATCCCCTTCAGCCACTTGGGTACTCCTCCGTATAGGCTGCTGAACTTTTATCATAGCGCATAAATGCGTGGCGGAGAGGGCGAGATTCGAACTCGCGGTGAGTTGCCCCACGCTTGTTTTCAAGACAAGTACCTTAAACCACTCGGTCACCTCTCCATGAAGTGTTCAGCTTGCCCCATTTTAACAGATGTCAGGGGTTCAGTCGAGAGTTTGCTTTGCAACCGCCACCACCCAGACTGAGGTCGCCCCAGCCTCTCGGAGCACGCGGGCTGCCTCAGACACCGTTGCCCCAGTCGTCACGATATCGTCAAGAATGATATACGTCCTACCTGGCACGACCTGGCCGTCAACCGCAAAGGCAGTTCTGGCTTGCCGCAACCGATCACGGCGGCTACTTTCATGCTGTACCGCGCTGTGTCGCCGACGCAGCAGTTGAGCATACGGCACCCCTCGACGCCGCGACAGTGCTCGAGTAATCAAAAGCAGGTGGTCGTAACCTCTT
>DFTJ01000007.1:40435-43027 GCA_002381485.1 Candidatus Saccharibacteria bacterium UBA4215 | reverse complement strand
TTTGACGGATATGCGGGCGTATCGTTGGAATCGGAACCAACATACAGTTGCGGGGAAGTGGTGGCAGCGATAGATCCAGCAGCTCAGCTACTGACTTAGCTGCGGATTTCATGTACAAAAACTTGAGCCCTCCAATAAGGCGTTGCAGTCCGCCAAAACGCTCGCCAACTATCCAAGCAGAATCAAAGAAAGCATGGTGTAGCATACAAACACCCTCCAGAGACGGACGCTCGCACAGTAAACATTGACGCTTATGCGACTTATTGATGTTGTATTTACAATAACCGCATAATGGGGTGCCGACTGCCCCGCAAGAGGAACAGAGGTGGGGTGCGAGAAGCGAGAGAAGGGTATCCAGCATTGTGTTTTTTACGTTTGATACGCCTATTTAGTTGATAAAGGTGAGTGGGATAGTTATAATACGAAGGACTATTTGTCAAATGAGCCTAGAGAAAGTGGAGGATATCATGGCCCGCAAACAAAACGAAGACCTATTAATTGAAGATGAACTGGCTGCAGCTTTCCTAAGCGACGACGACCTTTCATCAACTGACGCTCCGGCGCCAGCATCGAACGATGACGACTGGGATGACAGTGAAGAACAATTTGCTGGTCAACTTGCCGTTGACGTGTACGAAACAGACGACAAGCTCGTCGTAAAAGCCCGCACTGCAGGTGTGAACAAAGAAGATCTTGATGTCAGCATTAGCGACGGCATCCTGACTATCAGCGGCACGCTCAGCAGCGGTGACGACGACAGCAACGCGAGCAACTGGCACATCCAGGAATGTTACTGGGGCGAATTTAGCCGCACCCTTGCACTACCTGTCAGCGTGAAGGAAGACGAAGTAGAGGCTGTCCTCAAAGACGGCGTCCTCACCGTAGCCTTCTCAAAGATCAAGCAAGAACAAGCAAAGAAGATCCAGATCCAATAGTAGATCTAGGGTATCCAGCAACAAAATAAGCTCCCACCCGGAGCTTATTTTAATAGCGAAATATTAAAACCCCCGGAAGTCCGGGGGTTTTCTTTACTCATGTCCAGCCGTTAAACGGTAGGAGCAAGTGAGGTCAGCACGAAGTTGACGATGGCAAAGGCCAGGAAGGCAACCACAAGTCCGATGATTGCATATAGGATGGTGTTCTTTGCAGAAGTCACTGCACCAGAGTCTCCACCAGATACGGTGTAGCGGATACCACCGATGATAAGCATAATAACGCTAATCGCACCGATGATGAACAGCAAGACGTTGATAATGGTGGTGAACACACCGTCGGCTTCAAAAAGACTCTCTGGAGTGTTGTCCGTCTGAGCACAGTTTACGCCGCCAGTGACGCCCTGACTCGGGTCACACTGTGCTAAAGCTACTGGTGCCATCGGTGTAAAGACCGCCACAAGAGCGAACATTCCAGCGACTAGTAGTCCTCCGAATGCTGTATTTGTTAATTTTTTCATGTATATGTATTCCTTTCGTGCGTAGAATATCTAGTTTCTATTGTTATGTTATAGCAGATTGCGCGTCATTTGTTAAGAGCAAACCCCTTACTGGAAGCTTGTTAACACAAAATTAACGATGGCGTAGGCCAAAAATGCCACCACTAATCCGATGACCGAGTAGAGAAGTGTGTTCTTGGCCCCTGTAACGGCACCGCTATCCCCGCCAGAGGTAGTGTAGCGGATACCAGAGATAATAATCATTACTACCGACACCAACCCGACGATGAACAGCAGTACGTTTATTACTGTCTGCACAATCTGTTCAACGCTCCCGACAGTACCTTCCTGACAGATTGATGCACCCGGGTCATCCTCACAAGCTGCATCGATTGCATTCTGGGCCATGACATCCGGCGCGACCAATGCCACCGATCCCACGCCCAGTACCATCACAGCAGCCATTATAAGTAGTTTCAATTTTGTTTTCATTAGAATTGTCCTATTACAAAGTTAGTTATCGCAAATGCCGCCAAGACTGCTACAAGCCCAATCACTGCAAACAGTATCTGATTCTTGGCTTTCGTAATCTTGCCGCTATCTCCTCCAGACGTAGAGTAGGAGAGTCCGGCAACAATAATCACAATGACGGCCACAATTGCTGCCAAGAAGTAGACAGTGTTCAATATGTTCCCCAGTACGTCATTTGCCGAGAGAGCAGGAATACCAGCCTCATCCGCACTAATCGTCTGCGCCAACTGCAGTAAGAATGTCTTCATTATTCAATTACTCCAAAGATAAGGTTAAGAATCGCCACCGAGCCCAGCGCAATCGCCAAGCCAATCACGGCATGCAGAATGGAGAGCCGCGCCTTCTCGACAGCACTCGGGTTACTTCCATTGGTAATGAACTGGAAGCCGCCAAAGATGATGAAGAAGAGGGCGATATACCCAACAATCACCATGCCAATCTCGATAATATTTAAAGCTAACTTAGTGATAAAAGCTTGGATACCCCCAGCTTCTTCTGGATTCACGATCACACAACCCTGGGCGCCTTCAGCCGGGGCGCCGGCTTCTTTTTTAGTGAGGCCTCGGTACCACGGCGGAATTCCAGCAAACCGGCCGTCACAGGCAGCGATCGCTGATACAGGGGCCATA
>DFTJ01000007.1:38423-40342 GCA_002381485.1 Candidatus Saccharibacteria bacterium UBA4215 | reverse complement strand
CCGTCACCACTGGACCAGCCACAAACAGGCCAAAAATGAAGGCAAGACCAAGATACTTTACAACGTTCATTAGTTAAATACTCCTCCTGGGATCAAGAAGTTGAGCCCCGCAAACATTAATCCATACGCCACAACACCGATGACGACGTTGGTGATAATACCCATAGCCTTCTTGGTTTGTTCGACATTGCCGCCCGCCGAAGTGTACATCACCGCGCCGTAGATCAGACCACCGAGGGCAGCCACAGCGATTAAGCCGGTCAGGATGTTGATAACAAGCAGAAGAACAGACCAGAGGCCTGTCGCTTCAACGCCTTCAGCGTTTTCGTCTATATCACAGTTTATAATCGAGGTCTCCACCTCACCACACGATTGCGCAGCAACTGGCTGAGTATTTACGGAAAATAGCCCTAACGCAAAGACAAAAGCGGCTGAAAGGAGTATAAGTGTTTGTTTTATTTTCATAGCTGTTTATAAGATACGACCTTGACGGCCATTTTGCAAGTTTTATGGCATAAGCTATTTACTTTTTAGAGTTTTTGTGATATATTATAAATAACAAACGCACTAAGCGTATTGTCCAAAGCCCAAGCCGATACATATATAATATCGCCAAGCGCGAAAGGAAACCGCCACAATGTCAGAGCGTATCACCCGTAACCCAAACCGTCTTATTGCCGGTGTAGTCGGATTATCTATAGCAGCGTCTGCTTTAGCCGCCTGTTCAAACGTTGAGGCAGAGGCGCCTCGTACTGACTCGAGCTCCTCAGCCGAAGCTCCTCAGCCCACACAGGAACTTTCACCCGAGCAAAAGCTTCAGGCAGAAATTGACGCCGGCATTGAAGCCAACCGTCTTACTGCAGAAGAGATTGAGATCCGCATAGAGGACTACGCAAACATAGAAGAGGCGGTGACCGCATGGGGCGCAAGCCAAATTCGCTGCCTGACAACCGGAAACATAACTCTGTCTCCTGATAGTAGGGTAAATTTCAGTCCAACTGAATCATGGGACGTATCCGTACCGCGTGACTTTAAGCTTGCCGAAAACCAAGCGGTGTGTGCAAATGCTCTCTACGACCTTGATTCTGTACCAAAAAGCATGATTGATACTGATGTTTCATTAAATAACACGATCGTCGTAAGTCAGTTCTCAGGAGTTAAGGTAACCCCCGAACTAATAGACGTAGACGTTAAACCACTCGATAACGATGAATATGCCGGAGCTATCTCTTATAGCTTAAATGTAGAATCATCATCCGAAGATGGCTCTGGCTTAGTAGAAAGCAAGCTTGGGGGAGACTTCCGCGTCATGGAAGACGGCACCCTTAAGGTTGTTGGCCCATACTCCGGTTAAGAACCGGTCTCTATAGCCCCAAAGCTCTAGCTTAAAACAACCGTATGCGGTTTAATAAAGCTAGAGCTTTTTATGTTCAAGTCAATTATTTCTATCTTCATGTCTGTTCTCATCGTCAGCTCGACTTTGAGCGCCCTCTTTCCTTTCTCGAACACAAACGCACAGTCTGCTGACTCACTAGAACGCATACTTGTCCAGCAAGACTGGGAAGCGCGCCCCCTAAAAGACCAGATCATTGTCTACCAAACCTATCTTGCGCTTTCGGAATGTTTTGCTGCCGGCAAGCTGAAAGATGGCAACGACAATCGCATCAACCCCGTAAATGCAACCAAGTTCCAATGGTTTAATGAACCGAGCGCTGCAGGCCAGGGAACGATTGTTTACCTGGGAGAAAATCTGGTAAATCGTTCCGTTAATGTGCTCGGTGCTGACGTCAACGCGGGCTCAGCTGTTAGCTGCTGGTCCTCGGACGTCATGAAGGAGATGCTTGGTGTTCTAGGGGAGAAAACTGATGATGCAGTGGGCGTACTCTGTCGGCTCGGTTTTGATCGCAACAAAGCTGGTA
>DFTJ01000007.1:37851-38348 GCA_002381485.1 Candidatus Saccharibacteria bacterium UBA4215 | reverse complement strand
GGCGAGGGTGACTACTACTGGAAAGGGATGTCAAAAGACACACAGCTAGAGACATTCCGCGATCTTATGTCTGCCAGGTTTTGGGGTGGCTCTACACCATACCTAACTGTGCCGGCTCAATACCAGCGATATAGCGACCTATTCTCACTCTGTGCATCACCGTATTCGGGAGGTGCCAATAACGCTCAGGCCCTGCAGTCGGGCGACAGGGCTTACTTTATATACACCATCAACGATGAAGGTGTTCGAAGCGAAGAAAAGGTTTTCTACTATGGTAGCGAGGTAAGTGGCAAGAAGCAGTCTGATTTTGTTGCAACCGGCGGTGGTAGCTTCAATGTTGGAATTTCTTACAACCCCGTCGACTTAATTTTCTCCGGATTGCCCGTGTCTCAAGCAGTAAACAGCTCTGTTGTAATGTTCAATGCCGGAGGTGCTGCAGCAACCCGCATGACCTGTGCTCAAATTGAAGAAAAAATAAATGAACTTAGTAACGCATA
>DFTJ01000007.1:33984-37577 GCA_002381485.1 Candidatus Saccharibacteria bacterium UBA4215 | reverse complement strand
GACTGTGCCGATGGCGAGCTTTGTGAAGAGACCGAGAGCACTTGTGGAATTGATGGTATTGGCTGGATTATTTGTCCAGCACTAAGGTTCTTGGCAGGAATAACTGACGGTGCATTCGAGATTATTGAACAATTCTTGCAGATCAACCCGGCACTGCTTGATCAAAATAGTGACACCTATGCGTTCTGGCAAGTCATGCGAGATTTTGCCAATATTGCGTTTGTAATCGTGTTCTTGATCATCATCTTTTCACAGCTCACGAACATTGGAGTGGGTAACTATGGGGTCAAGAAAACGCTTCCTCGATTAATCGTAGGTGCAATCCTAGTAAATGTTTCGTTCTTTGTCTGCCAACTTGCTGTTGATATTAGCAATATAACCGGGGCTTCAATTTATCAAATACTCACGTCGCTTCCGACCGGAGCTGGGGGTGAAGATGCAAGCGGAAATGCTGGTGGATGGGTTGTGGTTATCGCAAGCGCCATATTAGCGGGAAGCGCCGCCATGCTTGCCATAAGTGTACCCGTCCTACTGGCGGCCCTGTTGGCCGTAGCGGTCATCCTCCTTATCCTGATGGCTCGTTTCGCGATCGTCATTATACTCACCGTACTAGCGCCGCTCGCGTTTGTTGCGCTGCTACTGCCGAATACCGAACCGTTGTTCAAGAAGTGGCTCAAGCTATTTACGAGCATGCTGGTTCTGTATCCAATTGTCGCCTTAGTGTTTGGCGCAAGTACGATTGCGGCCCAGATTATTGCCAACGCTGGCGGGGAAATTAATGACGGATTCTTGCAGGTCACCGCCCTCGGTGTGGCGGCGCTCCCGCTGATATTGATACCCTCTATTCTCAAGAACTCACTTAATGCTGCCGGAACACTGGGTACAAAGCTTGGTAATCTAAGCTCGAAAGCAAATGGCAGAGTTGGCGCAAAGGTCAGCTCGACATCGCGGCTTGGAGAGTCGCAAAAAGCACTTAGCCAGCGCATGGTACAACGGCGAGCACAGCGACGATCTAATTCTAAACTTGCCACCCGAGTTGACCAGTCGAAGCTCGGTCGAGCGCTAGGTTGGAACAAGGGTGCAGCAGTTGCCAATGAAATTGCCAGTAAAGCAGAGACTGAAGATATCAGTGCAACTGAAGCATTGATGCGCTCAAGGCACAGTAACCCTACAACCCTTATTAAAGATACGGCGGCCGAACTAGAAGATGCTGTTAGGAAGGGTGACGTCGTACGAGCGCGCGCTGCCCAAAACATACTGCTCAACAGTGGAGGAAAGGGTATAGACCAGCTGCACAGCTCACTTGCAAGCACAATGACTTCATCAAAGCAAAGGGATAGTCCTGTAGGAAAAAGTCTTCGAAGCGCACTCAACTCAGCCGGACTTAAGGGTAAACACAACGCGCTTGCAACTTGGGCATACACCGACAAAGACATCACCCCGGCCCAGGCAATTCAGGACAAAAGCGTGTATTCAGGTCTGAACGATGTTGAGCTGGCAGGACAAAGCCTCACGGCCTTAAAAGCTGCCGTGGCTGCAGGGTCAATAACCACAGAGCAGGCGCAGGCAGTTATGAGCAACAACAGTGTCTATAAAGACATGGAGCAGGAGAAGAAAGCCCTCTTTGCACAGCTTGCGCCGCCGCCGCCACCCGAAGAACCCGAGGGACCAAGCGACAAGGGTTCTGGCCCTGGAGGTCTTATCGTGCCTGGAGACGACAACTTCAACATACCTCGCTCTTAGCGGGCCTGTTATACTATAACCACGATGGCAGTCTATAAAGTACCGCAAGATGTAGAAGCTGATGATAAGCTGATCGGACCGTTTAGTTTCCGGCAGTTTATCTATTTGATCATCGTGGCCTTGTCGGCGGCGCTGGCGTGGGGATTGGCGCAAGTATTTATTGGGTTGGCGGTAATTCCGTTACCGCTGATTATCTTTTTTGGAGCACTGGCGCTCCCAATACGAAAAGACCAGCCGATGGAAATCTATTTAGCGGCAATCGTTTCGTTCTACTTAAAGCCGCGCAAACGACTGTGGGATCCGGATGGCATTGATACATTTATCGAGATTACTGTCCCGAAAACTGTTGAGGTGCACCGCACGAAAGACATTAGCCAAGCGGACGCCGAGGAGCGCTTTAGCTACCTTGCAAACCTGGTCGACAGCCAAGGATGGGCGATTAGGGGATCTAACGGCCCGGGTGGCATCAATACACCGCTAAACAACGATTACTACCTTGAAGCTCAGGGCGTGCAAGATGTACTGGATGACAGCAACATGGTGGCGCAATCATTCAACGTCATGATGAGCGAGCGTTCACAGAAGCTAAAGGAAGAAGCGAGACAACACATGTTCCAGCCGCCACCAGCACCCGCAGTTCCACCCGCTGCGTCAACTACAACAACGCCTGCAGACAACACGCCAACACCTACATACAACCCGTACCCAACTGAAATCCACCAGTCGATGGTGCAGCCCGTCAACGATGTAGCTCATCAATATACGGCGCCTACTGCTGCGCCTACCCCCGCACCAGCAGCTGATCCGACACCAGCTCCAACAACCACTAGCGATAAACCCCTATCTGCTGATATAATGAACCTTGCAAACAACTCTGATTTATCTGTCGAGACGCTTGCCAAGGAAGCACATCGCCTTCAAGCGAAAGAGAACGATATGAACGAAGAAGTCGTCATCTCGCTCCGATAGATCAACACTAATAGGGAGTGGGACAATCCAGGGCAATGCCACCAAGTAATTCATATTTCGGCCAACCGAACCCATCTGGAGCTCCGGCAGGTGGGCCTGTTCCTGCTGCCGCGCCAAATCCCGTCGCACCCCAAGGCGCACCTCAACCTGGACAGCCAGCCACCCCACAAGCAACTGGTTCACAACAGCAAAAAAGCCAGCCAGCTCCAAAAAACCCGAACTCTACCCAAAACACCCTGCAATTATCTGAGGTACGCGACAACATGGTCGTCATGCTTGACGGGTCATTTCGGGCGGTCATTACGTGTCAGTCAATTAACTTCGACTTGATGAGCGACAAAGAGCGTGAAGGTGTAGAGTTTAGCTACCAAAACTTTCTAAACTCATTGAATTTCCCGATTCAAATCTTAATTCGGTCAGAGCGAGTCGACATTGGTCCGTATATCGAGAAGCTTGCCAACACTCGTCGATCCCAAGACAACATGCTCCTAGGCGTCCTGATGGACGATTACATCAACTTTATTGATGCTCTGTCGCAAGAAGCTAATATTATGGAGAAAAGTTTCTATATTGTTGTGCCGTATTTTCCGAATGGCGATGCCAGTAACTTGATCGAACAGGGGAAAGGTTTCTTTGGAAAGCTATTTGCGAAGCCAACCAACACGGTAACAAAAATAGATACGGCCACCTACCAGAAGGCTAAAGATGAGATTGCGAACCGTGTGAGCGTTGTGAAGGACGGTCTTTTCCAGATCGGTGTTCAAAGTGCGCAGCTGGACACAAAATCTTTGGGTGAGCTGTATTACAACTTCTACAATCCCGACACTGCTGTACGACAGCCTCTCCGCGACTTTGAAATGGCGACTTCAACATATGTAAAA
>DFTJ01000007.1:27233-33903 GCA_002381485.1 Candidatus Saccharibacteria bacterium UBA4215 | reverse complement strand
AACATATGTAAAAAAAGCTGACGGACCAAAACCAGCAGGGGAGTTGCAGTAATGGCAAAGAAGCAACCATCCGCCGTTGACGTTGCAGCTCAGCAGCGAGCACGCGAGCAATCAGAGGTCGAACAGGCCTTCTTGAAAGGTGTTTCGACACTCCGTGATTTGATCGCGCCGAGCAGTATTGAAATTCACTCGTCCTACTTTCGGCTTGGCACAAAGTACGGCCGAACGCTCTATGTATATGGCTATCCTCGCCAAATCTACACCGGTTGGTTAAGTTCGTTGATTAATATTGACGAGGTGCTCGATGTCAGTATGTACATCTACCCAGTTGATAGCCAGGTAGTCCTGAATAACTTGCGCAAAAAAGTGACGCAGCTCGAAGCTAGCACATCGATTAGTAACGAAAAGGGAAAGACCCGTGATCCAGCGATCGAAGCGGCCATTAACGACGCCGAGGAGCTGCGTGACCAGTTGCAGCTAGGTGCCGAGCGCTTCTTCCGCTATGGTTTGTACATCACGCTCTACGCCGATAGTTTAGATGAACTTAACTTTGTTCAAAATAAGATTGAAACTCTTTTCGGTCAACAACTTATTTTCAGCAAGGTAGCTTCTTCTCAGCAAGAACAGGGGCTTAACAGTAGCATCCCGCAGATGACCGACCAGCTACAAATTCGACGCAACATGAACACGGGCGCAATCAGCACCAGCTTCCCATTCACCAGTGCCGACCTAACAGACAACAGCGGTATCCTGTATGGCATTAATATGCACAATAACGGGTTGGTGATTTTTGATCGCTTTAAGTTAGAAAACGCTAATATGGTCGTCTTTGCAAAGTCTGGTGCTGGTAAATCATTCACCGTCAAGCTCGAGGCGCTCCGCAGTATGATGCTGGGAAGTGAAATTATCATCATCGACCCAGAGAACGAGTACCAAAAGCTAGCCGATGCGGTCGGTGGAAGCTACATTCGCTTGAGTCTGAACTCCAACACCCGCATTAACCCCTTCGATTTGCCCCGCGTTATCGATAGCGAAGAGGCTGACGACGCACTGCGCGCCAACCTGGTGACACTGCATGGGCTGTTCCGTTTAATGCTCGGTGGCACTCAGATGGGTCCAAACGGCGTACCGCTCGGGGCACTGTCTCCTTCCGAAGAGGCCGACCTCGACCAGGCCCTGATTGACACCTATGCCCGAGCTGGTATCACGAGTGATCCGCTGACACACAACTCTCCGCCGCCAACTATCTCTGACCTATACGACACGCTCCTCCACATGGGCGGCAGTGGGCCACAGTTAGCACAGCGCCTGCGCAAGTACACCACGGGAACGTTTGCCGGTATCTTTAGCCAGCAGTCAAATATTGATATCAACAACCCAATGGTGGTGTTTAATATCCGTGACCTTGAAGACGAACTGCGTCCCGTCGCGATGTACATTGTCCTAAGCCACATCTGGAACATCACTCGTACGATTCAAAAGAAACGTATGCTGATTGTTGATGAAGCTTGGCAACTTATGAAGTATGACGACTCGGCCAACTTCCTGTTTAGTTTGGCAAAGCGGGCTCGTAAGTACCACCTTGGCCTGACAACTATTTCACAAGACGTCGAAGACTTTATGAGTAGTAAGATGGGGCGTGCGATTGTTGCCAACAGCTCGATGCAGCTGCTGCTGAAGCAGTCTTCTAGCGCTGTCGATGTTCTATCGGACGTCTTTAAGCTAACCGAGGAAGAGAAGAAGCGTCTGGCGAACTTCCCGATCGGGCAGGGGCTATTCTTCGCTGGCCAAAGTCACGTTCACATTCAAATCCAGGCCAGCCCAACCGAACAACAGTTGATTACAACTAACCCGGGAGCGGCGCAACAGCAAAAACCACCTCAAGCTCCGCCTGCGGCGTAAGGTATAATAGACCCTAGTTATGGCAAGCCCGCAATCAACACTACCACAGAATGATGAGGACCAGGATCGTCTCTATAATCCCTCCCAAAAGGGGTCTCGATCCCGCGAATTACTTGATGCTGAAAAAGCCGATTCTTCTGTTCAATCTGGCATCGACCAGGCCGAAGCATTTGCTAATGACCCGAAGAATGCCAGTGATTCCGTCAAAGCTGGCGAAGAAGATCCAAAGATCCCTGGAAAAGAGGGGTACTATCGGAAATCTACTGGCGGCAAAACTGCTCCGCCCACACTGCTTGGCTTCTTAAAGAAAAAAGGGCCGCTTGGCGCAATTGCTGCCATCTTCTTGGGTGGCGGTGGACTGCTCGGCTTTATTTTTGCGCCCGGTCTAGGCATTGTCCAGCTTAAAGAAGTCTTGATGGGTGATCTAAACGACCAGTTAGCGGCGTTTGACCTTCGTTCGGATAAAATGCTTCGGTCAAAACTGACCGACTTGGAATCTGGTGTCTGTACAAATACCGTCAAAATCCGTTGTCAATTTACAACCATGTCAAAAAGGCAAGTTGATAAGTTCCGTAAAGCTGGGTTCACAGATATCGAAACAAAAACCGGCGCATTTGGTCGACAGCGAATCATAGCTATGACCGCCCCAAACGGGGATAGGGTAAACAATCCGCAAGACTTAACAAACCTCAGGAAAAATCCGACTGTTCGCTCATCGTTAAATCGAGTGTTTAATCCGTTATACGCAAGCATGAGTGACTACGTGGCTAATAAGACGCTCGACCAAAAGTTCAAAACTTCAAAGGCGAGTAAGCTGACCGGAGCGACCACTGAAGAGCTTGATGAGTCAATGAGAAATAATACAACCGGGGAACGACCATCGGGACAAAGACCCGTGTTGGTTGATGGTGACGACAGGTTTATTCTTGACGATGACGGAAATCGCGTTGCAGAAGGTTCAGATAGGTTTAACGAAATTGTTGCCGATGACGACGCAAAGACCAGTACACTTACCGACAGGGCAAATCGAGTCGCCGACACAAATGTAAAGGCTGTCGGAAGTGTCCTGGGCGGTGCCTTAAAGGGAGCTTCGTTGATTGGTGTTGCTGATTCGGCATGTTCGGTCTATAACGTTTCTCGCGCGGTGGCTGCTGCTGCAAAGGCCGCCAGGTCGATACAACTCGCACAGTATGCAATGGTCTTCTTGACGACAGCCGACAAGATAAAAGCCGGTGATGCAACGCCCGAAGAAGTTGAATACTTAGGAAACATTATTACCGCAACCGACACTCGAGAGCAAATTACCGATGAACTAAGTCCCATATCGGGCCAGTTAACCGTCGACGAAGCTCAAGACCTCGCAGAAAGTGGTGAGATAAAACGAGACAATCCTTTTTATGGCCAGAGCTTCTTCGACTCGCCGGGTTATAAAACCGCCGCATATAACGAAGCCCCAACACTCACTACGCGGTCGCAGCAGTATATGGTTGGTGGAGGGCTAACAGGAACGCTCACATCAGTGAACGATGATATTGTTGCCGCGGTGAGTCCCGGCAACCCCTCGGGCGTGCGTGATGCTTGCGGGGCAATCCAAAGCTGGTGGGTCAGAGGAGCTGGCCTTGCACTTGGAGTTGCGGCAGCGATTGGCTCCTTCGGTGTGACGACTGTTCTTTCGGTTGGTGGCTCGATCGCCTTCGCCATGGCACTTCCGTTTCTTGAAGCGGCCCTAACAGACATTATTGCTGGCCAGGTTGTTGGTCCTAATACAGTGGGGGTGGAGGCCGGTGACGCCACTTTTGCGGGAACCGGAGCATTGCTAGGTGGCATTGCTCAAGCGCGAGGCCTAAAACCACTTTCTGCCGACGAGGTAGAAAGTTACGCGACACTTACTGAAGAAGTAGAGGGTGAATATATTGCCCAAGCACGCTACGAAGCCAAGGACACACCATTTGATGTCATGAGCCAGTACTCATTTCTTGGGTCGTTCGCTCGATCTCTCAATATTCCGTACACAAAAGCAGCGAGTAGTGTCGGCGGCACCCTCCAGGCGATACCTCAAATACTCTCGACATCTGTTGCTTCTATTATCCCAAGCGTCAGCGCCCAACAAAGCTTTAATCCAGACAGATTCACAAAATGCCAGGATGAGGGGTATGCCGAGCTAAACATTGCAGCCGACGTGTTCTGTAATGTTCGCTACGGGCTCACCACAACCGACCTCAATAGAGATCCGCTTGATGTCGTCGATTTTATGTTAAATGGCGACTACATTAACCCCTCTGGGACACCCGTGGCTGGCAGCAAATACGATACCTATATTAAAAAATGTATAGATAGAGAAAACGGCTGGGGTGAAACGGGGCAAGAACAAGCCGATGACTGGGATATTGGCTTGGCTTGTGTCGGGCAATCAAGCGTCGTCACCGAGACAGAGCTGTCAAACTTCCGCGTCTATACGATCGATAAATCGATCAGTGATGCTATGGATGAAGACGAACCGAGCGTTTCTTCTCAAATTGGTGATGTCGTCTCACCGGTTAGTGCAGGGGCAAGTATCTCAAGTAACTTTGGTCCCCGGACCTCGCCCTGTGCTGGCTGCTCAAGCTGGCACCGTGGTACCGACTTCCCCTCTGCCGATCGAGCTGTCTTTGCCATCATGGACGGTGAGGTGACTCAAGTCGGGGGCAGCTCAAATAATATTGTGTATATTCGTCACGCCGATGGATCCGTCAGCACCTACTGGCACATGTATCTCGACGACATTCAGGTTGAGGTCGGTGATGTCGTGGCGGCCGGTGATCAGATTGGATTAATTGGAAACGCCGGACAGTCAACTGGCCCCCACCTACATATGGAAATAGACATTTCTGACGCTGATGACCCGGCAGAGCTTGCGAGGTTGTATGAAGTGAACACAGGAGGGCCAGGTCCAGGGACGCGCATAAACCCAGCCGACTTCTTAGCAAAGAATGGGGTTGAGGGATTCTGATATGAAACGACGACTTTCGCTGTATCTATTGGTTGCGTTGTTGGTTGGACAGTTCTTTACACTGCCTACAACCGTTTCAGCGCAATTTGATCCGGACTTTTATAGCAGCAACAACATTACCTTCTTTAATCCCACAGCGAACCCTTGCGGAGAACGGCTGTCGACTGGAGAGTCGTCGGTAGACATTCAAAAAAGCGAGACGCTCGATACTATATTCGATTTTTTGACGAGTGAATCGTTGTCGAGTAACGGCAATAGGCCACTCTCTGATGAACAGGCCGCGGGGATTATGGGAAACATGTATGCCGAATCTCGTTTCGATACTTCTGCGATTGAAGTCACGGACCGTGAAGATAAGGGGCATGGTCTGGTTCAATGGACGTTCGGTCGTTGGGATAATCTACAAGCATACGCCGAAGCGCAGGACGGTTCTTGGGACGATTTAGACATCCAGCTTGGCTTCCTAAAACAAGAGTTAGAGGGGAGTGAGAGTGGCATTTTCGATGATGCACAGTTCACCAGCTCTGAAGAGCCTGCTATTACGGCTATGCGTTTCCGAATTATCTTCGAACGCGCTGATCCAACCGTTGCAAACGATAACGTGCGTGAGGCTGCGGCAATCGCAGTATACAACCTCTATTCAGACGGTTCAGCGAGCGGCTGCGTTACCGGCAGTGGTATTATTGCAGGCGACTTGGTGCGAACAGCAATAAACTTTGCTCTTCCTGCACCAGCCCAAGAAGGGACAAACTCTCGTGATGATGCAGTCGATGCCTATCTCGTGGCAAAAGACGAGCTAAATCCAATCCCGCACGTAACCGATTGTGGTGGGTTTATTGCTACAGTTATGTACGCAACAGGCGTTGATCCAAACTATATATACGTTCGGACAGGAGACCAGGAAGAGTATGTTAGATCTAACCCAGATAAGTATTTGATTATAGAAAATCCAACTCTTGATTTACTCAAGCCTGGTGACATTTTGTTTACCCCTGGACACACCACCATGTACACCGGGATGGAAAAATACCCCTCTGTTGATGCCTCGTATTACGATCCGCTAACAGGAGAGGGTGGCCGTGTTCCAAGTGTTCGCGATGCTGGCAGTGCCTCCTGGATGATTAATAATGGCGCAATTATTGCTAGGGTGATCGAATAATGAATATTAACAGAAAAGTCCTAACCTGGATTGTGATTTGTCTGACTGGAGCAACGGTAATTGGATTGGTTATTAACGCGCTCATTCCGCGGGCAACAATTTATTTCTCTGTCGCACCCGAAGAGGTGACGGTGAATATAAATGGGGAAAACCAGACGGTGCGGAACGGTCAAGCAGTCACTGTTTCTCCTGGTGAGATCACTCTTACTATCTCGCAGTCAGAGTTTAGCTCGTACGGCGAATCGTTCACTATAAAAAACGGTGAGGAGCGAGAAATCCTGGTTGCCCTTGAGGCCGAAACAGCCGCTGCAGAGTTACTACTTCGAACTCCTGGATCACAATTAGTGATTCAACGAATTGGTGGTAGTGCCGTCGAGGCTGGCGCCGAGAAGCTCCGAGAAAACTATCCGATTATTACAGAGCTACCCATTAATGATCGTTTCTTTAAGATAATCATGTGTGAATCACGTGAGTTTCCCGATGACTCTGAAAAGATAGCTGTCTGCATACAGTTATTTGACCTCCAGGCACGACAATCGGCGATTAACGCCATTGAACGACGTGGGTATTCGCTTGATGAGTACGAGGTCGTTTTTCAAGACCTTACGTATGAAAATATA